>JAWLCO010000226.1:0-2761 GCA_041687075.1 Hyphomicrobiaceae bacterium | reverse complement strand
GCGCGGCGCAGCCGCGCGGGTGGGGTGGAGCCAGGAGTTCAACGGCTTCAATTCACCCCCACCCCTAACCCCTCCCCGCAAGGGGGAGGGGAACTGGTACCGTCACTGCCGTCGATTCTCGAATACCGCCGCGGCGCAATCATCCTCCCCAGCAAAAATGCATTGCAGCACTCCGGAGACAGAGCAACGCCGCTCTGGAAATCGGTGCTTAAGTGTCATATCTTAACTTCAACAAGCCAATGCTCATCGAGAGCATATCAACCGGTGTTATCCGGAGTTTTTTCATATCGCGATAATGCTCAGATTGAGCATTGGCGTGAAGACCACGAGGGAGCACCCCCAGATGGCCACGGTCCAGTTCCAAACCCGCGCCCCGGCAGCCGAGAGCCGCGACGCACTGCCGATGCCTGACCTGACGTTCACGCCGGAGGTGGCGCGCGAAATGGAGCCCTATTACGCCAGGGTTTCCAAGATCGTCACCCCGCTGGAGTGGCCGCAGTTCGCTCCCATCATCAAGGCCATCAACGACCTCAAGAAGCAGCGCAATGCGGTCATCCTGGCGCACAACTACATGACGCCCGAGATCTTCCATTGCGTCGGCGATATCCGCGGCGACAGCCTGCAGCTCGCCAAGGAGGCAGCCCGCGCCGATGCCGACGTGATCGTCCAGGCGGGCGTGCACTTCATGGCCGAGACGTCGAAGCTGCTGAATCCCGACAAGACGGTGCTGATCCCGGACCTCCGGGCTGGTTGCTCGCTGGCGTCCTCGATCACCGGCGAGGACGTGCGCATGCTGCGCGAGGCCTATCCCGGCGTTCCGGTCGTCACCTACGTCAACACCTCGGCCGAGGTGAAGGCCGAAAGCGACATCTGCTGCACATCGGCCAACGCGGTGAAAGTCGTCGAAAGCCTCGGCGTGCCGCGCGTTCTGATGATCCCGGACGAGTACCTCGCGAAGTACGTGCAGACCAAGACCAACGTCGAGATCATCACCTGGAAGGGCCATTGCGAGGTGCACGAGCGCTTCACGGCCGAAGAGCTCGAGGCCTTCCGGGCGGCCGACCCGGGCCTCAGGATCATCGCGCACCCCGAGTGCCCGCCCGACGTCATCCGGACGGCCGACTTCACCGGCTCCACGTCCGGCATGATCGACTGGGTGAAGAAGAACAAGCCCGCCAAGGTGGTGCTGGTCACGGAATGCTCGATGAGCTCCAACGTTTCGGCTGAGGCGCCGGAGACGGAGTTCATCCGGCCCTGCAATCTCTGCCCGCACATGAAGCGGATCTCGTTGCAGAACATCCTGGAAAGCCTCGTCTACATGCGCCACGAGGTGACCGTCGATCCGCTCGTCGCCGAGCGCGCGCGGCGCTCCGTCGAGCGTATGATCAATCTCACGAACTGAGGTTTCTGAGCCGCCCACGCGTTCATCCTTCAATCGCGGCGGCTCGAGTACATCGCCATGATCCAGGGCGGACGAGCAGATCAGGTCACCGCTGGTGGCGACATCGTCATCATCGGCGCGGGGCTGGCTGGCCTGTTCACCGCCCTGAAGCTCGCGCCCACCCCGGTCACACTCGTCTCTCCGGCGCCGCTTGGCGAGGGCGCATCAAGCACCTGGGCGCAAGGGGGCATCGCAGCAGCCGTCGGTGAGGGCGATACGGCCGATCTGCACGCCGCCGACACGGTCCGCGCCGGTGCCGGCATCGTCGACGAGCGCATCGCCCGGATCGTCACCTCGGAGGCCGGCGACCGCGTACGCGATCTGCTGGCCTATGGCGTGCCGTTCGACCGCGATCTCGAAGGCCACTTCGTCCTGTCCCGGGAGGCGGCACATTCCGCGAACCGTATCGTGCGGGTGGCCGGCGACAGGGCCGGCCGGGCCATCATGAAAGCCGTCATACATGCCGTGCGGCGGACCCCATCCATCACGGTACTCGAGAGCTTCTCGGCGCTGTCGCTGATCAAGACCGGCGACCGCGTCACGGGCGTCACTCTGGCCCGCGCCGACGATCCGGCTGCCATGCATGTGCTCGACGGCGCCCGCGCTGTCGTACTGGCAACGGGCGGCATCGGCGCGCTCTATGCGGTCACGACCAACCCGCCACACGCGCGCGGGGAAGGCATCGCCATCGCCGCCCGTGCCGGCGCGACCATCGCCGATGCCGAGTTCGTCCAGTTTCACCCCACTGCACTCGACGCAGGAATCGATCCGGCACCGCTCGCAACCGAAGCCTTGCGGGGCGAAGGCGCGGTGCTGATCAACAAGGCCGGTGAGCGGTTCATGGCTGGCCGGCACGCGGATGCGGAACTCGCTCCACGCGACGTGGTCGCCCGGGCCGTATTCCGCGAGATTGCAGCAGGCCGTGGCGCGTTCCTCGACTGCCGCGATGCCATCGGCGCGCGCTTTCCCGAGGCATTTCCGACCGTCTACGAACGGTGCAAGGCGGCGGGCCTTGATCCCGTCACCCAGCCCCTGCCGGTCGCGCCCGCCGAACACTATCACATGGGCGGCGTACGGACGGACGAGTGGGGGCGCACCAGCGTGCCGGGCCTGTGGGCCGCCGGCGAGGTCGCGTCCACAGGGCTTCACGGCGCCAACCGGCTTGCGTCCAACTCACTGCTCGAAACGGTCGTCTTCGGCGCCCGCGTTGCGGCCGACATAGGCCGGCTCGAGCGCGGCAAAACCACCCGCATCTCTCTCAAGCGAACCCTGGCCACGCACCTTCCCGATTTCGCAATCCGGGCCGAGGCGATCCGCATC
>JAWLCO010000225.1:0-2785 GCA_041687075.1 Hyphomicrobiaceae bacterium | reverse complement strand
GCGATAATGGCGCCGATACCGACAGAACCTGCGCCCTCGACGATTTCGCGCTCTTCCCGATAAGCGTGTGCAATGCCGGCAGCGATGTCTTCTTCCCCAAGCAGTATGACGTCGTCGAGCAGATCGCGCACAAGCTGGAACGTGTAGCGGTTCTCGAGGCCGATGCCACCGCCCAGTGAGTCTGCCAGGGTCGGCTCCTCTTCAACGAGCACCGGTCTGCCCGCGGCCAGACTTGCATGCATCGCCGCGCCGCGCGCCATGGAAATGCCGATGACGCGGGCCTTCGGCTTCAGCGCTTTCACCGCGACTGCAATTCCCCCCGCCAAACCACCACCGGATAACGGAACGAGAACCGCCTCCACATCGGGCACATCTTCAACGATTTCCAGACCGAGCGTGCCTTGCCCCGCAATGATCGCCGGATCATCGAAAGGCGGCACCATCGTCATGCCTTCCTGAGCGACGAGCCGATCCACTTCCTCCTGAGCATCGTCCTGGGAGCGACCGATGATTCGGATTTCGGCGCCCAGCGCGCGAATGCCCTCGACCTTGTTGGCCGGAACCAGGTTCGACATGCAGACGACGCAGCGCACGCCTTCGGCTGCAGCCGCATGCGCCAGCCCGCGGCCGTGATTGCCAGTCGACGCGGCAACGACGCCGCGCGCTTTCGCCTCTGCGGAAAGGTTCGCCAGCGCATTCGTGGCACCACGGATTTTGAAGCTGCCCGTTACCTGACGGTGCTCCATTTTCAGATGAACCGGAATTCCAGCCATCCGGGTGAGGCTGGGCGAATGCATCGTGTCTGTACGCAGCACCTTACCCTTCAAGGCATGGCGCGCAGTTTGAATATGAGCCAATGTCACGGGCCCATCGGACATGCGATGCCCCCTTACGCGGTGACGTGAGGCAGAGCCATGAGGCGCCCCCACTCAGGCCTCGGCGAATCCTCGCCGCAGTGCCGCAAACATTGCCACGCGGTGGCGAGATTGCTCGTCACCACCGGCCGGCCGATAACGCGCTCGATCTCCGGCACGACCGCAGCGGAGCGCAGTGCCGTGCAGGAGATGAACAGGGCCTCTGCTCCCGGAGCAGTGGCGGCAATGGCGGCGTCGATCAGAGAGGCCGGCCTGATGCGTGCCATCTCGCGGTCGTCATCGAATCCGAGGCAGGTAAAGCTCGCGATATTCAGGTCATGCCCGACGAAATACTCCGCCATCGGCGCGCTCGTCTCGACCGTATAGGGCGTCAGAATGCTGATGCGCCGCGCCCCGAGTTCCCTCAGCGCAGCTACGGCTGCGAGCGGCGGCGTGACGACCGGAGTGTTGGGCTTTGCCGTCTGTATCGCCTCCTCGACTGAGGCATCTCCGATCACTACCGACGCCGACGTGCACGAAAAACAGATGGCATCGACCGTCTCGTCCGGCAGAATGAGCGCCGCCCCCTCGCTCAGGCGCGGCTGCATCCGGCGCAGGTTTTCCGGGGTCGTCGGGTTCTCATAAGCGATACGCGCCGTGTAAACGGCAAGATCATCGCGGGCCACCATGCGCCGGAAATCATGCTCCGTCGTGTGATCGGTGGCGAGCACGATGAGACCGATGCGCCGACGCACCGGGCGATCATCGAGGTCGGGGACAAGAGTCGCGCGTTGAATGGATGGCAGGCTCATGAAATCATCCCCCTCAGCCGATCTGGCCAAAGCGGCGCTCCAACGCGCGCAGAACGAAGACCGAAGCGAGGCTGATGATCAGGAAGAACACGCCAACGAGCGTCATCGGCTCCAGATACCGGTAATTGAAATTTGCGACGCTTCGCGCCTGGTTCATGAGTTCCAGCACCGTCACAGCGGACAACAGCGGCGTCTCCTTGAACATCGCCACCAGGTAATTGGCAAGCGCAGGAATCATCGGCGGAACCGCCTGGGGCAGAATGACGTGAATCCAGGTCTGAATGGAATTGAGATTGCAGGCTTTCGCCGCCTCCCACTGGCCGCGTGAAACGTTGTCGATCCCCGCACGGTAAACCTCGGCCGTATAGGTCCCGTAATGCAGCCCAAGGCCGATCACGCCCGCCGTCAGCGGCGCCAGTGTGATGCCGAGGTCCGGCAGGATGTAGAAGAGAAAATAGAGCTGAACCAGCAGCGGTGTGCCCCGAATGAACTCCACGACGAAAGAAACGGTGCGCGCGAAAAGGCGATTGCTCGACCTGCGTGCGATGGCAAAGACGAGCCCCATGATCGCCGCCAAAGCAGAGCCCAGCAGAGTGGCGAGTATCGTAATCTTCACGCCCTCGAGCAGGGTCGGAAGAATTTCGCGAACGAATGCCCAATCCCAATCCATGGCGCCCTCAGGTCCGGATTCCGTCCAGGCCGCGCGTCAGGCGCCGTTCAAGGCCGCGCACGCCGCAAGAGATGATCGAGGCAAAAAGGAAGTACATGACGAGAATCGTCATGAAAGGCACCATCGTGCTGCCAGTCTGGGCACGCACGACCTGCGCCTGGAACGTCATGTCTGCCAGCGAGATGAGGGATACGATGGCGGTGGCCTTCAGCAACTCGATAGCGTTGTTGCCGAAGGTCGGCAGCATGACCACGAATGCCTGGGGTAAAATGATATGCCGCAGGCCCTGCCAGCGTGTGAGGTTGAGGGCTACGCAAGCCTCATACTGCTCGCGGCCGATAGACTGAACGGCACCACGCACCACCTCCGCTCCATAGGCACCGACGTTGAGCCCAAGGGCCAGAACTCCGGCCTGGAGAGGCGTGAGCGAAATCCCGAAAAGCGGGAGG
>JAWLCO010000224.1:0-2949 GCA_041687075.1 Hyphomicrobiaceae bacterium | reverse complement strand
AATCGTCGTTCTGTCGCTGGGCGCTGACGGCGCGCTGTTGGTGACGGCTCGGGAGGCGGAGCATTTCCCGGCGCTCGACGTGCCGATCCGAAGCGCGGTTGGTGCCGGTGACAGCATGCTTGGCGGTATCGTCTATTCACTTTCCTGCGGCCATGCCATCCGTGATGCGGTGCGCTACGGCATGGCCGCTGGAGCCGCAGCACTCATGACGGAGGGTACCGAGCTCAACCGCCGCGAGGACACGGAACGCCTTTATCAATCGATGCTATCGAGCTGAGCGCGAACCCGGCAAGCGATCGGGGTGCTGGCGTTCATGCTTTTACCGAGTCGGCACCGACCACGACCAAGCGATCCACTACATCTTTGACCCCGCGTATCTGGCGCGCCGTGGAAACAAGCCTGGGCGGCAGTGTTCTATCCGCCATGGCGCCGCGCAACTCCACCGTGCCGTTCTGAACCAGAACATTAATGGAACTGCGCCTGTCACGAACTTCCTTTGCCATGGCTTCGAGCACCCGATCCCTGAGCGCATAATCCTCGGCCGTTGCGCCGGGCATCATCTTCGCTTCCAACGCCAGCCCCCGCAGGAGATCTGCCCTGCTGACAATGCCGACGACTTTATTGTCCCTGACGACCGGCACTCGCTTGATGCCGTTCGTCTTCATCTGCTTGACGATCGCCTGAACGGGTGTGTCTTCAGCAGCCGTAATCACTTGCCTCGTCATCACGTCCCCCACCGTTTGCGCGTGGGGTGCCTGTGGCGCGCTGGCCGAGTCGCCGGGATCCAGGATGAACTCCAGCCAGCGGCGGCGGTGGCGGTCGCCCGTTATGCCGGTCAGCAGGTCCCCTTCGGTGATGATGCCGACCAGGTTACCGTCCGTGTCGACGACAGGCAGGCCGCTGATGCGGTAGTCGAGCATCATGCGCGCTGCCTCCCGAATCGAAGCATCCGGTTGGATGGTTGCCGCACCGAACGTCATGACCTGAGCCGCTTGCATTCTCGCCTCCCTGAGTTTGGTCTGTCAGGCGTAACGGGGTCGAGCCGGGTACAATGGCCCCTTTCAGTGAGATGGTATTGGCAGCACTATCCAGCAACAAGCTTTCCGCTTGACGCGAGAGAGATGGGAGACCGGAGGCGGAAATGATTGAGGTCAAGCGGCTGAGCGATGCCGACCCGCTCACATTCGAGGTAACCGTCCGCGAAGGCAGAGGCGAAACGCACCACCGCGTGGCCGTGGCCAAGGACACCTGCGCGCGACTGGCGGGGAATCAGTTCACGCCAGAGCAGTGCATCGAGGCCTCCTTCCGGTTTCTGCTCGATCGCGAGCAGAAGGAGTCGATCCTCGGATCTTTCGACGTAACGGTCATTTCGCGCTATTTTCCCGAGTACGAGGCGGAGCTGCCACGCTACCTTGCGGCCCTGTAGTGGCTGAGGGTGGAGCTTTATTCGCGAAACGCCCGGTTCATCTGATCGGTGAATGGCTTGGCGAGGTAGGACAGCGCCGTGCGCTCGCCGGTGGAGATGTAGACTTCGACCGGCATGCCCGGCACCAGCTTCAGGTCGCCGATCAGGCGGCGTTCCTTTTCCTCCATTTCGAGGCGGGCGATATAATAGTTCTGCCCGGTTTTGGGGTCGATCGTCACATCTGCCGACACCTGGATGACGCGCCCGTCGATCTCGGGTGTCGTCTGCTGGTTGTAGGCCGAGAGCCTCAGCTTCGCCGGCCGCCCGACGACAACCTGGTCGACGTCGGTCGGCGCAATCTGTGCCTGGATGGTGAGATTGTCCTCCTCGGGCACGATGATCATGATCTGCTCGGCCGCGGTGATGACGCCGCCGATGGTATGCACCGCAAGCTCGTGCACGATGCCCTTTTGCGGCGCGCGGATATCGACCCGGTGCAGCCGGTCACGGGCGGCCGCCTCGCGCTCGGCAAGTTCCGGCAGCTTGCCGTCTATGATCCGCAATTCGCGTTGGGCCTGCGCGCGCGCGTTATCATCAACGGCCAGGATCTGCACCCTGATCTCGCTGATTTGCCCCTTGGCTCGGGCGATCTGCGCGATGAGGCCGCCGAGCTCCCCGCTCAATCGCTGCTCCTCGCGCTCCATGGCGTAAACACGTGTCACTGCCGTGAGCTGCTTCTCGTAGAGCTTGCGAACCTGATCCAGTTCCTGCCGGATGATCTTGATCTCGCCGTTCTTCGCATCACGCTGAGCCGAAAGGCCGGTGATTTCCTCTTCGAGCTGCTCGATGCGAAGCCGCAGCTGCTCCTTCTGGCTTTCCCGCGTGTTCCGGTTTTCCTCGAACAGGCGCACTTCGCCCTCGGCCGCCGCCCTGGCGTCCTCGCCCTGGTCAATGAAGCCCGGCGGAAACGCGACGTTCGCCAGATTATCCCGCTCTGCCGCCAGCCGTGCACGCCGTGCAGTCAACTCGACGGTTTGAGATCGTATGATGCCGATTTCCGCCAGGATCTGCGTCGCATCGAGCCGCAGCAGGATTTCACCGGCCTCGACCAGATCGCCGTTCCTGACGTTGATTTCGGAAACGATGCCGCCGTAGTTGTGCTGCACCTTTTTCACATTGCGCTCGACGACGAAGGTGCCGGGCGCAATCACCGCGCCCTGCAGCGCCGCGGTTGCGGCCCAACCGCCGACCCCGACCGCCAGCATCAGCATGACAGCCGAGGCGAACACGACTTGCCTGGCAATGGAAAAGCGCTTCGGCGGCTTTTCGGACGTCTTACCCCGGCCCATTTCATTGCTCCCTGCTGGCCGCCTGCCCAATCTTCCAGGATTTGCGGGCGGCATCATCCGGCGCCATAGAAATCGCTGCTCTTCAGCTCGTGATGTCCGACGAGCTCGATCTCGAAATCCGCCTCGGGGTCGTAATCGATGTTGCCCTGAACGACCGTGACCTCTTTTTCATCGATCGTGTCGTATTTGAATTTC
>JAWLCO010000223.1:0-2956 GCA_041687075.1 Hyphomicrobiaceae bacterium | reverse complement strand
CACGGACGGCTGCGCTGCTGAAGGTCCATACGAGCAATTACCGGATTGTCGGCTTCACAGCCGGCGTGGACGAATGCGAGGTGGCGGCCATCGCGCACGAGCATGGGCTGCCCTTCATTGTCGATCTCGGCAGTGGCAGCCTGGTTGACCTCGCGCAATACGGCCTGCCGCCGGAGCCGACGGTTGCTGAAACCGTCAGCTCCGGGGCCGATGTCGTGACCTTCAGCGGCGATAAGCTACTCGGTGGCCCACAGGCGGGCCTGATCGCCGGCCGCCGTGATCTGATCGCGCGGATCAGGCGCAATCCGCTCTGGCGGGCGCTTCGCTGTGACAAGGTCACGATTGCGGCACTGGAATCCGTGCTGCGGCTTTACCTTGAACCCCAGCGGCTGGCTTCGGACCTGCCGGCGTTGAGGCTGCTCAGCCGCCGGAAGTTCGAGATTGAAGCCGTGGCGCGGGAGCTTGCACCTGCCTTCGAGGATGCGCTCGATCGATTTGCCCGGGTCGAGGTCGTCGGCTGCACCAGCCAGATCGGCAGCGGCGCCATGCCCGTTGAGGTTCTGCCGAGCGCGGGACTGCGCCTCACGCCGGCCAGCCGAAGGAACGCAACTGGTCTGTCGGCGAGCCGCCTTGCCGGCCTGCTGCGTGGGCTGCCGGTGCCCGTGATCGGGCGAATTCAATCCGGCTCTGTCGTTCTCGATTTCCGCTGCCTCGAGGACGGCCGCGAGTTGGCCGCCCAGTTGCCTGCTCTGAAGAGGGCGGTTCACAGTCGCGGAACGGTGGGCCCGGCATGACGGCGGCGGTCGTAGGCGTCATCGGACACGTGGATCACGGCAAGACGGCGCTCGTCCGGGCGCTCACGGGCGTCGATACGGACCGGCTCGAAGAAGAGAAGCGGCGCGGCATCTCTATCGCGCTCGGGTTTGCCGTGCTGCGCACCGCAGGCGCCGTGATCGACCTCGTCGACATGCCGGGGCATGAACGCTTCGTCCGCACGATGATTTCCGGCGCGACGGGGCTCGATGGCGTTCTGGTCGTCATCGATGCGAACGAGGGTATCCGTCCGCAGACGAGGGAGCACCTCGACATCGCGCGCCTGATCGGCATCCACCGTGGCGTGGTCGCGTTGACCAAGGTGGATATCGCGCGGCGGGAGCAGAACGCAGAGCACCGGGATGCGATCAATTCCTTGCTCGAAAGCGCCGGCTTCAGCCCGATGCCGATGATCGTCTGCTCCGCCCAGACCGGAGAGGGCTTGAGCGACCTCGCCGGAGCGCTCGATGAGCTTGCCCGCAATTCCATGCCGCGTGCCGACTGCGGCTTCGCCTACCTTCCGATCGACCGCGTCTTCGCGATGCCGGGCTTTGGCCCGGTGGTCACGGGAACGCTGCGGAGATCGAGCCTTGCCGTCGGTGATGATCTCGAACTCGTCCCAGTCGGCCTCAGAGCCAAGGCTCGTAACCTGCAGATCCATGGTGAGCCGGTGCGCCAGGCGCTGCCCGGCCGGCGGACGGCAGTCGCGGTGCGTGGCGTGGAGCTTGGCGATCTGAGACGTGGGATGGCGATTGCAACTCCGGGAACAATTCCGCACAGCACCTGGATCGATGTTGTCATCCGGGTGCTCGGCGCCGGTCCCCGTGCCCTCGAAAACGGTCAGCAGCTCCGGCTTCTGTTCGGCACGACCGAAGTCGGCGCGCGATTGCGGCTGCTGGAGCAGGGTGCGCTCGAGCCCGGCCAGGATGCGGTCGCCCAGCTCCATTGTGCGGAGGACATTGCAGTGCCGGCGCGCGAGCCGTTCATCCTCAGGCTGGCTTCGCCACCAATGACAGTAGCGGGAGGGACGGTGTTGGCACCAGCAGCGCGGCGGCGCCGTCGAGGGCAGGTGCCGCAGCATTTGGTGCACCTCGCGTCCGGAAATCCCGATCGGGCCATTGCGGCATTCTTGAAAGCGGCGGGCACTGCGGGCGTTGGCTTGAACGACATCGCCCAGATGGCCGGACTTGCGGACAGCAGGATCGCCAGCCTGTTGCCGCCATCGGCGGTGCGCTTGGCCCGCGACCTGATCATTGATGAGCGGTCATGGCAGACCTTGCGGCAGAGCGTGCTCGCGCGGCTCGCCGAGCTGCATCGCAATGAGCCTCTGCAACCGGGCCACTCGCGCGAGATGCTTCGGAACGCAGCGGCGCCAGGGGACGTGCTGGATGCCGTCGTGAACCGGTTGGTCGTCACGGGCGAGATCGTGTGCGAACGCGGTCTCTTCCGCTTGCGCGACTTCGATCCCGTCGCAATGCCGCCCAGCGCTTCTCACCTGGTCAGCGAAATCGAGAGGGCCTTTCTTGCGGGCGGACTAATGCCCCCCGATGTCCACGCGGTGACGACTGGTGACAGCCGCTACGCAGCCCTGCGCTGGCTCATTCATGCAGGCACGCTCGTAAGGACAATGGACCGGGTTCAGCAGCGTGAAATCGTGTTTCATCGGCAGGCCATGGAGCGGGCAGCAGACCTTGTCCGCGAGAAGCTTGACCGGGAGGAGGGATTCCTCGCCCGGGAGGCTGGGGTGATCTGGGGCGTATCGCGGAAGTACAGTATCCCCCTGCTCGAGTATTTCGACGCCACGGGTCTCACGCGGCGCGAGGGCGACCGCCGGTTCGTGGTGGCCGCTCGCCTCGAGCGCGAGAGCCACTTGGCAGACGTCGCGCGATGAATGGGGGCTGAGGAGGTGATCGGGGTCTGGTGGCCCCCCTGGTCTTCAAAACCAGTGGCCCGTGCGCAGCGGGTGGTGGGTTCGATTCCCATCCGCCTCCGCCAGTGTCTATGTATCCGCTGGCCGGCCGCGCAGGTAGGCAAACCAGTAGAGTCCGGCGATCAGCGCCCCGCCGACGATATTGCCGAGCGTGGCCGGTACGAGATTTCCCATGAAGCCGGCCAGGTCGACTCCGGGATAGTCGATCGCGCT
>JAWLCO010000222.1:0-2971 GCA_041687075.1 Hyphomicrobiaceae bacterium | reverse complement strand
GCGGCCGTAGGACTTCATGCCGGCGATGTAGAAACCCGGTTCTGGCTGAGCCAGCTCACGGGCGCCGTGCGGCCTTACGGTGCCGCAGCTGTGTACGTTGGGGTCGATCAGTGGTGCCAAAGCTGGCGGGCATTCGAGGGCGGGATCGAGGCTGAGACGCAGCTCGCGTGCGAACGAGAAGTCAGGCCGGAACCCTGTCGCGACTACAAGCTCATCGACAAGAACATGGCGGCCGCAGCACGCTGATCCGGCGCCGATCCGAAGACCGGCATCAGTTTTCGTGAGGTGCGTTGCCTGGAACCCGGCTTCCAGTGCGAGCTTGCCGTCCTTCACCAATCTGGCGAAGGTGGCACCCAGCTCACCCCGAGCAGAAAGCTTATCACTGGCGCCGCCGCCAAAGGCTTTCTCCGGGTTATCGCCGCGCAGAAGCCAGATCGGTTGCGTTCCCGGAGCGCTTTCGGCAAGGCGAACGAGATCGATGAGCGTGCCAATGGCCGAGTGCCCGGCGCCGAGCACCGCCACACCTTTTCCGGCATAGCGCGATCGGTCCTTGCCCAGGACGTCAGGCATCGCATACGCGATGGCGTTCTGCGCCTCGTCCTCGCTAATCGCGGTGAGCCCGTTGGCGCCGGCAGGATTGGGATTGAACCATGTTCCGGATGCATCGATGACGCTATCCGCTTCAAGCGAAAGCGTACCTGCGCCGTTCCGGTATCGGATTGAAAATGGCGCGCTTTCGCGACCCTGGGTTTTGACCTTGTCGAAACCCGCGCGGCTGATCGCGACGACGCGGCTGGACGTATGTACGTAATCCCGGAGCGCCGTGCGCTCGGCTAAGGGCGCCAGGTACTGCGCAACGAGTTCGCCGCCGGTGGGATAGTGCAACGGCTCCGGTGCGTTCCACCCCGCGTCCTCAAGCAACTTCCGCGCCGCTCGGTCCACGTTGTATTCCCACGGGGAGAACATGCGGACGTGACTCCACTGGCGTACCGCCTCGCCCGCATGAGGCCCGGCTTCCAGCACGATGGGCTTCAACCCGCGTTCCAAGGCGTGTGCGGCCGCTGCAAGACCCACCGGACCGGCCCCTATGATGGCCACGGATTTCGCTCTGCGCTGTTCCACTGTCGGCGCTCCTTGTCAAACGATCGATGCGGATCGGGCTCTTCGCTTTGGATGCTGATCTGGCGGGCACGCCGAGTCGACACAGCATTCGGCAACGAGAAAGTCGATCAAGCTGTGCATAACGTCGTAATTGGCCCGGCAGATGAGCGTCGTCGACTGCCGCTCCTGCGTGACCAGCCCCACTAGGACTAGGGCCTTGAGGTGATGGGAGAGCGTTGACGGAGCGATTTCGAGCTTGGCCTGCAGATTGCCGACCGACATCCCTTCGTCACCGGCTCGTACGAGAAGGCGGTAGATCTTGAGGCGCGTGGGATTGCCCAACGCTTCGAGGTGTGCGGCTGCGTCATCTGTATTCATACGGATAGCATACGCGCTCCCCACCGCGAGTCAACCATAATTCCAGAATTATCGAAATAAACGGCCGGCAGGCGACATTGGTCGCATCGAATGCTGTTGACGCAGCCCATCGAGTCTATACATCGCTTATCGTCGATTGGCGATGAAAGTGAGAATCTGTGCCAGTAAGGATTCGTAAACGAGAGTCGCCCGCTCTCGCATCAGCAAATGATGCTGACCTGGCGGTACTCGCCAAAGCACTAGGTCATCCGGTGCGAATTGGTATCGTGCGGCTGCTTCATGAGAGGCAGTCATGTATTGGCTGCGACATTGTCGATCAGGTAGGTCTCGCTCAATCGACCACCTCTGAACACCTGCGAATCTTGAAAGCTGCAGGCATCATCACCGGCGAGATTGATGGTCCGCGGATCTGCTATTCGCTGAATCCCGCCGCGTTGGAGCCGCTGAAATCATTTTTGCAAGCTGTCAAAGATTGTGCGCGGCCATTTGCGCAATCCAAGAAGAGCTGACGAGATTTTCGATGTCCACCTTCGAACGCTATCTGACCGCATGGGTCGTGCTGTGCATCGTGGCCGGCGTCGCGCTGGGGCATGCCTTCCCCGATGTCTTCCAGGCCATCGGTGGCGCTGAGATCGCCAAGGTCAATCTCCCGGTCGCTGTTCTCATCTGGCTTATGATCATCCCGATGCTGGTGAAGATCGATTTCTCCGCGTTGGGCCAGGTGAAGGAGCATTGGCGGGGGATCGGTGTGACGCTGTTCATCAATTGGGCGGTGAAGCCGTTCTCTATGGCGGCGCTGGGGTGGCTCTTCATTGGCTACGTGTTCGCGCCCTACCTGCCAGCCGATCAGATCAGCAGTTATATCGCCGGCCTGATCCTGCTGGCGGCGGCCCCCTGCACCGCCATGGTATTCGTGTGGAGCAACCTGTCGGATGGCGAGCCGCACTTCACGTTGAGCCAAGTTGCCCTGAACGACGTGATCATGGTGGTCGCGTTCGCACCCATCGTCGGCCTATTGCTTGGGCTCTCCGCCATCACGGTTCCATGGGAAACGTTGCTGCTGTCCGTGGCCCTCTATATCATCGTGCCGGTCATTATTGCGCAGGTAGTAAGGCGCGGTGTGCTGTCGGGTGGTGGTCAACCGGCGTTGGCTGCGCTGCTTGGCAAGCTCCAGCCACTCTCTCTAATTGCTCTACTGACAACGCTGGTGCTGCTGTTCGGCTTCCAGGGTGAGCAAATCATCGCCCAGCCACTTATCATCGCCATATTGGCAGTGCCGATCCTGATCCAGGTCTATTTCAATTCGGGACTGGCCTATCTGCTGAACCGGATCACGGGAGAGGCCCACTGTGTAGCTGCGCCATCGGCTCTCATAGGCGCCAGCAACTTCTTTGAGCTCGCCGTCGCGGCTGCTATCAGCTTGTTCGGCTTTTCTTCCGGAGCAGCGCTTGCCACCGTTGTGGGCGTGCTCATCGAGGTGCCCGTCATGCTG
>JAWLCO010000221.1:0-3027 GCA_041687075.1 Hyphomicrobiaceae bacterium | reverse complement strand
TGCCGAGGACTTCGAGCAGCCCCTGGATGCAGCCGTCCTCGCCCCAGCGGCCGTGGAGAGCGTTGAAGCAGACGTCGGGCGCCACCTCCTTGAGGCGACGCGCGATGTCCCGGTCGACATCGATCCTGGTGACGCGATATCCGGCCGCCTCGAGCGCGTCCGCGCAGGCGTTCCCGGAGTTGAGGCTCACCTCCCGCTCAGCCGACCAGCCGCCCATCAGAACGGCGACGTGCTCGTATTTGCGGCCTGCGGTTTCTGTGGTCATGACCCAAATGTCCTGGCTTCTGCCAACGGGTTCATCCCGGACCTTGTACCCGGGACCCAGCCAGCCACAGGCGCCGGAGCGAGCGGCAAGTTGGATCCCGGTGACGAGCACCGGGATGACGTTGTGGTGTGTTTGCGCCGATTCACGAAGCCAACGCCTCGCCTGTCGGCCGGCCATCCAGCGGCAGGCCCAGCCGCACGATCTCCCAGTTGAGCGTGACGCCGGAGCTCGCCTTCACCTTCGCGCGCACCGTTTCGCCCAGCCGCTCGATGTCTTCCGCGGTGGCCTTACCTTCGTTGATAAGGAAGTTGCAGTGCATTTCGGAGACCTTCGCGCCTCCGACACGCAGGCCGCGGCAGCCGGCGGCGTCGATGAGCTTCCAGGCGCTGTGGCTCGGCGGGTTCTTGAACGTGGAGCCACCGGTGCGCTCGCGCGTGGGCTGGTTCTCCTCGCGGTAAGTCGCAACCTCTTCCATCTGCTTGAGGATTTCGGCCGTTTCGCCGGGCCGGCCCTGATACGTGGCCTCGGTGAAGATCCAGTCGGCAGGCACGCTGCAGTGGCGATAGCTGTAGCCCATGTCGGCGAGCGAGAGCACGTGGATATTGCCTTGCCGGTCTACGGCACGGGCCTCGACGAGCACATCCTTGGTCTCGGTGCCGTGCGCGCCACCGTTCATCCGCAGTGCACCGCCGATCGAGCCCGGAATGCCGCGATAGAAAGCCAATCCCGCAATCCCCGCATCGGCTGCAGCGCGTGCCACCTTGACATCGGGAACCGCTGTGCCGGCACGGAGACGGTGGCCAGGCTCTGCCTTTACCTCCGAGAAGCCGCGTCCGAGGCGAATGACGATGCCTGGAACGCCGCCGTCCCTGACAAGAAGGTTCGAGCCGAGCCCCATGACCGTCACGGGCAGATCGGCCGGGGCATGTGAGAGGAAATAGGCGAGATCTGCCTCGTCGGCAGGCGTGAACAGAACCTGTGCCGGGCCGCCGACGCGGAACCACGTAAAGCTCGAAAGATCGAAGTTGGCATTGAGCCGTCCCCTGAGGTCCGGCATGCGCGCGCTCAAGTCGCCCGTCAGATCCGGAAAGCTCATGATGCCGCCCCCGCGAGCCTGGCCTCGCCGCCGAGAAGCTCAGGCAGCGCATGAGCGAGGTCCGTGGAATTCCCTGCACCGAGGCAGATCACCATGTCGCCGGGTTGCGCGATCTCCCGCAGCACCGGCACGACATCCTGCTCATGGTCGACGGGAAGCACGGAAGCATGTCCTGCGCAACGGATGCCCTCGGCCAGCGAGGTGTGATCGATGCCGTCGATCGGCGGCTCGCCGGCGGAGTACAGCGGCGTGACGATGACGCTGTCCGCCGACTGAAGCGAGGCGCAGAAGTCCTGGAACAGATCCCGCACGCGCGTGTAGCGGTGCGGCTCGATGACGGCGATCACGCGTCCGCTGGCGCCCGCGCGTGCGGCCTTGAGGACGGCCGAGATCTCCGCAGGGTGGTGGCCGTAGTCGTCGAAGATGAAGACGCCGTTCCAGGTGCCGGTGAGCTGGAACCGGCGCTTCACGCCGCTGAACGACGCGAGCGCCTGCTGGATGACATCGTCAGATATGCCCGCTTCGGCGGCTACGGCGACGGCTGCCAGCGCGTTGAGCGCATTGTGCTGGCCCGGGATCGGAACGCGCCATCCGCGAATGCTCCTTGCTCCGCCTGTGACCCGACCTCCGAGCTCCGCATCAAAGATGGTGTTGAGGCCATCATACCGCACGTCGCCCAGCACCATGTCGGCGCCGGGTTGCGTGCCATAGGTCACCAGCCGGCGTCCATCCCGGCGCAGTTGCAACCGCTCGATCATGTCCCGCACCACGGGATGATCCGTGCAGGTCACCATCAGGCCGTAGAACGGAATGCTGCGATAGAACGCCTCGAACTCGCGGTGCATGTTCTCGACGGTCTTGAAGTAGTCGAGATGCTCCGGGTCGATATTGGTGACAACTCCGATCTGGGTCGGGATCTTGACGAACGTGCCGTCCGACTCGTCAGCCTCGACGATCATCCAGGGGCTTGCCCCGAGCCGCGCGTTCGAGCCCCATCCGTTGATGATGCCACCCGTAATCACCGTCGGGTCGAGCCCGGCTTCGTTGAATATATGTGCGGCGAGCGAGGTCGTCGTCGTCTTGCCGTGGGTGCCCGTGATGGAGACCGTCGCGTAGAGCCGCATCAGCTCCGCGAGCATCTCTGCACGGCGGATGATCGGCAGCCCCTTCTGGCGGGCGGCCTCGAGCTCGGGGTTGCCCTCCTTCACCGCCGTCGAGATGACGACGAATCTAGCATCCGCCAGGTTTTCGGCCTGATGCCCGACGAAGACGCGAATGCCCTTTTCCCGCAGCCGCTTGACGTTGGCGCTTTCCTTCTGGTCGCTGCCCTGAACACTGAAGCCCTTGGCGTGCAGAATCTCGGCGATCGCGCTCATGCCGATGCCGCCGATGCCCAGAATGTGAATGGTCCCGATACCGCGGGGTATTTCCATCGATTTCCCTCAAGTATTGCCCCGCTCACCGGGCTGGCGCGGCGGCTGCCGCAAGCCCATGAGCTCCTCGACGAGATCGGCCAGACGAACCACCGCGTCCGGGCGCCCCTGTGACTTTGCGGATGCGGCCATGTTCGCCAGCCTGTCCGGATCAGCGGACAGCTGCTCGATTTCGTCCGCAAGCCGTTCCGGCGATAAATCCTTCTGCTCGATGCACAAAGCTCCCCCGCTCC
>JAWLCO010000220.1:0-3056 GCA_041687075.1 Hyphomicrobiaceae bacterium | reverse complement strand
GGTGAAGATCCCGAAGAAGTACATGCTCGCCCCCGAAGGCCAGGGCTTCAAGCTCGCGATGAAGACCTTCGACCGCAGCCGCCCCTGGATCGCCGCCGGGGCGACCGGCCTCATGCGCCGGGCCATCGACGAGAGCCGCGCATACGCCCTCGAGCGCAAGGCGTTCGGCCAGCCCATCGCGAACTTCCAGGCCATCCAGTTCATGCTCGCCGACATGGCGATCAGCTACGAGGCGACGCGCCTGCTCATGCTCAAGGCGGCCGCCCTCGTCAGCGCCGGCAAGCTCGACGCCATCACCTCTGCCTACGCGAAGGCGTTCGGCGCCGACGCCGCGATGAAGGTCGCCACCGACGCGGTGCAGGTGTTCGGCGGCTACGGCTACACGACCGAGTACCCCGTCGAGAAGCTCATGCGCGACGCCAAGCTCCTGCAGATCTACGAGGGCACCTCGCAGATCCAGCGCATGGTGATCGCCCGCAACCTGTTCGCCGGTGGCCTCTAGAGCACCGAACAGGTTGCCGCCAGCGTCGCACCGCACCTACCCAGCCCCGCTGGCCTTGCGGTGAATCGTCTCGAGATTCGAGATGGCCGCTGCACGGCGGGCATCGAAGAGGTTCTTGCGGACGCCGCGGTACCGGGCCTTGGGGCCCTGCCGCGCCGCCATCCGAGCGAGCTGGTGCTCCACGTGGACGCGCTGTCGCATGCGCGCCCGCCCTGACGAACTTTTCTGCAGCTTGCGCAGGCGCTGCTGGAGTGCCTCGTCGCGGCTCGTGCTGACACTCCGTCCGCGCCCGGAGGCCGCGAGGGTGCATTGGGCTCGCAGGGGGCACGCTCCGCAGACCTCGGGGTCGAACTGCACGACATCGCCGGGTTCGAACGGCTCGACCTGCCCGGCCGGGCACGTGATGGTTCGATCGCGCATGTTGAACTTGAAGTCACTCTTCTTGAAGAGGTTCGCGTTGTTGTTTCTCGCGGACCACGGTTTCGCGACGACCTCGCCCTTCACCTCAAGGACGTGATCGACGAGCGTGCTGTTGATGTAGGCCCGGTCGACGTGCGCTTCCGCCACCTTGCGACCCAGTCGGTCGATGTCCTCCTCGAGCTCCGGCGTCGCCTCCTCTTCCGGTCGATTCGCGGGCGTCACGGCGCAGGCGAGCACGAGTTCGCTGTCGAGGTCGACGGCGATGTGCTCCTTGTAGCCGTTGAATCGCTTGCTGCGGCTCTTGCGCCCATGACGCATCTCGCTGTCCTCGATCGAGATCCGCCTGTCGGGCGCGACCCCCTGCCGGATCCCCGTGGTTCCGTCCCCACGCTTCTCGAGATCCTGCTCCTGGACTTGCACCACGGCCTCGAGATACGGCCGCAAGGGCTCTTCGATCTCCAGCTTCTTCTTGCGCAACCACTCGACAAGCTTGGCGACCTGTTTCGTCAGCTCGTCGATCGCCGCGTCCTTCTCCTCCGGGTCGCTCCAGTTCACGTCGAGCCCCGCCTTGACGCTGGGATGGAGCAGCACGGGGATACCTGCCTGTTTGCACACGGTCTGGAGAGGGAGGTCGAGCAGTCGAGCCGCGCCCTCCGCCAGCTTGCGTGCCCCGTGGCCGAGCAGGTTGACCGTGTCCTCAACCCGCCCGGCACCATCAAAAGGGCGCGAGTCCACCGCAACCCGGAGGTCCTTCGGCAGCTTCTTCCAGTCGAATCCCTTGGACTCGCGCGCGACCTCGATCGTGCGTTCGAGCAGGCGACGATCCATGTCGGCCGCGATGAGCCGCTCACGGAACTGTTGCAGCGCGCCCTGCGAGAACAGCGGCTCTTCCGCTCCCAGACAGTCGAGCACCAGTTGCCACCGCGCATCGACGACCGTCATCTCCACGGCCTCGGCGTCCGACGTTCCGAGATAGCCCTGCAGCACCAAGGCGAGACACATCACCGCCGGCGGGTGAGGCTCGGCGCCCGCCCCGGTCCTGCGGTACATGCCCTCGAGTTCCTGCTGGAACTCGTCGGTGAAGATCTCGTGCCGGTGCAATCGGAGGAAGCCGAAGAGCTTGCGTGTTCGCGTCAGCCGCTTCAGCAGAAGTTCCTCTCGACGAGTCGGCTTGACCGGCGGACTCCATCGCTTCATCTCGTCGCTCCTCCCCGGACGCTGGCCGGGCTCGGAGCGAGGAGATCAGAGCTGCCGTGCTCGTGTCGATCCCCCTCTCGCCGTGCGCGTCAAGGGATCGAAATCGCTTCGGTTCTTCCTGATCGGTGCTCTAGCCCGCGGCAGCGCAGTCCCGGAACCCGCCGTGATGATTTCGGCGCTTGGCACGGGTAGCCCCTCCGTCAGGTGATATGGTCCCCGTCGTCGTGACGACCGGAGGGATCCCTGTGCTTTGGCTGCTTCTGATGGGTTTGGTCGGCGTCGTGCTGTACGCGAGCAAGAGCGCGGCTCGACGGAAGAAGACACCAGGAAGCGAGATCAGAACATCCAGCACGCAGCCGCCCATCCCAACGCGTGCCATTCGCAATTCCCCGACCGCCGCTCGAAGGAATCCTCCCGACGAGCCTGACACGGCCAAGGATTTCGAGCTTTCCGTCGGCATGACGAGAAGTGAGTTCGGAGCATCGAGCGCTCCGCCGCCCCTCGCGACGCCCGCCATTCGCAAGCCGCCGACCGCCGCTCGATGGATTCCGCCGGGCGAACATGTGAGGGTCCAGGATTTCGACCTCCCCGGAGGCATGATCTACGTAGGGCAGCAGCTCCCACCACGCAGTGGCTTTCGAACGAGTGAACCAGCACTCATCGACCCGACGCTGCCGATCGACCGTCGAGCGCCCGCTCGCAGTGGCGAGAGCATGGGTTACTGGCCCTGTTACGACAGCATCGCCCCGTCCTGCCGGGCCGCCTACCTGGAGTGGCTCGCGGATGGGCGGCGCGACCCGGGGGCCTACATCGGGTACGTATTCCTCTTCTTTTACGGTCTCGAGCGACGTGCCCTCATTGAACGTCGCGACCTGCCTGCCATCCGGGAAGAGGTCCGCAGGCTGCTCGGTCTTTACTCCTCGAACGGCTCCTTCCT
>JAWLCO010000219.1:0-3153 GCA_041687075.1 Hyphomicrobiaceae bacterium | reverse complement strand
GTCCTTCATGACCTCGACGAAGACGCCACCCAGGCCGACCATCGCCACCGGGCCGAACGTCGGATCGCGATGAACGCCGAGAATGCATTCGACGCCACCCTTGAGCTGCCGCGCAACCAGCACACCTTCGATGCGCGCTCCCGGCGCATGACGTTCAGCGCGCTCGGTCAGCATTTCGAAACCCTTCCGAACGGACCCGGCATCGGCGACATCGAGCAACACGCCGCCGATCTCGGATTTGTGCAGGATGTCTGGCGAGACAATTTTCATCACCACAGGAAAACCGAAACTCTCGGCAGTGATGACCGCCGCCTCTACGGTTCGGCAAATCGCTTCCGATGCAGAGGAAATGCCAGCCTCGACCAGCAGCCGCTTCGCCTCCGCCTCGTTTGGCGTGTGATCTGGCAAGTCGATGCCAGGAACTTCCGGCGGCGGCAATCCGGATGCACGCACGAACGCATCGCCGAATTGGCCCATGGCCGAAATCGCGACGACAGCCCTACTCGGATCCTCGAAGACGGTGAAGCCGTCGGCTTCGTAACCTGCAATGCACTCCTGGTCGCCGACTACGCTGAGCACGTAAAGTCTGTCGGGATGCTTCTCTCTCAATATGCGTAATTGCTCGCGCAATCGCGGGGCCAGGCTCGGCGAAGCCGCCGTGTAAGTGAGAAAACCAAGAATTGATTTGTATCCGCCCTCCGTCACCACGGCGTCCGCGAACTTGCCCATCAACGAAAGATCGTTCAATACCTGCGCCGTGGCGTCGACGGGATTGCGCGGGGCTGCGTATGGCAGAACTTCCTTCAGCCGCTTTTGCGCGTCGGCCGGCATTTCCGGCATCGGAAGTCCAAGCTCCTCCGCCGCATCGGAGATAACCACACCGCCACCGCCGCTGATCGTGATGACGCCCAGCGTATTGCCGGTGGGATAAATGCGGCGGGTAGCGAGCTGCGCGATATCGAGCAACTCATCCGTGGATCGCGCCTCGACGGCACCGCATTCTGCGAGCACGGCCCGGGCAACCGCATCATCGCCGGCGATGGCCGCCGTATGCGATTTCGCCGCCGCGCCTCCGATCGCGCTACGTCCGACCCTCATGACAACGACCGGCTTCCGCGCTTGCCGTGCCGTCTCGAGCGCCGCAACGAAGCGTTCGCCTTGGTTGATGCCTTCTGCATAGACGGCAATGACGTCGATCCCGTCGTCTGCAGCCATGTGGGCAATCACATCCCCAAGGGTGATGTCGGCCTCATTGCCCGTCATCACACCCGTTGCGATACCGAGGCCGCGGCCACGCATGACGCTGACGATATGCCCGCAGTAGGCGCCCGACTGGCTGGCGATGCCGATACGGCCGACAGGCGCATAACCCACATCAAAGGCGGAGGTGAAACTGCCGCAGAACCCGGTGCGAAGGTCGAAGAGGCCCAGCGTATTCGGCCCAAGAATGCGCATCCCGCCGGCTCTAGCTGCCGCCATCATTCGGTCCTGCTCGGCTTTACCCTTGCTGTCCATTTCAGCAAAACCGGAGCTGAACACGATGGCTGCGGACGAGCCGCGTTTCGCAAGCTCGGTGATCGTCTCGCATACCAGTGCGGCCGGCACAGCGACGATGGCGACGTCGGGATCTTCCGGCAGCTCGGCAACGGAGGGGTATGCCTGCAGGCCCTGCACCTCGGCCCTGTTCGGATTTACCGGCAGGATCGTGCCCTTGAAGCCCTTTTCCAGCATCGCCGCGATCGGCCGGCCACCGATCCGCCGCGGATCGGACGAGGCGCCAACGACAGCTACGGTGCGCGGCGCGAACAATCGCGACAGCCCGTCGGTCACAGCACAGCCTCCCATCCGTAAAGCGCTGTCACCTGACTGGGCTGGGTGCCGCCATGCCCATGCACGCACGACAGGCCACCACCACTGGTATTCATGGCCAGCTTACCGCCCGGTGCGATGGCGCCATCCTGACGCAGCACGCACAAGGCGAAACGAAGATTGTGAAACAATTGACATTGCTCCCCGGCCCAGGTCAGTCCTTCACGCCGCGCAGAAAGTAGGCCTGCATCGTTCCCTTCCCGGCGACCTGGATGATACCGCGTGATTCGAAGACGAAACCATCGCGCAGACGCTGGTGCAACGCGTCCGTCACGTTTATCTCGTCCGCAACTCCGTGGGATTCCATGCGGCTTGCCGTATTCACCGTATCGCCCCAGACATCATAAATGAATCTGTGCGTGCCAATGATGCCGGCGACGACCGGGCCTGTATCGATACCGATGCGAAGCTGAAGAGGCAGGCCGAGCACCTCGCTGGTGCTGCGCGATACCTCGAGCATGCGGAGAGCCATCTGCGCAACCGCGGTCGCGTGGTCGGAATTGCGGCCCGTGAGGCCGCCGGCAACCATGTAGGCGTCACCGATGGTCTTGATCTTTTCCAGCTCGAACTCGAGCGACAACCGATCGAACTCCGAAAACAGCATGTTCAGCAGCTTCACGAGCCTCGTTGCGGAAAGCCGCGCTGACAGCCCTGTGAATCCGACCAGGTCGGCGAAAAGGATCGTCGAATCCGGAATGTGATCGGCAATGATCGTCTCGCCCAGATTGATGCGCGACACGATCGGCATCGGGAGAATATTCAGAAGCAGCGCTTCCGACTTCTCCTTTTCGATTTTCAACTGCTCGACAAAGATCTTCTCGCGCTCGCGGAGCCGCTTCTTCTCGATGCATGCATTGATGCGCGCCTTGAGCAGCACAGGATTGAAGGGCTTCGGCATATAATCCTCGGCCCCGGCTTCGATGCACCGCGCCACGCTATCGATCTGATCGAGTGCCGAAATCATGATGACGGGAATATCGCGGTGGTGCAGATCGTTCTTGAGCCGACCCAGGACATCAATACCGCTCAGCCCCGGCATCAGCAGGTCGAGAAGAATGAGATCGAACGTCTCCTGCTCGACAAGCGCCAATGCTTCCTCGCCGCTCGCGGCTGTGGTGACGGTGTGCCCCTCTCGGCTCAAACGCCGGATGAGCAGATCGCGGTTCGACTCGTGGTCGTCGACGACGAGAATGCGGCACACGTTCACCTGTGCCGCTGCGGTCTCGTGAGGCACCGAATGGGAAATGATGCTCAACGCATCCTTCCCGGGGGGCGCCTCCTCCG
>JAWLCO010000218.1:0-3259 GCA_041687075.1 Hyphomicrobiaceae bacterium | reverse complement strand
CGCCGACCGCAATGCCGCGGGCGTGATCTTGCACCGGGGGAACACTCCGGGCGTGGAGCCGAGCCGTTGGGCTGGTGATGAAGCGCGAACTGTTCAAGTCGCTTAGGCCTTAGGCCTCTTGAAAATCTCCGGCCTTCAGGCCGGAGAAGATGTTAAAGGACCCGCGAGCGAGGCTTATTACCGTCCGGTGAGCCGAGAGGTCTGGGTCTTCCGCTGGTGTTAGAATGTTGGCAACGGTGCGCTCTACGACCTCTCTGCCGAACTCCTCTTCCAATAGCCCGAAGACCCTGTCGGGCGTGGCGATGCCCGAAAAGCCCGGGAGCAGTTCAATTGGCGGGTACGCCACGCGTAGCTGCGCCTCTGCGGCCAGTGCCTGTGCGGCGAGGCCGTCGGGGGCCGGTCGGAGGAGTCTCACGACGCCGTCGAGCAGGCCTTGGAATGTCGGCAAGTTCGCGCGAGCAAGCGAAACGCCCGCAGCGCGGACGAATACCACATCGCCCGCATCCGCGGCTGCGAGGAGGGGGCGGGGTAGTGCGGGACCGTGAGAATTGAATCGGATGGCGATACGATAGGGCAGAGACGCCGACCTGTCAGGTTGACGCATTCCCTGTGGTGGGAGTTCTCGCGCCTCGGACCTGTCGTGTGCAGCGCGGCAGGTCCTTGTCTTCTTTGAAATATTTTCAGATGTCTCAATCCGTATGGAGATCCGGGAGTCCGAGGAAATTTTCTCTGTGGCCGATGGGCGCCTGGCTACCAGGACTCAAGTGGGGTTTGAGCCTAAGGCTTCTTTTCTTTTGGCCCACAATTGATAATGTTATAAAAATGGGCCAAAACGCCTTTTATCCAGTAATTTGGCATGTATTTTAGCAAGGCAAGAGTTTGACCCAAACAGGGGTGTAGGAATGTTCAAGATCAAGGAGATGGACGCCGACGCTGTTCGTGAGGCGATCAACATCCGCGACCGTTACCAAATAATCCGCGAGTCTCGCCGCGAACTGGCGCATAGCTATTCCGGAAGCATCTCCTATGAAGAGATCAACGGTGGCGAGTATCTCATTCGTCGAACCGGTTCGCGCCAAGGCAACGCCAACGTTCGCTCGCGGAAATCACTCGGCCCGCGATCTCCTGAAAATGACGCGCGTATGGCGGAGTTCAAACAGCGCAAGAAGCTGCTGCAGGATCGCATTGAGGACATCACGAAGGAGATCGACCAGCGTCGTCGGATAGTCCAGGGGCGAGGTCTCGGCCGCCTGCCTTTCGAGACGGGTCGGATTCTACGCAAGCTCGATGAGCGGCAATGGCTCGGTAACCGGCTACATGTCATCGGGACTTCAGCGCTCTACGCCTATGAGGCGGACGCGGGGATTGTGATCGACGCCGGCGTGATGGCGACGGAAGATATTGATATCCTTAACGATGTCAGGCGCGGGATTGCTCTAAGTGGTGACGTGTCGTCACGTAGTTTTGTGGCTGCGCTGAAGGAGGCCGATAAATCGTTCGCAGCAGAGGGCAAGGAAAGTTTCAGAGCAATCAACAGAAGCGGCTTCCTCGTTGACCTCATCGGACCACATGGCTTTGATCCGATGCGTGTGCCTGAGCCGGAGGCCGGTCGCATACGCCAGAGGCGTCGATTCTCGGAAGACGCCGACGACCTGCAGCCCGTGGGCATCGTCGGTCTTGAATGGCTGATCAGCGCACCAAAGTTCGAAGCGATCACGTTCGACTCCCGAGGCTATCCCGTTTGGCTACCGACAATTGATCCGCGCGCCTTCGCGGCACACAAGGTCTGGTTGAGCTCACGCCCTGATCGAAGGTCAAACAAGGCCGCCCGTGACAAAGTACAAGCGGTGATCGCGGCGGTGATCGCCGAGGCTTATCTCGGGTTGAGCTTCGATGACCCGACGCTGACCGCGCTGCCAAGCGGGTTGATAGAGGGTATCGAAGCAATCCGATCAGATATCGACCGAGCTCATTCTGATCTGCCAAGTGGTGGTCTGTGAGGCCAAGAGAGTACAATAGATGTGGCCAGAATGAACTCCCACGACAGGGAATGCGTCACTGTCAGGTGGGGCAATCTACCGGGTGCAAACGAGCAAGGAAAAGCTTTGACACGAGCCGAGTTCGTCCCACACCTCATAAGTTCAGGGGAGCTTCAATGCTGCAACCTTTTTCGAAAGACCGCTCTGGAGAGGCCATGCCGCGATGGCCGGCTGTGAGACGAGCGGCAGCAAAGGTGAAGGTTTTCTGATGCGGGTTGCGGTGGAACGCTTCGCACTCGCGCGACAACCACCCGCGTTGGAAAACCTCCCAAGGACGAAGCCGCGGGGGTCCTGGCACAATCTATGGGGAAAGTGCGCGGACGGTTGAGGCGACGGCTGGATTGGGGGCTCGTCTGAAGGTGTGTGTGGCAGCTGAGGCGGTCACGGTAGCGGTTGGTGATGCTGCGCGTATCGGCCTGATTGCCGTCGTTTTGTGCGCTGAGGAGCGATAAGCGCATGCGGGCTTGGCCGGGTCTGCGGAGCGTAGCCGGTGATTGTCTGTGACGAATGACGGGCGATGTGTCATGCGGCCTGCTCCGTCGGAGGTGCGCGTGACATCGGTTTTGGCCTGCGGCGGAAGATTTCGACGATGCGCATTGGGCCGCCGCAACAGGGGCACGGTTCGCGCAGGGTGAGCGGGGCAGCCTCAGGTTTTGCTTCCGGAGCGGTGGTGTGTTCAGGCGGCTGGACGCTGAGCAAGGTGCGGATCTTCGTGATGTTGGCCTTGCGGGTCGAGCTGGCCAGCAGGCCGTAATGCCGGATGCGGTGGAACCCGTCGTGCAGGACATGGATCAGGAACCGACGAATGAACTCCGGCGTAGCCAGCCGCATGACCTTTTGGCGGTCGCCCGACTTGATGCGGTAATCCTTCCAGCGGAAGGCGGCGGTATCGGCATCGGCGCTGATCAGGCGCGCGTTCGAGATGGCGACCCGGTGGGTATAGCGGCTGAGGTAGGCCAGCACCGCCTCCGGCCCGCCAAACGGCGGTTTGGCATAGACCACCCATTCGGATTTGCGGAAAGGGGCGAGCCAGTCGGCGAATGCATCGGCCCGCGCCAGCCGTTCGAGATCGCCGAAGAAGGCAAGCTGCCCGGTGCGGTGCAGCTTCCTCAGCCCCTCCAGGAACAGGCGCCGGAACAGCCGCGACAGCACCCGCACATGCAGGAAGAACCCGGGACGGCAGGCGACCCACCTTGTGCCGTCCGGCGACAGGCCGCCGC
>JAWLCO010000217.1:0-3439 GCA_041687075.1 Hyphomicrobiaceae bacterium | reverse complement strand
AATGCCGCAAAACGAGGCCTGACAGAAGACCGCACTCGATCACATGCTCAAACGGTCAGAAATTTCTTGCACTACGGGCGGCAACCACAGAAGTGTCCCAGCCTGTGGTGTAGGAGGCCGCGCGCGGAGCCTTCGGTTAAGCGCAACCCGCGAAACGCGCGCTGGCCTATGTCGGACTCGATTGCGACGACGCCGCACGCAGCTTCAACGACAACGACCTTTTCTTGCCATTGCTATCCCTGGTGCTGGGCCCCGATCCCCTCGAACATCGCGCGCAGATCGACGGTCGAGCGTTCGCCGATATCGGCAAAATTCTGGTCGAGCCACCGCGTGGCGGTCTCGCGGCCCATGTCGCGCAGCATGCTCAGGAAGTCCCATTCCACGTTCATTTTCGAGGAGGCGCCGAGCGGCTTGAGCTCCGCCTGGTTCTCGATGACATGCACGCGCACCTGACGGTAATCGTCGGCCGAGAGCTTGCCCTGGCGGATCAGCCGGTCGACGAAGTCTATCGCGCGCAATTCCTTGAGCAGACTGCCGTTGAAGCTGATCTCGTTCATGCGGTTCTGGATGTCCATCGGGGTCTTGGGCGCGCCCTTGCGCTCGATCGGGTTGACCTGGATCACGACGATGTCGTCGGTGCCGGTCTCGCCATGGAACGGAAACAGCGACGGGTTGCCCATGTAGCCGCCGTCCCAGTACGGCACGCCGTCTATCTCGACGGCCTGGTAGAGATGCGGCAGACAGGCCGAGGCCATCACCATGTCGGCGGTGAGCCCCTCGCGCGGGAAGACCTTGACCTTGCCGGTTTCCACATTGGTGGCCGAGATGTAGAGCTTGAACGCGGTGCATTTGCGCACCATCCCGAAATCAATGATCTTCTCGACCAGATCGCGCAGCGGATTGCTGTTCATTGGATTGAGTTGATAGGGCGAGGCGATCCGTGACAGCGCGTCCATGGCGTGGTACATGGGGTTGTTTTGCAGACCCCAATTGCCCGTCAGCACGTCATAGGGTGTGCGTTTCAGGGGACTGTGCTTCGCGCCGTCGCTCATTGCGCGCCAGAAGTGATCGAGCGCCGCGCGTGCGCCCTCGGGGCCCTCACGGGTGAAGCCGTCGGCCAGCGCCACCGCGTTCATTGCGCCCGCGGAAGTGCCCGAAATCCCGGCGATCTGCAGCCGGCCGTCCTCCAGGATGCGGTCGAGCGCCCCCCAGGTGAAGGCGCCATGCGCGCCGCCGCCTTGAAGCGCGAGGTTCACGAGTTTCGTTTTCTGCGCCATGTGGTTGGCTCTTTCTTGGGTCGTGGATGCGCTGACCGCGCGACGCTCAGGCCAGATAGTCGTGGACGACGCGCCCGTAGGGCAGCGCCATGTCGGCGATGATGTGCTGGCCCTCGACCACGCGGCGCACCGGCAGATCGGCGACCAGCGCGTTGATATGCGCCACGTGGTGCAGCCGGGCGCGGCCGCGCCGGACGCCCATTCCGGTGATGTCGGTCATCCGCTGACCTGGAAACACGGGAACTGGCTCTCGGTCCGGCAGGCTCTGGCGGGCCGCGCGGGACCTGGCCTCGGACCCGTGCCCGTCACGCGCGCTCCGTCATCTCGCCCCTACCGCGTTGCGCTTTTCGCTGATCGCATCCGTCTCGGGCTCCGCGAGGCTGTCGGGGATCGTGACGCGGAAGCACGCGCCTTCGGCGAGGCCGTGGACGAGACAGATGTCACCGCCATGGGCGCGGACCAGATCGGCCGCGATCGCAAGCCCGAGGCCGGAGCCGGAGCCGTCGGGACGGGTCGACCCCCGGGACGACAGGAACAGATGCGTCAGCGCAGCCTGCGGCACGCCAAGGCCGGTGTCGCGCACGTCGATGGTGCAGCCGGACCCACTGCGCCGGGCATCGACACGGATCTCCTTGTATCGAAAGCCCGGCCCCTGCAGCGCCAGGATGGCGTTGCCCAACAGATTGAGGAGGGTGCGGAACAGATCGTCGGGATCGGCGTCGATCTCGACGGTGGTCGCGACGTTGTTGATCCAGCTTATCTCCGCGTGGTCGAGATCGAGCGTGTTCGCGACCTCGTTGACCAGCGGCGCAAGGGCGAGCCGCTGCCGGTGCGGGCGTCCCTTCGCCGCCGTGTCATCGTTGCGCGATGTCGTGCAGAGCGCGATGGCCCGGTCCAGCGACGCGGTCAGCTTCGGTGCCAGCCGCCGCACTTTCGGGTCATCGACCTGCGCCAGCCGATCCGACAGAAGCTGCGCGCATGTCAGGATATTGCGCAGGTCGTGGTTGATCTTGCGCGTTGAAAGGCCGGGTCCTGCGTGGTCCACTCGCCCGTCATCCAGGTTGCCGAAACCGCGCATCGTTGCGCCGTTCATCCGGTTGTCCGGTGCTTTGAGTTGGTCGATATTCATTCTCAATACCCCTTGTTGTCGGTGGCCGAATCCGACACGGCATCCGCGCCGGCAGACACGTCTTCCCCGAGCCCGTCCACGGTGTTGCAGGCCTGGAGCGCGAAAGATGCGGACAGGGCCGCCGCTAGGAGCGTGAGCGAGCTGAGCTTGGGCGTCGTCATGTCGGGTTATCCTTGTGCCGAGACGCCCGCGGCGACCGCCGCGGGCTCTGCCACCCGCATTACGCCGATTGCTCAAAGCGGGCACTTACCTGCATCAGCCTATCGCAGCACCAAATCAGCACCACATCGTTGCCGGCCACAATGTCGATTCCGGCGCGGATCGGCAAAACCGCATACGGCTCAGGCGGAAACCGCCCGGGCCTCGGCGAAGGACAGGAGCCTGCCGCGCTGCTCGTCCCACAGGTGCAGCCGCGCGCAGCGGAAGCTTTCAAGAAGCGTGATGCGTTTTGACCTTGCCAGCAGGTCGTGATCCCGGATCGCCTCGGGCAGGCGGTAGAACGGGATGCGGCTGGCCAGGTGATGCACGTGGTGCACCCCGATATTGCCGGTGATCCAGCGCAGGATGCCGGGCAGCGCGTAATGCGAGCTGCCATGCAGCGCAGCCTCCTGGATGTTCCAGTCGTCCTCGTGTTCCCAGCTTGTTTCCTCGAACTGGTGCTGCACGTAGAAGAACCACATGCCCGCCATCGCGGCCAGCAGCATCGTCGGCAGGAACACGAACAGCAGCACGTCCCAGCCGCCCCGCCAGACGATTGTCGCCAGGATGGCGCCTATGGCGGCGTTGGTCGCCATCGCGCTCAGCCAGTAGCGCCAGCCGGCGCGCATCAGGTGAACGGGCAGCCTTTGTTGCAGGAAGAACGTGTAGAACGGCACCACCCCGAACAGGAATACCGGGTTGCGCACGAGGCGGTACAGCGCCCGGCCGAGCCAGTCCTTCTCCTGGTATTCCCGCACCGTCAGCGTCGGCAGGTCCCCGACCCCCCGCCGGTCGAGATTGCCGGTCGTGGCATGGTGGATCGCGTGTGTCTTGC
>JAWLCO010000216.1:0-3455 GCA_041687075.1 Hyphomicrobiaceae bacterium | reverse complement strand
GCAGAGGATGCCGTAATCGTCAACAACAACGCTGCTGCCGTCCTGCTGGTGCTCAATACCTTTGCCGCAGGCAAAGACGCGATCGTCTCACGCGGCGAGTTGATCGAGATCGGCGGCTCATTCCGCCTTCCGGATATCATGGCGCGCGCCGGGGCGAATCTGGTCGAGGTCGGGACGACCAATCGAACGCATCTGCACGACTACGAGCAGGCCCTCGGCGAAGACACGGGGCTGATCCTCAAAGCGCATACGTCGAATTACCTGATCCAGGGATTTACAAAGGCCGTTCCGGCAGCGGAGCTCGCCGCTCTGGCTCGGCGGCAGAATGTTCCCTTCGTGAATGATCTGGGATCAGGCGCGCTCGTCGATCTCGGTCGCTACGGCCTCAGGCCCGAGCCGACCGTACGGGAAACACTTTCCGAGGGCGCCGATCTCGTCACCTTCTCCGGTGACAAGCTGCTCGGGGGTCCGCAGGCGGGCATTATCGCCGGCCGCAAGGATCTGCTCGAGCGCATTCGCAAGAACCCGATGAAACGGGCGCTGCGAGTCGACAAAATTCGCCTGGCGGCTCTGGAGGCCGTCCTCAAGCTCTATCGCGATCCCGCCCGCCTTCACGAGAGATTGCCGACGCTCAAATACTTCGTCCGGCCCCAGAAGGATATCGAGGCCGCAGCTGCGCGACTTCAAGGCCCGATCTCTGCGGCCGTTCAAACGAACTACAATGCAAGCATCATCGAATGCAGCAGCCAGATTGGCTCCGGCGCGCTCCCGCTAGAAACCCTGCCGAGTGCAGGCATCGCCATCACTCCGGCCGACCGCAAAGGCACAGGCACCCGTCTCGAATCGCTTGCCGCGGCTTTCCGTGCACTGCCCATCCCGGTGATCGGGCATATCAAGAAAGGTGCTTTCGTACTGGATTTCCGCTGCCTCGATGATGAGCCCACTTTTCTCACGCAGCTTGGCCAATTGAAAACCTGCATCGGAAAAGGAGTACGCGGCGATGCAGCGGCTGATCCTGGCCGAGGCGGCCTTGAGGAGGCAAGGTCATGATCGTCGGCACCGCCGGGCATATCGACCATGGCAAGTCGTCCCTTGTGATGCGGCTGACCGGTATCGATCCCAGCCGCCTGAAGGAGGAAAAGGCCCGCGGCATCACGATCGACCTGGGATTTGCTTATTGGTCCCGGCCCGGCGGCGAGGTGATCGGCTTCGTGGACGTCCCGGGGCACGAGCGCCTCGTACACAACATGCTCGCTGGAGCCACGGGGATAGATTTCGTGATCCTCGTGATTGCTGCCGATGACGGAGTAATGCCACAGACCCGCGAGCACCTGGCAATTATGGATCTGCTGGGGCTCGAGCACGGCCTCGTCGCGCTCAATAAATGCGATCTCGTCAACGAGGAAAGGATCGCTGCCGCCAGCAGAGAAATAGAGAACGCTCTCGTTGGAACCGCCCTCGAGAATTGCGAAATTCTGCCCGTTTCAGCCGCAACCGGCGTGGGGGTGGATGAGCTTGCCGCACGCCTCGATGCAGCGCTTTCTCGTGTCGCGTCTCGTCCCAGGACAGGACTGTTCCGGCTCGCAGTAGATCGTTCGTTCACGCTGGCCGGTCTCGGCACCGCCGTCACCGGCACGGTACTTTCGGGCAGCGTGCAGATCAACGATCGGGTAGTCGTCAGCCCATCAGGCATCGAAGCGCGCGTGCGCTCGATTCATGCCCAGGACCAGCCCGTCGAGCGCGGCGAAGCCGGCCAAAGGTGCGCGCTCGTCCTGAGCGGGCCCCAGATCAGCAAGGAGGCCGTGACCCGCGGCGACGTCGTTCTCGACCCCGATCTCCATGCTCCAACAGCGCGTATCGATGCCACCGTCCGTGTGCTGCCGTCGGAGTCGAAACCGATTACTCAGTGGTTTCCCATCAAGCTGCATCACGCTGCGGCCGGAGTGCCCGGCAGGCTGGTTCTGCTCAGCGATGAACCGATTGCTCCAGGAGAAACGGCTTTTGTGCAGCTGGTTCTGGAACGCCCGATTGCGGCCGCAGCGGGCGACCGTTTCGTCATTCGTGATACGACTTCGAGCCGCACCATCGGCGGCGGCGTACTCGTCGATCTCCGTGCACCTGAGCGACGCCGGCGAACCCCGGAACGGCGCGCAATACTGAAAGGGCTCGCCGAAAAAGAGCCCGCCGCTGCACTTCGGCGCGTCCTGGATCCGCCGGGGAGCTGGATCGATCTTGCCGCTTTCTTCCGCGACCGAGCGATGGGCGAGGCTGCCGCTAGCGCGGCTGTTACGGAGCTGTCTCTCGTCACTCTCCCGCATGGAAACAGTCGGGCCGCGATGCTGCCCCACACTTGGGAGCGCTTGAGAGTGCGCATTGGCGAGACACTTAATGACTTCCACGCCAGGCACCCAGACCGGCCCGGTATCGGCCTCGAGCAGCTGCGCCTGGCCGGAGACAAACCGCCTTTTCCGGCTCCGCTCTTCACGGCCGTTTTGAGAAAGCTCATCGAAACGGGAGAGGTTTCGCTCGATCGGACGTGGGTGCGCCGCCCCGGCCACGAGGTGAGGTTTTCTCAGGAAGAAGAGGAAATCTGGCAGGCCATAACACCCCTCCTGACGCAGGAGCCCTACCGTCCGCCACGCGTGCGCGACATCGCCAACGATCTGTGCATCCCGGAAGCTTTCGTCAGGCGGCTGATGCATATGGCAGCACGGCGCGGTGATGTAGACGAGATTGCCCACGACCATTTTTTTCTGCGGTCGACCGTCCAGAAAATGGCCGAGATCGCCATCGACGTGGCGGCCCGATCCCCGGCCGGCAAATTCACGGCCGCCGATTTCCGTGATCGCTTGAACAATGGCCGCAAGGTGGCTATCCAAATTCTGGAATTCTTTGATCGGCACGGATTAACGATCCGCCGCCAGGATCTCCGCCGCATCAACCCGGCGCGCATCGAGTTCTTTGCGCCAAAGGCGCAAGTTCCAGACGGAGGAGTCCCGCTCCCGGTGGGGCGACCGGACTTCAAATCCGGGTGGGGCCGTCAGACGGTCTCAGGTGGGTTCGACTCCCATCCTCCTCCGCCAACATCCAGTGAGCTGTCACGATGATCCCACCTGTTCAAGCTTTTCTGACCGAATTGGAAGGCGCTGCAATTACAGCGAACGAAGCAGAAGGCGAGCTTCGCAAACGAATGGCGGAGGAGATCGCGCGTCTCGAGCGGCAGCGTGCTTTTGCGTTTCGCCGGCTCAATCTGATGCGCGAGGTGGCCAGAGCCGTCTCCTCGGCGGAGGATGAGGAATTCGCCATTGCCTGCGGGACTGCAGTGGTGCGCACCGAGCTGGGTTGGGAAACGGAAGGCGAATCGCGCACCGAGACACTGCACCGCTTTGCGCCGGTCGTTCGGGCCGCCTTTCAAGGGCTTTGTCCGCCTGACACGGGAGCGAGCACAGCCAATG
>JAWLCO010000215.1:0-3512 GCA_041687075.1 Hyphomicrobiaceae bacterium | reverse complement strand
GGCGGCATCGGAGGAGCCATGTTCGCCGCGATCACGCAATCCATGTATCCCTCGAGCTTCGGCGTCGCCGATTCCATCAACTTCATGCTCAATTGCTTTCTTGGCGGGCTCGGCTACGTTCTGGGGCCGATGCTCGGGACGTTCGTTCTTTACTTCGGCTGGGACCTCCTGTTCCAAACGGGTGTTTTCCAGCTCCTGATCTACTCGTCCATCCTCATCATTCTGATGCTTGTGCTGCCGAATGGCCTCTTGAGCATCCGCTTACCCCGCCAGAAGCAGAGCTAGCCCATGCCGGATATCCTCGAAATATCTGGCTTGACAAAACGCTTCGGCGGTCTTGTTGCGAACAACGATATCTCCTTTACTGTGAAGGAGCGGGAGATCCTGTCGGTCATCGGTCCAAATGGAGCCGGCAAATCGACCCTTTTCAAGTTGATCGCCTCCTTCGTTTCGCCGACGTCCGGAGAGGTGTGCTTTCGGGGGCAGCGGATATCCGGACTCGCCCCGCACAAAGTCGCCCGCATGGGCGTCGTCCGCACGTTCCAGGAGACCACGATCTTCAAGACGATGACCGTGCGCGACAACGTGATCATCGCCCACCACCTGCGATCGCGCGCCAATCTTGCGGGCTTCTTCTTCGGCACCAGGACGGCACAGCAGGACGAGGCGGAGTTCGCACGCTCGACGGATGAGATCATCGACTTCCTCGGCCTCGGGGCCTATCGGCACGAGCTGGCGAGCAATCTGCCGCACGGGAACCTCCGGGCTCTCGGGATCGCGATCGGGCTTGCCACGAACCCGCAGGTCCTGCTGCTCGATGAGCCGTTCGCCGGCATGAACCATGAAGAGACCAGGCGTGCCATCCAGATCGTCCGTGGCGTGCGCGAGCGAGGCGTCACCGTGTTGCTGGTGGAGCACGACATGCCTGCAGTGATGAACATCTCGGACCGGATCGTCGTTCTCAATTTCGGCCAGAAGATCGCCGAGGGCACGCCGCAGGAAATTCAGGAGAACCCGAGCGTGATCGAGGCCTATCTCGGCGCCGAGGACGAGACCCTCGGGATTTAGCCATGACCGACCTGCTCACCCTCAACGATGTCGAGCTCTATTACGATCACGTGTATGCCCTGAAGGGTGTTTCCCTCAGCGTCAGTGAAGGGGAGACGGTCGCTCTCATCGGCGCCAATGGAGCTGGCAAGTCCTCCATGCTCCGAGCGATCACCGGGCTTCGGCGGATCAGGAGCGGAGAGATTCATTACCAGGGCAAGCGGATTGACGGCATGCCGTCGGATGAGATCGTCAAGCTGGGCATCTCCATGGTGCCGGAAGGCCGGCGGGTTTTTCCCTACATGTCGGTTCGCGACAACCTGCTGATGGGCGCCTTCACGCGCACTGACAAAGCCGAGATTAGCCGATCGCTCGAATTGGTTCTGACGCGCTTCCCTCGGCTGAAGGAGCGCTACTCACAGGCAGCGGGCACGATGAGCGGTGGCGAGCAGCAGATGCTCGTCATCGGTCGAGCCCTGATGTCGAAGCCGAAACTGCTTTTGCTCGACGAGCCCTCGCTGGGGATCGCCCCGAAGCTCGTCCAGGACATCGCCCGCTCCATCGTCGCCATCAACCGGGACGACAAGGTCAGCGTGCTCCTCGTCGAGCAGAACTCCCGCATGGCACTGCGCATCTCGCAGCGCGCCTATGCGCTATCCACCGGCAGGGTGGCCCTCGCGGGCGTCTCCACCGACCTTTTGGGCGATGAACGCGTCCGGAAGCTTTACCTCGGAGCCGAGCTCTAGATCATGCGCATTCTGGTCATCAATCCGAATACTACTGCCTCCATGACCGGGAAGATCGGAGCGGCGGCGCGGTCCGCTGCGGCTTCGGAAACCGAGATCACTGCCGTCAATCCCCCTGACGGCCCGCCGAGCATCGAAGGCTATTTCGACGAGGTCTTCGCCATTCCAGGCCTCATTGGCGAAATGCAGAAGGCTCCCGATATGGACGCCTATGTCATCGCCTGTTTCGATGATACCGGTCTGGACGCGGCGCGCTGCCTCACCCCGGCACCGGTCATCGGGATCGGCGAGGCGGCATTCCACGTTGCAAGCCTCGTGGCCGGAAAGTTCAGCGTGATCACGACCCTGGCCCGCTCGGTCCCCGCGATCGAGCACAATCTCGTCAGGTATGGCCTGGCAAGTCGCTGCGCAAGGGTGCGTGCGGCTGACGTCCCGGTCCTCGATCTTGAAGTTGCAGGCTCGGACGCCCAGTCGAAAATCTCCACCGAGATCGGCCGCGCGGTAGCAGAAGATCAGGCCGAAGCCATCGTGCTCGGCTGCGCCGGCATGACGGATCTCGCCGAACGGCTATCGAACGCTCACGGCCTGCCGGTCATCGATGGCGTAGCATGTGCGGTCAAGCTTGCCGAGAATCTGGTTGATTTGGGACTCAGGACATCGAGGATAGGTGGCTATGCGCCTCCGCGAGCGAAACGCTTCAGTGGTCATTTCAGCCGATTTTCTCCTGGTTGAAAGGCAAGCCATCTCAGAAGCGACACAAAGCCCCATTCCAGGAAACAACCGCTGCTGAAGCTGCGGGAATGCTAGTCTCATGCTCGATAAGTCCAACAACATAAGAAAGACTGCGAAGGTGGCTGCCCGCTGGCAGCCTGTCTACGATTCCCTGCGGGAAGCCATCACCAGCCGCCGCCTCCCGCCAGGAACCAAGCTGCCCGAGGACGAGCTGGCTTCCATCTACTCGGTGAGCCGAACGGTGGTCCGGTCCGCATTGCAGGCGCTTGCCCATGACCGTGTGGTGCGGCTGGAGCCGAATCGCGGGGCTTTCGTCGCGCAGCCTTCGATCAAAGAGGCGCGCGAGGTTTTCGACGCGCGCAAGCTGATCGAGCCGAGGCTTGCTGCGTTGGCCGCGAAGTCAGCGAGGCCCGAGCACATCCGGCACTTGCGCCAGCATTTGGAAAGAGAGCGCGAGGCGATCAGATTAGATCAAAGCAGCGAGGCGATCAGGCTTTCGGCGTATTTTCATATTACGTTGGCTGAAATCGCCGACCATTCGATTTTCACTGAGATCATCCGGGATCTGGTTTCCCGTTCATCGCTGATCATTGCCCTTTATTGGCGCCACCGCGATACGACCTGCAAGTGCGACGCTCACCGTGCCCTCGTCAACGCGATAGCTGACGGCAACGCCGCCGAGGCTTCGGGGCTAATGAAAAGACATATTGCGGACCTCCTGTCCGGCCTGGACCTGACGCAGAACGAAAAGAAGCAGGAGAGGCTTGCGGACATTCTCGGGAGGCCAAGGCTCTGACGAGTGGAGTTCGATTGAGGTCCGACGCGCGCAATCACTGGTCGCCGCCGGATCAACGGCTGAGTTGGATGAAGAGTAGCAGGTGTCGGAAATACTCACTACCGCCCGAGTTGGATGACGTACTGAATTCTTCGCACAATTGCTCGGGGGCTGGCAGCTCGACTCAGGGCTCAATTGGTGATTGCGATGCA
>JAWLCO010000214.1:0-3578 GCA_041687075.1 Hyphomicrobiaceae bacterium | reverse complement strand
CTGGCATTGCGGGAATCCGCCGCGCGCGACGGCCTCACCGTGGACGCCAGGCTTCTCGAAGAGGTTCGCGCATTGGCCGGAGTTTGACCCGCTCCCTGCTCTCGCCTTGCACCCGATCGCGCTTGGACCCCGCGACTGGCTAGGCAGTCCGCTCGACGCGGAAACCAGGGTCGACACGCACGCCCTCACCCAAGACCTCGACCTGCAAGACCCGCGCAGCGGGCGGGCCCTGCTCGCAGCGGCGCAGCATTTCGGCGACGAGGTCTGCTTCTCCGCCAAAGACTGCCTCGACCGTGCCGTCCCGCCGGTTACGGACCCAACCATTCAGGCCCAGCGCGGTGGCCTCCGCTTCCACCCACGCCCGGAAGCCCACCGCCTGAACGCGGCCCTCGATGCGGACGTGCACGGTACGGACCGGTGAGGCGGGCGTCGCCATGGCGGTTCCTCAGTAGCCGATCGCGCATCCGTCCTTGCGCGGATCGGAGGCGCCGATCAGCACCCCGTTCTCGTGATCGAAGCAGACGGCCTGACCGCCGCCCCATGGTTCACCGCGGATCGTCACCTTGTGGCCCATCGCGGCAAGCCTCTCCAGGGTTGCGATCGGCACGGTTTCCTCTGCCTGCAGCTCTTCGCCCTCGAAGAACACGCGGCAGCAGTCGATCGCCTCCTGCGGGTCCATGCCGAAGTCGAGCATGTTGGTCAGCACGTAGGCGTGGCCCATGGGCTGGAACGCGGCGCCCATCACGCCGAACGACAGGAACGGCTTGCCGTCGCGCATGGCCATGGCGGGCACCAGCGTGTGCATGGGCCGCTTGCGGGGCGCGATGCAGTTGGGATGCTTGGGATCGAGCACGAAGCCCTGCCCGCGGTTGTGCAGCATGATGCCCGTCTTGCGGGTCATGATGCCCGAGCCGAACGGGCTGTAGATCGAGTTGATGAACGAGACCGCCATCCCCTGCTCGTCGGCTACGCTGAGGTAGATCGTGTCCGAGCCCGACGGCTGCGGCACCGGGCCAAGGTCCGGCGTCCGCCGCTTGGGATCGATGCGCCGGGCCAGATCACCGATGACCGCGTCCGACAGCATGTGCTCCACAGGCACGCCAGCCATCTCCGGATCTGCGACGAAGGCGTCGCGCATCGCGTAGGCGAGCCGCCCGGCCTCCATCATCATGTGATAGCGCTCGGCGCTGGTTGCGTTATCGGTACCGAAGCCGGTCTTCTCCAGGATCTTGAGCATGATCAGGGCGACGATGCCCTGATTGTTCGGCGGCAGCTCCCACAGCTCGACGCCACGATATGTGACGGAGATCGGATCGACATACGAGCAGCGCTGCGCGGCGAAGTCCTCCAGCGTATGCAGGCCGCCCAGCTCCTTCAGCTCGGCGATGATGTCCTCGGCGACTTCGCCCTGGTAGAATCCGTCCCGGCCCTGCTCGGCAATGATCTTCAGCGTTCGTGCCAGCGCCGGGAAGCGCATGACCTCTCCCACGCGCGGGGGACGCCCGCTCGGCAGCAGATGCTGGCGCGAACCCGGGTGGCCCTGCAGCTTCTCGGCGACGTTCGCCCAGTCATGCGCCACTCGCGGCGCCACCGGGAAACCGCGCTCGGCATACTCGATGGCCGGCGCCAGAATGCGCGACAGCGGCTGCGAACCATGGTCGGCGAGCAATGTCGTCCAGCCGTCGATGGCTCCCGGCACCGTGACGGCGTGCGGCGACTGCATCTCGATCGCCTTGATCCCCTTAGACGCGTACCAGTCCGCCGTCGCCGCTGCCGGGGCCCGGCCCGAGGCATTGAGCGCGATCAGCTTCTGGCCGGGCCTGGAGATGATGGCGAAGCAGTCGCCGCCAATGCCCGTCATTGGATGCTCTACGACGGCCAGCACCGCCGCCGCGGTAAGCGCCGCATCCACCGCATTGCCGCCCTGCCGCATGATCTCGACGGCCGCCTGCGTCGCCAGTGGGTGCGAGGTGGCGCACATGGCACGCTGGGCGTAGACGGGCGAGCGGCCGGGCATGTGGAAGCTGCGCATGGGGATTCCTCTGATTGGTGTCGTTCGTTGGCGCAGGTTGACTTGCGCACTAATGGATCGGCGGCCAACGGCCTTATCGTCTCATGTTGCCGCAGGCACCGGGAGTCAAGCGGCATGTCCCGTCAATAGAGCCACTGCCGGTAGGGCGGATGGCGGTCCTTCATGTCCTCGAACAGCCAGACCATCCGGTCCACGAACCACAGCTTAAGGAGCATCACGAGAATGAGCCCCAGCAGCGTGGACCAGATCTCGAGCCGAACGAGGCCCCAGATGAGCAGCAGCGTTCCCGTGGCCGAGAACGCCGACAGGATATTCGGCAGCGCTCGATGATGCTCCGGCACCGAGACCTGGCGGCGGTTCAGCCAGACGCGTTCGCCCAGCACACCTTTGGAAGCCCAGTTGTCCGTTGACCGAGGCGGGGGAAAAGCTCGCGGGTTGATCCAGAGCCAGAGGATCACCGCAGCCGCCGGCGGCAGCGCCCACCAACCGATCCAAACCCGGCTCCACACGGCCAGAACCAGCAGGGGCAGCGCGACCACCCTGGTCCAGACGCTCCAGGGATTGGCGTGGCGCGCCCATGTGTCCTCGTCCATGCGGAAGAGGTCCGCGATGCGACGCTCGAGCGTCATGCGTCCTCCGTTCTGGGGCTGGCCAGGGCTCGTCTCAGGCAAACTCCATGATGACGGCGTCGACAGCAAGACTGTCGCCTGGCTTGGCGTTGATGGCCTTGACGATGCCATCCCGCTCCGCCCGCAGGATGTTCTCCATCTTCATCGCTTCGACCACGGCGAGCGGGTCACCCGCTTTGACGTCCTGGCCGATCTCGACGTGGATTGCCTTCACAAGCCCGGGCATCGGGCACAAGAGCACCTTGGAGGTGTCCGCCGCGACCTTGATCGGCATCAGCAAAGCGAGCTCGGCCTCCCGCTCGGTGTAGACGCGGGCCGGCACGCGGATGCCTCGATAAGCAAGCTCGAAGCCGTTGAGGATGGGGCGCACCTGGACCGATACATCCCGATCCCGCACCATGCCCGACCAGACCGGCTCACCCGGCCACCACTTCGAAGCGATCTCCAGCGTATCGATCGCGTTTCCGTCGGCATCGAGCAGAATCACCGCAACCGGCCCTTCCAGCTCTCCATCGACATGCACGCGCTGGCGGACGCCATTGCCGAGCTCGACCACGCGCCGGCTGGCGAAACGGACGCTGCAGCCGGACATCTGTCCCGTGATCTTCCGCCTGCGCGCATTGTGCAAATGATCGATGAATGCGGCCACAGCCGCCAGGATCTGCAGCTCCTCGCCTTCCGGAGCACGGGCCTCGAAGCCCGTCGGGTACTCCTCATTGATGAAGCTGGTCGACAGATTGCCCTCTTGCCAGCGCGGATGCTGCATCAGGGCCGTCAGGAACGGGATGTTGTGCTGGATGCCGTCGATGGTGAACGCGTCGAGCGCCTGCGCCTGCAGCTCGACGGCCGCCTTGCGCGTCGGTGCGTGCGTGATGAGCTTGGCGATCATCGGGTCGTAGTACATCGAGATCTCGCCG
>JAWLCO010000213.1:0-3604 GCA_041687075.1 Hyphomicrobiaceae bacterium | reverse complement strand
ACGTTGCGTTCCGCCGGCCCCCGGCATGACGCCGAGCTTGATCTCGGGCTGACCGAATTTGGCCGTGTCGGCGGCAATGATGAAGTCGCACATCATCGCTAGCTCGCAGCCGCCGCCGAGCGCGAAGCCGGCCACCGCCGCGATGACAGGCTTGCGGCAGCGGGTGACCCGGTCCCACGTGCCGATGAAGTCCTCCTGGTAGACCTGCATGTAGGTCTTCGGCTGCATCTCCTTGATGTCGGCCCCAGCGGCGAACGCCTTCTCCGAGCCGGTGATCACGATGCAGCCGATCCCGTCGTCCGCCTCCCAGGCATCGAGGGCCTGGTTGAGCTCGGCGATCAGGGCGCTGTTGAGGGCATTGAGGGCCTGCGGGCGATTGAGCGTGATGAGACCAACCTTGCCGCGGGTCTCGACGAGAATGTTCTGGTAAGCCATCGGTCGGTTCTGCCTCGATCTGATGAAGGAAGGGGCGTGCTATCGCTGGCACGTTCCGCAGTAGAAGGTCGAGCGTCCCCCCTGCACGATGCGTTGCACAATGCCCCGGCAGCCCGGCGTGAGGCAAGGCTCCCCTTCGCGGCCATAGACGGAGAACGTGTGCTGGAATCCGCCGATGGAGCCGTCGGCCTGCCGGTAGTCCCGCAGCGTCGAGCCGCCCGCATCGATGGCGTCCTGCAGCACGGAGCGGATTGCTGGCACAAGCCGCTCGGCACGCGCCGTCGGCCCGCCGGAGCCATTGGCAAGGCAACTCGCGGCCCGTTTCGGGCTCAGCCGTGCGCGATTGAGCGCCTCGCAGACATAGATGTTGCCGAGCCCGGCGACGATGCGCTGGTCCATGAGGAAGGCTTTGAGATCGGCTTTCCGGCCGCGGGCCTTGGTGGCGAGATAGTCCGCGGTCAACTCGTTGCCCAGCGGTTCGACGCCGAGCGCGGCGAAAAGCGAATGCGCATCGAGTTCCTGCTCGGGGATGAGCAGCATGTACCCGAACCGCCGCGGGTCGTTGTAGGTGACGGTCGCGCCGCCCTCCATCGTGAGCACGACGTGGTCGTGCGCCGGATCGGCGCCAGTGTCGTAGGTGTAGTCGCCGAGCAGGCGCCGTTTGCCTTGATGCGGCAGCGTTATGGTGAATCGGCCGCTCATGCCGAGGTGCATGACCAGCACCTCGCTGCTCGACAAGCGGGCCAGCAGGTACTTGGCGCGGCGGCCGAGTGTCAGGATGGTCTGGCCCTGAAGGCGTTCGGCGAAACGCTCCGGAAAGGCAAAGCGCAGATCCGGGCGCCGCTGCTCGACGTGCACGATGCGCCGCCCTGCGAGCACAGGCTCCAGTCCACGCCGGACGGTTTCGACTTCGGGTAGTTCGGGCAATCGGCTGCTCCGCGGATCTCTATCGGCAGGAAGCAGCAATACCGGCGATAGCTCCGTCACGCGAGATCAGCGGCGTCGCGGCAGCTAGAATTTCGGCCCAGTTGCCCCGGGTGTGCTGAAAATGAGGCCAGCAGCCGTCGTTGTCACCAGCCTCGGAACTCCATTCATTAACTGTTTGATATGGCTGGCAATGGACACTGAGCGGCTGCTCCGCTCCCCGCGCCGCGTGGCTTTTTCTGCGCATGGCGCTTGCCTGATCGCTCAGCTATGTTGCCGGCCATGGCACGCAATGAACATCATGATTCGGCTGCAAGCTTCGGCTTCCGCGAGGTCCGGCCCGAGGAGCGGCAGGGGCTGGTCAATCAGGTCTTCGCGACGGTCGCCGACCGCTACGATCTGATGAACGACTTGATGTCCGGCGGCATGCATCGGCTCTGGAAGGACGAGCTGGTGACCATGCTCAACCCGCCGCGGTCGGAGCATCAGTTCGAGCTCATCGATGTCGCCGGGGGCACGGCCGACATTGCGCTGCGGATGTTGCGCAAGGGCGGACCAGGTTGCCGTGCGGTCGTTTGCGATATCAGCCCCGAGATGCTGCGGGTCGGCCGCAGCAAGGTGGAGGCGGAAGGCCGGTCGCAGCAGGTTGCGCTCGTGCAAGGCAATGCGGAGGCCCTTCCGTTTGCGGACAGGAGCTTCGACGCCTATACGATCGCCTTCGGCATTCGCAACGTGACGCACATCGATGCGGCGCTCGGCGAAGCCTTCCGCGTGCTGAGGCCCGGTGGTCACTTCCTGTGCCTCGAATTCTCGGAATGCCAGGTGCCGATGCTCGACAACCTGTACGACCTGCATTCCTTCCAGGTCATCCCACGGCTCGGGCAGCTCGTCGGCACGGGCGCGGAGCCTTATCGCTACCTCGTCGAGAGCATCCGCAAGTTCCCGTCGCAGGAGCCGTTCGCCGGCATGATCCGGCAGGCCGGGTTCGAGCGGGTGACGTGGCGGAACCTCACTGGCGGCATTGCTGCCATCCACTCGGGCTGGCGGATCTGATTCCGGAGACGAGATGGCAAGCGCGCCTATGAACCTGCTTCGCCTGGCCCGCGCCGGCATCGTGCTGGCTCAGCACGGTGTGCAATTCGTTCCGCCAGGAGTAAAGACACCACTTCCGCTCAAGCTTGCCCATGCCGCGACCTGGCCCATACGCGCGATCTCCGCCCCGTTCCGGGCCGGCAAGCCGCGCGACAGGCGGATCACGGATGCACTTGCCTCTCTGGGGCCGAGTTACATCAAGCTCGGGCAGTTCCTGGCGACTCGCGCCGACCTGATCGGTCCGGAGCTTGCGAGCGACCTGCGGCATCTGCAGGACCGGCTTCCGCCCTTCTCGATGGAGGAAGCCCGCCGCGCCGTCGAGGAGGCGCTGGGCGGTAAGCTCGAAAGCCATTTCGCGGAGTTCGGGCCGCCGGTAGCTGCGGCCTCGATCGCGCAGGTGCACAAGGCAACCGTCATCGAGAACGGCCAGCCGCGCAAGGTTGCGGTCAAGATCCTGAGACCCGGAGTCGAACGCAGGTTCCGGCGCGATCTCGACAGCTTCTACTTCGCGGCCCGGCTTATCGAGCGCTTCCATGCCCCCTCGCGCCGTCTGCGGCCCGTGGCCGTCGTCGACACTCTCGCGAGGACGACGCAGCTCGAGATGGATCTGCGGCTCGAGGCGGCCGCCATTTCCGAAATGGCCGAGAACAGTGCCGACGATCCGGATTTCCGTGTGCCGCAGGTCGACTGGCGGCGGACGGCCAAGCGGGTGCTGACGGTCGAGTGGGTCGACGGCATCCCGATCTCCGACCCAGTGGCGCTGCAGGCGGCAGGTCACGATCTCAACCGGCTCGGCGAAGTCGTCCTGCGCACCTTCCTTCGCCACGCCATGCGCGACGGCTACTTTCACGCGGACATGCACCAGGGCAATCTGTTCGTGGACGAGCATGGCCGTGTGGTCGCTGTCGATTTCGGCATCATGGGCCGGCTCAACATGAAAGAGCGCCGGTTCCTCGCCGAAATTCTGCACGGCATCATCAACCGTGACTACAGGCGCGCTGCCGACGTGCATTACTGGGCGGGCTATGTGCCGCCGCACCATCCCGTGGCGGTCTTCGCGCAGGCGCTGAGAGCCATCGGCGAGCCGATCCACGGCCGCACGGCCTCCGAAATTTCCATGGCCGACCTCCTGGGTCAGCTGTTTGCCTACACC
>JAWLCO010000212.1:0-3711 GCA_041687075.1 Hyphomicrobiaceae bacterium | reverse complement strand
ATCCTGGGCCATCTCATTCAGCATGTCCTGAGCGCCCCAGGAGCCCTGCATCTTGAGCGTGACGGTTTCGGCGCGCGAAACCTGTGGCATCGCGATCGTCGCCGCGCCTGTTACGGCAGCGCCGGCGAGGAACTTACGCCGGGTCGTCATTACGGATTTCTTTTCCGTCATCTGCAGAAACCTCCCTAGTCCTAATGGCGGCCATGCCGCACGGGTTACGGCTGCCAACGCGTGGGTTGGAGCAGCTCCAACCTCACTTTGCACAGTCCGCCGCATTCGACAAGCACCGACAACCAGGGACACCACTCAACAGCTCAGTATATTCAATAAAAGTCTGAGAGGTGCTGCAGCGGTGTGGTTCGCCAGCTAATCGTGCCCTGCCATCAGACGGCGGCCTTCACAATTTCGCCAAAGTCACCCCCGGAACAGTGGCCCGCGAGAGTACGGGCTAGGTTCGGTCATCAATCAATGGCCAACCGAACCTGGCGCTTGTCTGAGAGGGACGAAGATCATGGGCATCATCGACCGCAGCCTTTATCTGTCCGGCGGCCGTACCGGCATTCTGCTCATCCACGGCCTCGGCGGCACGCCCATCGAGATGCGTTTCATCGCGGTCGGACTGGCGCGAGCCGGCTACACGGTTTCCTGCCCGCAGCTCGCGGGCCACTGCGGCAGCGCCGACGACCTCAGGGCCACCCGCTGGCAGGACTGGTACGCCAGCGTCCGAGCCGCCCATGATCGACTCCGGCAGGAGTGCGACGTGGTCATCGTCGGTGGCCTGTCGATGGGTGCCGTGATGGCACTGCATCTCGCCGCCGAGAGACCGGACAGCGTTCACGGCGCGGCCCTCTTCGCCCCGACGCTGAAGCTCGACGGCTGGTCCATCCCGTGGTACGCGCGGTTCTTCAGGCTCGTCTGGCATCGCTGGGTCGCGGACTTCTTCGACTTCGTCGAGTGTGAGCCGTTCGGGATCAAGGACCCCCGCGTGCGGGGGCTCGTGACCGCCGCTCTGGAGAGTGGCGACAGCTCGCAGGCCGGCCAGCTCAGCACCCCAGGCAGCACGATGCTGGAGCTGCGCCGCCTCGCCAACACCGTCCGCCGCTCGCTCTTTCGCATCCGGCAGCCAGTTCTGGTGCTGCATCCCCGCGAGGACGACCGAGCCAGCCTGCGCAACGCCTTTCACCTTCAGAAGAACCTCGGCGGACGCGTGGAAGCCGTGGTGCTGGATGACAGCTATCACATCATCACGCTCGATCGGCAGCGGCACCTCGTGCTCGAGCGCACGACTCGTTTTGTGGCTGAAGTCTGCCGGGAGATCGAGGCGAAGGCAGCCGCTGCGAGCGCAATTCGCTCTGCCCAGGTCAGCCCTATTCGCGGCGGCCAGCCTCTGCCGGCGGCGTAAGAAAAGTTGCGGGCTGTGACCAGCGGAACAGCCCCCAACCGACCACCCCGTCATGATGTCGGACATCGAAAGCAACCAACGACATCTCGGCGCCACGCCTGACCTGACGGAGAATTGTCATGAACCTGAAGCTCTCGAACACGAAGGCCATCGCCCTTGCAGCCGGCATGCTGGCAGGCGTCGCGCTCTCGGCTCCCGGTGCGGAGGCCGGCATGCGCATCCACTTCGGTTTCCCCATCGGCAGCTTCCATGCTCGCGGCGGCCATCATCACGCGCACAAGTATCATCATCGGCGGCTGAAGGCCCTCCGCCGGGCCAAGGCGATCGAAGCGGCACGGCGCAGGGAAGCTGCGGCGGAAGCGGCGGCGGCCCGGGCCGCGAAGAAGCGCGCTGCCGCCGTGGCAGCGGCCGCAGAGGCCAAGCGGAAGGCAGCCGCCGTCGCGGCTGCGGAAGCCAAGCGGAAGGCTGCCGCCGAGCAAGCCGCCGCAGAGCAGCAGAAGCTCGAAGCCGCAAGGAAGGCGGAGCTCGCAGCCGTTCCGCTGCCGGTGAAAAAGTCCGATACGCCGATTGAGCCGCTCAAGACCGCGGCCGTTACGACCACCGACTCGAACCAGACTGGCGGGGAGCCGGCCAAGTTGGAGTGCAAGCGCTATTTTGCCAACGTCGGCATGACGATCTCGGTGCCCTGCACCGAGTGAGGTGAGAACCGAACCAATAAAAAAGGGCCGGATCCGCGAGGCGGATCTGGCCCTAAGGCATTGCGAATTGTAAAAGTCTCTCGATCAGCCCGCCACCCGCCGCGGAGATCAGGCGTGCCCTGCGGCGTTGACCAAATGTGTCGGATCGATGCCCAGCTTGAACAGCGCCCGTTCGTACTTCTCCTCGACGTCGAGGTCGAAGACGAGCTCGAGATCCGCCTGGCAGCTCAGCCAGCCATTGGCATGGATCTCGCTTTCGAGTTGTCCAGGCGCCCAGCCGGCATAGCCCAGGGCGAGGATCGCCCGATCCGGGCCTTCGCCCGCCGCCAGTGCCTTCAGAATGTCGATAGTGGCCGTGAGGCATACGTCGTCATTGATCGGCAACGTCGAGGAGGGCGTGAAATAATCCGAGCTGTGCAGGACGAAGCCGCGTTCCGGCTCCACCGGACCGCCCAGGTGAATGGCCATGTGCATCATGTCGGGCGGGACGGATTCCTCGGCGTCCTCGTCCAGAATCTGCAACCGCTCCAGAAGGTCCGGGAAATTGAGATTCGGCGCCCGCTGGTTGATGATCAGGCCCATGGCGCCCTCGTCCGAATGAGCGCACATGTAGATGACCGAACGCGCAAACCGCTTGTCGGCCATCGCAGGCATCGCAATGAGCAGTTGCCCTTCGAGATAGCCGTTGTCAGTCAGATTTCGTGGCCGCCGTTTCGCTGTCATCTCAGGAGTCTAGCCTCAGCCTCCGTCACCGTGAAGCTGTGAAATGCGCCCGGGGCCCATATTCCGCAATTCACGCCAAGTTGATTGTGACTTGCTGCCCATTCAACCTTGGCTACATAGGCGCCCATGTGCAACAGGCAAGAGGAGGATGAACTTATGAGCGGAGGTGGGGTGCGCATCCTCGCGTCGGCACTGGCGATTCTGCTCGCTGTCGGCACACCCGCTGCGGCCAGTCCACTGTCCTCCCCATGGGTCGAGGCGCACGGCGGCAAGGCGCGCCTGATCGCCGGAACGGCCGAATCCGCGGGCACACCCAGACTCTGGGCAGGACTCGAGGTACGCCTCTCACCGGGCTGGAAGACCTACTGGCGCTCACCCGGCGATTCGGGCGGTCTGCCGCCGCAGTTCGACTGGTCGCGATCGGTGAACCTGGCCTCCGTGAAGGTTTTCTACCCGGCGCCGCGCCGCTTCAAGGATGCCCTGGGTGATGCCGTCGGCTATTCGGGATCGGTTGTATTCCCGGTCGAGATCCGGCCCGAGGACGCTACGAAGCCGGTCGAGCTCAACCTCACTCTCCTCTACGGCATCTGCCGCGAGATCTGCGTCCCCGCAGAAGCGGAGCTCAGCCTTCCGATTCCCGCAGCCGTCACGGTTCCCGTCTCGCCTGAGATCGCCGCGGCGATCGGTGCCGTGCCTCGCACCTCTGATGAGCGGCGGCCGAACGATCCCGAGCTGATCTCGAAGGAGGCGCTTCTTGATTCCGAAGAGCCGAAGCTGGTCCTCGAAGCCACGTTCCCGGGTGCAGCGGAGACCGCCGACATGTTCATCGAAACCACAGATGGTGCCTACGTGCCGCTGCCGGTGAAGACGGCTATGGAGGGCAACAGG
>JAWLCO010000211.1:0-3770 GCA_041687075.1 Hyphomicrobiaceae bacterium | reverse complement strand
CGTCACCTCACAGGCAGGTGGGGGCGGCAAGGGCGGCGGTGGCAGCAGCGCGGCAAAGCAGATCGAATATCGCTATTACGGCAATTTCGCCGTCGGCCTAACAGAAGGTGAAATTTCCGGCATTGGCCGTGTTTGGGCCGATGGGCAGGAACTTGATCTCGGCAGCATCACCTGGCGGCTGTACACCGGAGGTGAGGATCAGGAGCCGGACAGCCTCATTAGCGCGCGCGAGGGGGCAGAAAATGCGCCAGCATATCGGGGTCTCGCCTACATCGTTTTCGAACGGATGCCGCTGGCACCCTACGGCAACCGGCTGCCGCAGCTCTCGTTCGAGGTGTTCCGCACCGTCGATGATTTTCATCGCAATGTCCGCGGTGTGGTTCTGATTCCGGGCTCCGGCGAATTCGTCTATGCGACGGAGGAGGTCACCCGGCTTGAGGCGGGCGGTTTGCAGGTCGCCGAGAATGTCCACACACGGCAGGGCGGCACCGACTGGACCGTTTCCCTCGATCATCTGCAATCATCTCTGCCGAACGCCAAATCGGTTTCGCTCGTGACGAGCTGGTTTGGCACCGACCTGCGCGCGTCCCACTGTGAGCTTCGCCCCGGTGTCGAAATTGCAAAAAAGTCGACCAAACCGCTGACTTGGAGCGTGGCCGGTCTGTCTCGCTCCGCAGCGCATGTGGTGAGCCTGCACGAGGGCAGGCCGGCCTACGGCGGCACGCCCTCGGATGAGACCGTTATCACTGCCATCGGCGATTTGAAGGAGCGCGGGCTCTGCGTCGTGCTTACGCCCTTCATTCTCATGGACGTGCCAGCAGACAACACCAAGCCGAACCCCTACGAGAGCGGCGCGCCGGGGCAGCCCGCCTATCCCTGGCGCGGGCGCATTACGCTCGATTTGGCGCCCGGACAACCCGGAAGCTCGGACAAGACGGAAGCCGCTGCCGCTGAAATTGCGCGCTTTGTCGGCAATGCCTCAGTTTCTGATTTCAGGATTTCTGGCAACAGGATTATCTATAGCGGGCCGGTAGAATGGTCCTATCGCCGTTTTATTCTGCACCATGCGTTTTTGGCAAAGGCCGCGGGCGGTGTCGATGCCTTCGTCATCGGAACCGAAATGCGGGGTCTCACGCAGGTTCGCAGTGCGCCTCAAAGCTATCCATTCGTAGCCGCGCTGGTTCAGCTTGCGGCCGACGTGAAAACTGTTCTCGGGCCGGAGACGAAAGTCACATATGCGGCGGACTGGTCCGAGTACTTCGGACACCAGCCACAGGACGGTTCGAACGACGTTTATTTCAATCTCGATCCGCTTTGGGCATCAGCGGACATTGATGCGATAGGCATCGACCTTTATTGGCCGCTGAGCGATTGGCGCGAGGGCGCCGATCATGCCGATGCGATTGCAGGTGCACGGTCGAGTTATGATCTCGATTATCTGAAATCGAATATTGCCGGCGGGGAGGGGTACGAATGGTATTATGCCAGTGCCGCCGACCGGAATAATCAGATCCGCACCCCGATCACCGATGGCCAGGGCAAGCCCTGGGTGTTCCGCTACAAGGATCTGAAATCCTGGTGGCTCAATCAGCACTACGATCGGCCAGGCGGCATTGAGCAAGTGATACCTACGGGCTGGGTGCCGCAGTCCAAGCCTGTTTGGTTCATGGAGATCGGCTGTCCCGCAGTCGACAAGGGCGCCAACCAGCCGAATGTCTTCGTCGATCCGAAAAGCGCCGAGACCGCGCTGCCCTATTATTCGTCTGGAAAAAGAGATGATTTCATTCAGCGCCGCTACCTGCAGGCGCTGATTGAAGCCTTCGACCCCCAGCATCCTGGGTCATTACCGGCGCTCAATCCGCTCTCCAGTGTTTACGGCGGGCCGATGGTCGATCCGAAGCGAATCCATGTCTACGCCTGGGATGCCCGGCCCTATCCGGCTTTTCCCGCCGATACGGACACCTGGGGGGACGGCGCCAACTGGCAGCGGGGGCATTGGATCACAGGCCGTGTTGCGAGCGCGCCAGTCGCCGACCTCGTCGAACGGATGCTCGACGATGCGGGGTTTGCAAATCATGACGCGAGCGCCCTGACCGGTATCCTTCCCGGGTACACGGTCGACCGCCTCATGGCACCGCGCGAGGCCATTCAGCCGCTGGAGCTTGCTTTCTTTTTCGATGCAGTCGAGACGGGCGACAAGATCGTGTTTCGCCCGCGGGGCGGGGCCAGGCTGGTCGAGGTGTCACCGGACGATCTGGTCGAAGAGCGGCCGGGAGGTCGTCTCGTTACCATTACCCGGGGGCAGGAGACCGAGCTTCCAGGGTCTGCGAAGATCACCTATGTCTCGGCTGCCAGCGACTATCGCCAGGCGGTGGTCGAGGCGCGCCGGCTGGCGGGAGCGAGCGGCCGTGTCTCGCAGGCGGAATTGGCGCTGGTGCTCGAAGATGAGCAGGCGGCGGCCATTGCCGATGCATGGCTTTTCGAGGCGTGGGCAGCGCGGGAGCGCGCGTCCTTCGTGCTGCCGCCGAGCAAGCTCGCCGTTGAGCCGTCGGACGTTATCGCCATAGCTGGAAATGGGCGATCCCGGCTTTTCCGGGTGAAAGAGGTTGGCGACCACGGCGCACGGCACATTGAAGCATTAAGTATCGACCCGGCGCTTTACGTGCTCGGGGATGGGCCCGCGCGGAGCTCGCGCGCGGCGCCCCCGGCGCCATCGGGACAGCCATCAGGAGTTTTCCTCGACCTGCCCCTGCTGCGGGGGGATGAGCCGGAGCACGCTGGGTACTTCGCCGCTTCCCAGTCGCCGTGGCCGGGTGGGGTTGCGCTTTTCCGATCCCCGTCTGAAACGGGATACACGCTGCAGGCCATTGCTGACGCTCCGGCCGTCACAGGCGAGCTTCTCGATCCGCTGCCGGCTGGACCTGTAGGGCGGTTCGACATGGCGACACGTCTGCGCGTGCAGCTCGGATATGGCCAGCTCGCTTCGGCGGAGGAACTGCAGCTGCTGGCCGGTGCCAACGCGGCCGCGGTGCGCAATCCTGCCGGGGAATGGGAGGTGCTGCAGTTCCAGTCCGCGACACTCGTTGCAGAAATGACGTACGAGCTCTCCGGGCTGTTGCGCGGGCAGGCCGGCACGGAAAACGCAATGAACGTCGAAGTTCCGCCCGGATCGCCGTTCGTGCTGATTTCGCAGGCGCTGGCACGGGTCGATTTGGCGCCCGCTGATATCGGCCTCGCTTACAACTGGCGCTTCGGCCCGGCGAATAGAGACCTCGGCCACCCGGCCTATGTGCAGGAACAGCATGCATACCGCGGAGTGGGGCTGCGTCCACTAAGCCCCGTGCATCTGCGCGGCAAGAGAACCGCGACCGGCGATCTCGTGTTGACCTGGATACGTCGGACACGGATCGGTGGCGACAGTTGGGAGGCCAGCGAGGTGCCTCTGGCGGAAGACACCGAACTCTACGAGATCGACATTCTTGACGGCGATAGCGTGAAGCGGACCCTGTCCACGGCTGAGCCGACCATCACGTATTCTGCGGCTCAGCAGGCGAACGATTTCGGCGCTCTTCCGCCAGTCCTTGCCGTTCGCGCCTACCAGATCAGCAGCGTCTGGGGCCGCGGCGCCCCGTGCACCGCTGTCGTCTGACGGAATCCACTTTCCAAAAACCCGTAGCCCGAGGAGGTCTGTTCCATGGAGCAGCCTGTATGGCTCGAGCATGCCTGGCGGGAAGCTGGCGTGCGCGAGAAGCCAGGAACTGCGAGCAATG
>JAWLCO010000210.1:0-3832 GCA_041687075.1 Hyphomicrobiaceae bacterium | reverse complement strand
GTTGCCGCCCGTTCACGAATGTGTGAACATTGTTCAGTGAGGGGGAAATCGCGCGCGCCGGGGGGCGAGATGCGGTGAGCGCCGGACTGTGGTTGCCTCGGATCGTTCCGCAGGGCACCAATCGATCGACATGGACGTGGGGCGCGGCCCTCTTGCTCTTGCCGCTCCTCGCAGCCTGCTCCCCAAGCCCTGGTCTGGAGATCGGCTTCAGCCAAGCGAACGTGTGGACCGCCGAAATCCGTCCGGACATGAGCGCCATCCAGCCGATCCGGGCTTTCGTGCTTCAGCACGCGCCCTACAAACAGGTCGAGCCGCGAACCGGCGCGCCGAACAAGGAGATCGGCAGAACGCCCGGATCGGCCTGCGAAGTGATCCGCTTCCTTGCAGCACTCGCCCGCAGGGATCGTTTCGATACGGAGGCCATCGACAAGGCCAACGAGCTGGCTGGTTGGGTCATCCGTCTGCAGGATACACGGTCCGCCAGCCCCACCTATGGCGGCGTGCCATCAACGCCTGATCTCCCTGAGCCCGCCAGCCGCTACTTCTATGCGATCGACGCCGGATTCTGCGGCGCGGCCATGTTCGAGCTTCACGACCTGACGAAGGACGAGAGGTATCGCCAGGCAGGCCTGCGGTTCGCGGACTTTCTGGTCCACATGCAAAGCGGCCGGGGGCGCCCCTACGCGCGATCAACCGGCGCTCCGGACGGCTTCTGCGAGTTCATCGTGAATACCGGGCCCGAACCGGCGTGGAATTGCGACCGGCACGTGAAGACGCTTTCCGCCCTGCCCGTCCTGCGTCGCGCGACAGCGCTTTCCGGCAAGGCGCATTACGAGGAGGCGGCCAAATCCGCGCGCGAGCTCCTCGTCGAAGGGCTCACCGGGGCGTGGGAATACGCTAAGGCCGCTCAGCTGGCGCAATGCCGTGACAGCACCTGCCCCAAAGCGTGGCGCCGTGTGGCGGGACCAAACGGAGAGCGCGATTACTTCGTTTACGGTGACACGCTGGCCTACGCGCTTCGTGGTCTGTTCGAGTATGAGGGCCCCTCCCCGGCCGTCCGCATGCTCTACGACCGGTTTGCCGGATACAGCGGCAAGGACAGCAAGACGCGCCAGTACGACGGGCGGATCGCGTTTGCCGGGTACATGCGTCCGGCAAGCGCCTCGCCCGACCCGTTCAGCGCCTACTACGACGTCGTGACGCTTGGAATTCTGCACGGGCTGCGCCGCGCCGTGCGACCCGATCACTATGCCATCGCCGACAAGGTGCTCCGTTCCCGTCTCGTTTCGGCTGCGCAGCTCTCCTGGAAGATGGAGTTCGACCTCAGCCTCCCGAAAGGCGAGTTCGTCGACCTGACGACGCTCGCCAATCTCGGGGAGGCGTTGGTGTTGCCGGCAGCCACGGCACGCTGAGCACACGGGCCACCGGCACGATCCTCACGCGTACTGACCGCCGCTCGTGAGCACGCCGGCACTGTCGCCGGGGAAGTAGTCCGTCCCCGACGCATTGACGTTGATGACGCCGTTGAGCATCGCCTGGTAACGCGGACCCGTTGCGCTGCCCGACCAGCTCATGCCGTATGAGGTCACCAGCCCGGTCGACTGCGCGAACGCGAATCCGAACGGGAACGCCAGCGTGCCGTTGATCGTAGCGGTTCCAACGGCATAGAAGACGTGCCCGCCTGCGTCAGCGTAAAGATGATGCGGCGCGGCGCCGTCGATGATGATTTCGCCCCCCAGCATCTCGACGAACGCGCCGTTGTCGGCGCTGATGTGCCGGAAGTTGCATGCACCGAAAACGTTCCTGCCCGTCAGGAACACGACGGCCCCGTAGCGCGCCCAGACGCCGACATCGCCGCTGATCTTGAGGCCTTCGAGGCGCACCTTCGCCCCGGCGGCATCCACCAGGAACGCGTTGGCGCCGCTGACCGCGACCTCGACACTCTCCGGAGCTGCCGGATTACCGATGATATTGAGCTGCGAGCCGTCGAACATCGGCCGGTTCACCCATCCACCGCTGGTGTACGTGCCATCGGCAAGCTGGATCGTGACGGTGTTGCCCGCCGCGTCGACGTTGAGCGCCGAGTCGATGGCCTTCTGAATGGTGAGGAACGCGGACTGAGCAGAGAGCCCGTCATTCGAATCGGAGCCGCTGGCCGGATCGACGTAGTACGTTCGACTGGTGGACAGAACCTCGCGATGCGGCGTCGCCGGCAGGCGGACCCGTCCTGTCGACCGGTCGATGACGATGGCTTCGTGCCAGGCGCTGCCATCGGGGCTCACCTTGAAATGGAAGTCATCATCGCCGGTGAGTCCCATCTCGGCCCGGCCGGACCAGTTGGTCTGGTACAGAATGGCCCCCGTATCGCTTTCCGTCGCCTTGTTGATCTTGAGCTGATGGCCTCCACCCTCGTGGTTGAAGAGCGAGGCTGGCGACGCCACCGCGAGCCGGTTGGTTGCATCAGCCGTCGCATTGATGCCGAGCTGCGGTGTCGGATCGATAACGCCCGCCGCCGGCACCCACGCTTCGCCGTCCCAGGCGACAAGCAGATCCTCATCCGCAATCCAGGCCACCCAGCCTTCGCGTGGCGCGTAGAAGGCCCACGCGCCATCCTGAAACGCGGCGATCATCCCCGGCCGCCCCGACCATTCGCCTGCAGCAGCATCAGCGACGATATAGCGGGCGCCATCAGCGGCCTCTGCCGGCGGTTCAGCCAGATCCCGGTCCTCGACGGCGATATGCACCAGCGCATCGAGCGCGCGGATCGCTTCGTTATGCGTCACATGCTTCTGCGCCTGGGCGGGTGCGATGTAGGGCAGCTTCAGGTTCGGTGTTTCCAGCATGCTCAGGTCTCCTACTGGTACTGACCTGCCGAGCATGACCCCGGTTATGGGGGGCGGGGATAACTTCGTCAGCCGAGGCGCTCTCGGCAGCGCAAAGGCTACTGATTTGCCCAGGCCGCGACATGCGCGAGCATCGCTGGCGCATGTTCGGGATCGCCGGCGTACTCCGCCAGCTCCGATAACCTCAAGACACCACTCAGGATATCGACGCGCTCGGCGTCGGGAACCCGGCCGGTGATGCGGCCGTACTCCGCCATGATCCGCGCCGTGAGATCCCGCGAAATGAAGTTTGAGTAGATGAACTCCTGCTGCAGCTGACCGAAGCCGGAGTCGGCGAAGTCGTAAATCCCGTTCAGCCGATGGGCGGCATGGTCGAAGGCCATGTTCCAGCCGTGCCCGTCGAAATAACCGTAGGTCGTGCCATACGGGTCAGGCGAGAGCCGCTGCCACGCGTTGACGGTGCGCTCCGCAAACTTGCGCAACTTTGCCGGCAGAACCGGCCAGACGCGGCGCAAGATGTCGTCCGGCTCCAGCCAGGGCCTGATCGGGCCCGCACCCGCGACTTTCAGCTTTTCGGCCTCGAGAGCGTGCAGCTCCGCGTAGAGGATCGCCAGATCCGAGGAGAGCCGCTGCCGGGCCATTTCTGACAACCGCTCGTACTGCTCCGTGACCAGATGCTCGCCCCTGATCTTCTCATGCCACGAGAAGAGAGGCGGCCCACGATGCAAAACGGGATCGGGCACCCGCATGGTCACGGCGGGACGGATCGCCACCAGCAGGCTTGCCTCCCTCACCAGAGCTCTTTGCGCCGTCTCGTGCCGCGGGAACTTGAAGATCAGCCGGTCATCGACCTCGACAGCCATGCTGTCCCAGCCGGCCGTCAGCAGCTTGAATTTCGAGGCCGCGAGATGAGGAAAGGTCTCGGCGATGATTTTCCGCAAGGGCTGCAGATCGGCTGGCGATGCCATTACATCTTGAGGGTGTGTTTC
>JAWLCO010000209.1:0-4010 GCA_041687075.1 Hyphomicrobiaceae bacterium | reverse complement strand
TAAGGCAGTCCCGCGATGATGGCTCCGCCCGCAAATACTTCCGGATAGGTTGCAAGCATGACCGAAGCCATGGCGCCACCCGCCGAAAGCCCGGTCACGTACACCCGTCTTCGATCGACGCCAAAATCCTCTGTGGCACGCTCGATCATCTGGCGGATCGACGCCGCTTCGCCCTGTCCGCGCGTGGTGTCGCCCGGCAAGAACCAGGAGAAGCAGCGCTTCGCGTTGTTGCGAGGCTGTTGCTCGGGGTAGATGACGACGAAGCCATGGCGGTCAGCAAGGGTCGACCAGCCGGTGCCGTGATCATACGCGGCGGCTGTCTGTGTGCAGCCATGAAGGGCCACGACCAGGGCGGGCGCGGGCGGCAGGTGGTCCGGAACATACGCCAGCATGCGCAGGCTGCCAGGGTTCGCGCCGAACGCCTCGATCTCCCGGAGCCGGCTCGGGCGATGGACGAAAGCCTCTGCAGAAGGGGACGTCCGTCGCGCCGCGGTAACCATCTTCTCGAATCGCCGGCGCAGGCGGTCCAGTTGAACGAGGTGTTTTCCAAGCCCGGCCATATTGCACCCTTGCTGCTTTGCAAAATGAAATGCTGCAGTGCAATATAAGCGGATAATGTGATGCCGCAAGGCCGACTTCCGCCACGAAATCTCGCGCTCGGGCCTCACCCGCAAGCTGGCCGGGCGGCCAGGCCCACACAAACTTGTTTGAACGCGACCAATTTCTTGCAGTCCCAGTGCACCTGGGGAACCGGGATCGAGCCAGACCCAGCGTTCGTATGTGTTGGCGATGCGGGGGGATTTCCTCGGTTTAACGATTGGCCAACGTTGCTTCCGAGCGAGTCGCTGCCCATCGGATCTCTGACCCTCCCGCCAGTCTCATCCAGCACGAGGGAGCAGCGTGCCGCCCCTCACTTCCCCAACCCCAAAAACGACTCCGTTCTCGTCACGGGTGGCGGGTTCCATTGGCCGGTCAGGGCCTCCTCCTTGGGCGCATAAAGGCGCATCGTCAGATTGAAGGGGCCTTTTGGTGCCGGCAGCCAGTTGGCCTCCTTGTCGGAACCCGGACTTTCGTTCTGGAAATAGAGATCGAGCGAGCCATCGCTGTTGTACTTGAGCGGCATCCAGCTGCTCAGCGCAAAACGATTGAGCGGATTTGCGACCTGGTAGCCCTCGCCGTCATAGAGGGTAACCGACCAGAACGCGTCCACAGGCGGGATCATCGCCTTGCTGAAGTGCAGCGTATATTTGTTGACGCCGTCGAGCGGCCGGCCACCGTCGTCGCTGACGTTGAGCGGATAAATCGCATCTTGCGGTAAGTTGGCGCCGAGACCTTGCTGCGCGACGATGGCGCGTTTCAGGTAGTCGTTGCCGTAGACGCCCATGGTGGTCGTGTTCATGAGCCAGCCGTTCGTGACGCGCGCGAGCGACGGCAGCATCCGCGCCATCAGTTTTTGTGCCTCCTCCGGAGCCCGGTCGAGCGCTGCTTTGACCGTCGGATTGGACTCGATGTCGAAACTCTTGCCGGGCTCGAGGCCGATCCGCTTCAGCAGCGGGAGCATGGACTGATCCGTAAGGTGGGGTGGCTGCCGCTTCAGGATCTCGGCCGCCGTCGTGAAGAACTCCGCCGCCGGCATCCGGTCGACCTGGACCTTGGGAGGTGTTTTCATATCGATGGCGGGATTGATCGCCGGGGCCGCCGGCTCCGCCGTCCGGCCCCATAGCGACAGCGGTGTAATCTTGAGGCCCGATTGGATTTCGTGAACGGCATCGTAGTCCTGTGGACCGTTCGTCTGGATGCGCCCGATGATCCAGACATACGGTGTCGGCGCATCGATGCGCTGCGCGTTGCTCGGAAGGCGGAACTCCTCGGCAAGCCGCTCGCGCAGGTCGGAACGCCAGCCGGGTGGCGTGACGACGAACGTCGCCGCTTCGGTGCCGGTCGTGCGCCAGCCCGGCGAGGCGAAAACGTCCGTCCACATGTCGAGCATGGGCAGCAGATAGTAGCGGCCGTTGGTATCGGGGACCGAGATCACCATCGGCTCCTTCGTCAGATCGAGCCAGGCGCTGGAGTAGAGCGTGTCGAAGTTCGGCCGCACCACAGCCTTGTCATCAGCGCCCGGATATGCGGCAACATTGTCGAAGGTGTTCGGTGGCCCGCCGATCCCGTGACCAGGCGGCGCATTGGTGAGCTGCCGGCGGGTGAGTTCCATCGTCACCAGGGGATAGAGGTAGATGTAGGCGTTGACGCCGATGCTGCGCGCTTCGTTCTCCGTCAGCGGCCGCGATGCGTCTTGTGCCTTGGCGAATGGTGTGCCGAGCAGCAGTGACGTTGCCAGTACGGCAGCAAGCATCTTCATGGCAGCCACCTTTTGCGTAATGTGCGGGTGACGATCCGGTTGATAGCCCGACCCGGCGTTTCACCAATGGTCCGGAGACCTCTGATTCCGCTCGAACGCCGGCGATCGGGGCCGGTTCCGTTAGAGATGGCGGGATGGTGAAGATGCGCGACACGGGATCAACGCCAGTCAGCGCGCCGGGTCAGAGGAAGCGGAATCCGAACGACTGGATAGGGGATCGGCTCGGGCTAAAAGCCCATGACCAAGCCAAGGACCGGCCCGTGCTGCAGGATGTCGTAGCCGTATGTCCGCCGGCCGGAGCCCTGCTCGTAGTCGACGTCGAGCGCCCGATAGCCGACCATGCCAGCGTAGGTCACCCCGTCACGCGTTGCCAGGTCGAACGTCAAAGCAGCAAGCGCCTGCCATGAGAACTGGCTGCCGGCACCGAAGCCACCGACATCGCCTTTCACAGTCAACTCGTACCCCGGCGCGAGCTGGTGGCGGAGCCGGACACCGACGAGCGGATCGAGCCATTCCACCGAGCCTGAGCGGGCCAAGGCGCGGTTGCCTCTGATCTCGAGCCCGCCGATGTCGAGGTCCGCCGACACGGCAAGGCTCAGGTCCGCCTCCTGGTACCAGTAACGGGCGCCGGCAATGAGGTCGAGCGCAACTGGCCGGCCGGGCACCGGGGCCCAGCTGGCGACCTCGTACCCTGCGCCGAGCTCGATAACGGCCTGCTGGAAGTCGAGGCCCGCCGATACGCCGATGTCCGCGCGACCGGGCCGGGTGCGCGCCAGATCGCCCGACAGGCCCAGGTTCGCGTAGAATGTGTCGTTGTAGAGCGAGAGCGGGCCTCGGCGGGCTTCGATATAGCTCATCCAGGCGGGAATACGCCCGCCCGAGGTCGTCAGGTGATCGAGGACGTCTATCGGGTCGATGTCGAGATGAACGGAGCGGCCGCGCACCGTGACGTCGCCGGCCAGAAACGGCAACCAGGCATAGGGCAGGATTTGCAAGGACCAGGCCGGGGCCGGCGATGGGACCGACGGTGGTCCGGAGGCATGCCGCCTTCGAGGTCAGCAGCGTACGCAGCCGCCGGCATCATGAAGCCGAGGCACGCAACCAGCGCACTCTGCAAGCCGGGGTGCCACCGCATTCGGTCCTCCAGTGCACCGACTGTTGGTGGCTACGGAACGTAAACGATTCGCGGCAACCCAGGGTTGCGTATTTCAGCCGGGCACGACTGAGCTGAGATTTGCGGCTGCTATTCGTCTGCGACTGGAATGAGGCGGGAGACGGCCTGGTCCGCCGGGTGGGGGCTCGCAGCCAGTCCTTCGGCAACGCCGCGCCTGTCCTGCAAAGGCCGGTTCTGGCTCATCTTGCGCTTGCCTTCGATCCGGCGGATCGGCATGCGCAGCCCGACGATGCCCTTGAGCTGCGCCTGCACGAATTTCTCCGGTGCGTCCGACACCGACCACGGATCGCTGCGCTGCTGCTCGTAGAGGTCCGTCAGCCGCGACACCACCTCGCGCAGCCGGTCGGCCTCCTCGAAGAACTCCACCGGCCCGTAGGCGGCGACGGCGAGATAGTTCCAGGTCGGCACGACCCGGCCGTGCTCCTTCTTCGAGGCGTACCAGGACGGCGTGATGTAGGCGTCCGGCCCCATGAAGAT
>JAWLCO010000208.1:0-4076 GCA_041687075.1 Hyphomicrobiaceae bacterium | reverse complement strand
CGCGACAAAGACCGCAGGGTACGGGATTTCCGACGCTTTGCCATGGTGATCCTCAGTTCGCGTATGCTTCACACCAGCGCTTCACAGCGAGGCTGTTCTACGCCGCCGATTGGCATCTTCCTGCCGCTGACCCAGCCCGCCGTTGATTTGCCAATGGGTCACCATCCCCTGCGGATAGTTTCCTCCCGCAGCCGTGGTCGACATCTCGACGTGACAGTGCATGACGAACCGCAACGGGAAAGGCTCGTACCTGGATTTCAGGGTTGCATTCCGGAATTCGAGATTGTTCCCGCGCCGTACCATGTCGTTGAATTGCACGGGCGTGAACGTTCCGTCGGAGTTTCTGGTGTAAGGAATGTCAGGTGGCACTTCGAACGGCAGCAGCACATCCTTGCGCTGCATGGGCCACATCGGCAGCGTATCCACCTCGAAAACATTTGTTCTGGGAATGACCCGCCCGGATCCGACGGGAACCGTATCGGCCGCAGCGGCGCGGCCTTCTTCGTCAAAGATCGGCTCTCCGTCTCTGTTGACGAGATCCGATACCGTCAATTCGAGCCAGTGATTCCCATGAATGTGATTGGCGTGATGGGAGAGCCCGGCATTCATTATGCGCATGAGCGTCGGCTCGCCGATATAATTGCTCGGAACGATATCCGGCGCGTGTGACAGATCAAACCCGCTACGCCCGTTGATCGTAAAGTATCGGGGCAGCCAACTTGCAATTATTTCGTCGGCGGATGGCTTGCTGGGCACCCTACCATCCGGCTGGATGAGCGCGTTGAATTTCGGGTCGACCTGCGTGAGAACCCAGACTTTCTCCTGAAACGAGAACTCGGTAGCCGTGTATTCCTGTCCGGAGTCCTCGACCGGATGCCACTTGCCATCCGAGCCGTTGCCGCTCTGGAAGCGATCTGTCGTGCCCAGGGACTCGAAGATCTTCCGGATCGAGCTGCCGGACTCTCCGAAATCCACGAGGTCGTAAGGGGTCACGAGCTGCCCTGTGCAGCGCAGCTCGTCGTAATCAGGATAAACAATGAATGCGCCGTGCAGGCCCAAGAGCCGGTAGAGTGGTGAGTCATTCACTCGGCTGTGGTAGATGTAGCTGCCGCAGTTCCGCGCCTCGAATCGAGCCGTTACCGAGCTGTTCGGATCGATGTCCCACTTTCCGTAATCCGTAATTTCGAGGCTATGAAACTCGGGCGTGTCGTTATGAATGGTCAACTCGACCGTTCGGCCTTTTTTCACGCGCAGGACTGGCCCGGGCACCCGGTCGTTGAACGACAGGAACGGGAACTCTTGGCCATCGATCATCGAGATCGTCGTCGCACCGATGCGCAGCTCGAACGGGACGACTGCGCCAGGTGCGCCGACCGGACAGCCGGCCTGGGCCAACGCATTTGACCAGGGCGCGCCCAGTGCCGTGAATGCGAGGCTGCTGCCGGAATACTTCAAGAATTCGCGCCGTCTCATGTCGTGCTCCCGAATTCCGAGGAAAAGAATGCCTGAGCGGAGCTGAAAACATGTTGTGAACGGAGAGCGTAAACGTCATTGGCGCTGTAGCAACCTACCTTTGTTCGGGCTGTCGGTCCCAAAATGGGTCAGACCTAAGTCCGGCGTTAGGAAATCTGCCGGTCAGATTTGCGCGAGCCGGGCCGAGCCCCGTCCTGCCTGCCCCCAAGGCCCACACAAGCCTGCGGCAAGGGCCGTCGGCTAAGGATCAAGGCGAGATCCACTTCAACCACTCTTTAACCGTGACTGGCCATGGTCATCATGGAGTTTCGAAGGGGAGTTTTCCAATGGTTCAAGTGAGTTGGGCCGTCGGCGCCGCAGCAGCGCTGACCGGTGTCATCGCGTTGGCGGGTGGGGCATACGCCGGTGGTCTGAAGGACTACTATGAACCGGAGCCCATCTCGTCGCCGAAGTCGACCGTGACGTTCTCCGGCGCGGATTGGGCAAAGCATGCGTCCTACTTCTATTCCGGCGTGATCCACGCACTCAATCGCGACCTGGGACGCGATGGTGTCGTGTTGCGCGGGTTCGCCGGCGTGCCGCTGTTCGAGTATCGCGCAGATCAATTCGAGGGCGGATGGGTCGACGGCGACGGGATCCAGGGCGATCTCATGATCGGCTATATGTGGCAGCGCCCGTTCGTCACATTCAGCGCTTACGTCGGCATCGATTATCAGGATTATGACCTGACGCCGAATGATCCCACGGCAAAGGTGAACGGCAGTGAAACAGGTTTCAAGGTGGCGGCTGACCTCACATCAGCTTACGAGTCGCCGTTCTATTTCAACCTGCATGGCTCGTACTCGACAGCTTTCGACACCTACTGGGCACGCGGCCGCATCGGCTACAATGCGGGACGGTTCGTAATCGGACCTGAGGTGATCGCCATGGGCAACGACGGCTTCGATGCCCATCGGGTCGGCGGGTTTGCCACGCTGCGTTTCGAGCTGTCACCCGCGATAACGACCGAGATCACCGCTTACGCCGGCCATCAGTTCATGGACCACGAGCACGAGGCCTCCTACAGTGGCGGCGAAGGCACCTACGGCGGCGTCGGCCTCAGCCTGGTGTTCTGATTGCGCTCATCCGCTGGCCCGACGCCATTCGGGCCAGCGTATCGTTCCTATTCATCCGACTGAGTGTGTGCCGGAGCCGGGAGGCTGAGCGGTGCTGGCATCTGTCGCTCGTCGGCAATTGCCTCGATCCTTCCCAGACCACGGCGTTGCAGCTTGCCCCAGCCCATCATGCTGCCGCGGACGGCAGCAGCGGTTGCCTTCATGGCCACCCAGTAGATGAGCTGCCGATAGCAGAACCTCTGCAGGAGGATCAGAAGCAGCATCGACCAGCGCGCACCATATCGGTCAAGGCGAAAGGCCACCACGCCGACGGCGAGCTCGAGCGTCTGCAGTACCAGCCAATAGGTCAGTATGTTCCAGGTCCTCGCGGAGAGCTCCAGCGTGAACCGCGTGTAGTAGTCCCACAGATCCGCGGCAATGCTGAGCACCAGAACCAGGTCGAGCACCGGCGACAGGAGCGCGAACAGAAACTGGAACAGCAAGACATTCGGAAGCGCAAAGTATTTGACCCCGACGGCCTTGGTCCGGCGAATGCTCTTCAGGTTCTTGAACGCCACCTGCAGCATTCCAAACATCCACCTGAACCGCTGCTTCAGAAATTGCCGGACGGTTTCCGGCGCTTCGGTCTCGGCGAACGCTCGCGCCTCGTGGATGACTTTCCAGCCCGCGCGCTCGAGCTTCAGCGTGAGGTCCGCGTCTTCCGCCAGCGTGTCCGACTCGTAGCCTCCAACGGCGACCACAGCGGCCCGGCGCCATGCGCCGATAGCACCGGGCACGACGATGATGCCGTTGACCAGCTCCAGCGCGCGCCTGTCGAGATTCTGGCTGCTGATGTACTCCACCGCCTGGAATCGGGTGAGCAGGCCGTTCGCATTACCGACATGAACGGCCCCGGCGACCGCCCCCACATCGGGATCGGCGAAATGCCGGATGAGCATCGGAATGGCGTCGGGATCGAGCCGCGTATCGGCATCGATCGCAACGAAAATCTCCGTATCCGATCGGCTGATGGCCCAATTGAGCGCGGCCGCCTTTCCACCATTGGGCTTTCGGAAGAGCTTTACCCGCGGATGATCGCCGAAAGCTTCCTGCACGGCTTTCGCTGTGCCGTCCGTCGAGCCGTCGTCGACCACGAGGATGTCGAAGGCGGTATGGCGGCTGCGGAGCAGTGACGAGATGCAATCGCAGATCACCTTCTCTTCATTATAGGCCGGCACGATCACTGCCAGCGACTGCGGCTGCCAGGCGAGCGATGCGCGCCGCCTCTCGCGTCGTGACTGCACGATGGCCGCGACAGCGACCAGCGCAAGGCGCATCACGCCCAGCACGAGCCCGACGATGAACACGACCCCCAGCGCGATGCTGAAGTGGCGTGCGACCGTGAAGCCGACATCGTTGATCCAGCTCACGAACCGGCCATCATCCGGCAGCGGCGGCATGACGTCATCGCGCGAGAGACCCAGCAGCTCGCTGATGGTGACGAAGCGG
>JAWLCO010000207.1:0-4132 GCA_041687075.1 Hyphomicrobiaceae bacterium | reverse complement strand
GCCCGAGCGTCACGCCCGATTCATTGCCGAGGGCGACACCGTGCTGGTGGGCGAACGCGGGCTGTCGATCCGTGACGAGGCGCTACGCGAGGGTCGGGTGAGCCAGGTCTATCCGCGGCTAGAGAACGGCCGCGTGGTCGCCGATGTCGAGGTTGCAGGATTGGGCGACTACTTCGTCGGCGAGCGCACGCGTGTCTTCGTCGCGACGGACCAACGCCCCGCCTTTGTGGTGCCGCCAGCCTATCTTCGGAAGCGCTCCGGCGTGAACTACGTCCATGTGCAGGATATTGGCCCCGTGGTGGTTCAACCCGGCCGTACGCTTGCCGAGGGCGTCGAGATCCTCTCCGGCGTGCGGACGGGCGACGTGCTGCTTCTGCCGGAGGAGGCAAACAAGCGCGCGGGGGCCGCGAAATGACACCCGGTCTCACGGGGCGGCTGGCACAGGTCTTCATTCGCTCGCCGTTGACGCCGCTTCTGTTGCTCGCGGCCGTGGCAATGGGTGTCCTCGCGCTCAGTCAGCTTCCGCGCGAGGAGGAGCCGCAGATCTCCGTGCCGATGGTCGATGTGCATGTGCGCGCCGACGGGCTGGACGCTCGCGACGCAGTTGAACTGGTTACCAAGCCGCTGGAGGATCTGCTCAAGGGCATTGACGGCGTCGAGCACGTCTACTCCAACACGCGCGACCACGGGACCGTCGTCACCGCGCGCTTTTTCGTGGGCACCGACGCCGACGACGCCATTCTGCGCGTGCACGAGGAGCTGCGCGCCAATGTCGAGCGCATCCCCGAGGGCATTCCCGACCCCGTGGTCATCGGACGCGGCATCAACGACGTGCCGATCCTGACGCTGACGCTGAGTCCCCGGCCCGATGTGCTAAGCCGGTGGGATGATACCGAGCTTCACACGCTGGCGCGCAAGCTGCGGCACGAGCTGACCAAGGTCGAGAATGCGGGCTTCTCGATGATCGTCGGGGGTCGCGAACGCCAGATCCAGGTCGAGCCTGACCCCGAGCGGCTTTCCCTCTATGGCGTGAGCCTGCAGGCGCTGGTCGAGAAAGTGCGCAACGCCAACCGGGCCTTTGCCGCGGGCGCCCTGCGCGAACTGAACGCCACGCTGCCGGTCACGGCGGGCGAGACGCTGCGCGGCGTGCCAGATATCGGCAACCTGCTGCTGACGACGCGAGATGGCCGGCCGGTCTATGTCAAGGACGTGGCGCAGGTCGTGGTGGGCGGCGCGCCGGAGGAACACCGCGTCTGGCATCTGGCGCGCGACGCGGCGGGCGGGTTCGCGCCGCGCCCCGCGGTCTCGGTCGCGCTGGCCAAGCGCACCGGCAGCAACGCCGTCGATGTCGCGGACGCCATGCTGGCCCGCGTCGCGGCGCTGAAGGGCACGCTGATCCCGGAGACCGTTGCGGTCACGGTCGCGCGCGACTACGGCCGCACGGCCCAGCAGAAGTCGAGCGAACTGATGATGCAGCTGCTTGGCGCGACCGTGTCCATCGTCGTCATCATCGGATTGCTGGTCGGCTGGCGCGAGGGGCTGGTCGTGATGGTCGTGATCCCCGCGACGATCCTGCTGACCTTCTTCGCCACCTGGCTGATGGGATACACGATCAACAGGGTCAGCCTGTTCGCCCTGATCTTCTCGATCGGCATTCTGGTCGACGACGCCATCGTCATGGTCGAGAACATCGTGCGCCGCTGGCAGGAGGGGTCCGGGGACGACCCGGCCAGAACGGCCATCGGCGCGGTGGACGAGGTGGGCAACCCCACAATCGTCGCCAATCTCACCATCATCTCGGCGCTGCTGCCGATGCTGGCAGTCTCCGGCATGATGGGCCCCTACATGAGCCCGATCCCGGCCAACGCAAGCGCGGCGGTGCTTCTCTCGCTGTTCGTCGCGGTTAGCGTTGCGCCATGGTTGCTGCTTCTGCTGCGCCGGCGGAACGGACAGGGCGGGAGCGGCATGGGCGACGACCCGGCAGCACGGCCTGGCGGGCGTCTCGGTGCCGCCTACATCACCTTGGCCAAACCCGTCCTGCGCACGCGCCTGCGGGCGGGGGCCTTTCTTCTGATCACCGGTCTGGCGACGATATCGGTCCTCGTTCTGTTCTGGAGCCGAGACGTCACGGTCAAGCTGCTGCCCTTCGACAACAAGTCAGAGATGCAGGTCGTCGTGGACCTGCCCGAGGGCGCGTCGCTGGAGCAGACCGAACGCACGCTCTTCGCCGCGGCCGAGCGTCTCGCCGCCATTCCCGAAATCACAAATATGCAGGTTCATGCGGGCACCGCCGCGCCCTTCAACTTCAACGGCCTGGTGCGCCACTATTACCTGCGGGCGGCGCCACATCAGGGCGACCTCAAGATCAACCTCGAAGAGAAGGACGCGCGCGAGCGCCAGAGCCACGCGATCGCGCTCGAGGTGCGGGAACGTCTTGCCGACATGGTGCTTCCCGACGGCACGGCCCTGACGGTGGCCGAGGTTCCCCCCGGCCCCCCCGTCATCGCGACCCTGCTCGCCGAGGTCTACGGCCCCGATGCCGAGACCCGGCGCGAGGCCGCCCGGCGCATCGTGGCGGCCTATGACGCCGTGCCCTTCATCGTCGACGTCGATACCTCCTTCGGCCGGACGCAGGAGCGGTTGCGCCTGACCATCGATCAGGAGAATCTCGAATATCACGGTGTCGAGCAGCAGGCCGTGTTCGACACGATCCGCACCCTCCTGCGGGGCGTGAGGGTGGGCTACTCGCATCATGTCGACGGGCGCAAGCCGCCCGCGATCGTCATTCGGCTGCCGAAGGCGGACCTGTTCCTGTCCGAACGCCTGTTGTCGACCCCCGTGCCCGCACGGGATGGCACGGTCGAACTGGCCGATGTGGTGATCCAGACGCGCGAGCAGACCTCCTATCCGATCTTCAGGCGCAACGGTCACGACGCCGAGATGGTGATGGGCGAACTTGCAGGCGCCTACGAGGCGCCGATCTACGGGATGTTTGCGGTCGAAGAACGCGTCGCGCACATGGACTGGTCCGATCTCGGCGGTGCCCCCGAGATCCGCTACGACGGCCAGCCCCGCGCGCCCGAGACGCTCGCGCTACTCTGGGATGGCGAGTGGGAGATCACGCTGACCACGTTCCGGGATCTCGGTCTCGCCTTCGGGGCGGCCCTGCTGGCGATCTACCTTCTAGTGGTCGGCCAGTTCTCAAGCTTCAAGCTGCCGCTGGTGATCCTGACGCCTGTCCCGCTCACGCTGATCGGGATCGTTCTGGGACACTGGGCCTTCGGCGCGCCGTTCTCCGCCCCCTCGATGATCGGGTTCATCGCGCTGGCAGGGATCATCGTGCGCAACTCGATCCTGCTCGTGGATTTCATCCGCATGCGTCAGCGGGACGGCTATCCGCTGCGCCCCGCGCTGCTACTGGCCGGCGCCGTGCGCTTCCGCCCGATCTTCCTGACGGCCTTCACCGCGATGGTGGGCGCCGCGTTTATCTTGCTCGACCCGATCTTCCAGGGGCTGGCGATCTCGCTGCTGTTCGGCCTGCTCTCGGCGACGGTCCTGACGGTGATGGTCATCCCCGCGATCTACGTGCTGATGCGCGACGACGGGTCCAACTTCGAGGATCGGTGATCGGCACCATGTCGATCCTTCCGGTGCACATTTGCCCAGATCAGCGCCGCCACCATGCAGAGAAGGGGCGGCTGGCGGACTGAAGCCGAACCGGGATCGAGATCCCGGAAGCGGGTCTCCGAGGCCGGTGCGGCGCGAGATCAGCGCCGTGTTCCGTCCAATCCGTCCAGGAAGAGCCGAACGGGACTGCACCGCAGCCAGACGGCAAACGACCCGGACCAGCCAAGTGCAGGTCCGGGTCTCGGCGGAGAGGCCGCGGCAGTCGGCACCCATCGCCTCTCGCCAAGACCAGCCATGGCTGGCCTATCCCTGTGCAAAAAGCGGACGACCATCCTCTCGTTGAAGTTAACGCGACCGTCCGCAAAGGGCCGGTCACGTAGAGCCTGCCGTTGCTGCGATCACGAAAAGAGATATGCGCAGAAGTTGGTGATGCCTGATCAGACGGCGGCTTGAACGTGGCGGAGCCCGTCGCGGAACTCAACCCCTTCGATGATCTCTGGCAGGC
>JAWLCO010000206.1:0-4287 GCA_041687075.1 Hyphomicrobiaceae bacterium | reverse complement strand
CACCATCAGGATCGCGTCGGCGATCTGCTGCGGCAGGCCGGCGTAGCCCAGGATCCATGAAAAGATGCGGGCGGCACCGACGACGATCATGATCACGGCCGTGAGCCGGGCGGTATCGACCAGCGCCTGATAGATGCGGGCGAGCGTCAGCTCGCGGTAGACGACGGTGCCGACGAACAGCGCGTAAACGACGGCGACGGCTGAGCACTCCGTCACGTTGAAGATGCCGGTACGGATGCCGAGGATGATGAACACCGGCATCATCAGCGCCCAGATAGCGCCGCGAAAACTCTTCCAGACCTCCCTTGCGCTGGCCTTGCCGTGCACCGGATAGTTCCGGGCATGCGCGATGATCGAGGTGATCACCAGCATCGCCAGCCCGTAGACGAGCCCGATGAGAACGCCCGCCAGGAACAGCCGCGTGATCGACTGGTTCGTCAGCACGCCCATGACGATGAAGGCGATAGACGGCGGAATGACCGGGGCGAGTACGTTCGATGAGCCGGTCACGGCGGCTGCAAATGCTGGCTTGTAGCCCTCCCGGATCATCGCCGGAATGAGCACGCGGCCGAGAGCCGAGGTGTCGGCTACGGCCGATCCGGAGATGCCAGCGAACACCGTGGCGGCGAACACGTTGCTCATGGCGAGCCCGCCGCGGAACCGGCCGAGCACGGTATTCGTGAACGCTAGCAGCCGGTCCGTCAGCCCGCCCGCCGTCATGAGGCTGCCGGCCAGAAGGAAACAGGGGATGGCGAGCAGGGTGAAACTGTCGAGCCCGCCGAACACCTGCTGGGGCACGATCATCAGGTTGGCGCCCGGCACGAAAAGCAGGATCGCGATGATGGAGCCGGCGATGATCGCGAAGCCGATCGGCACGCCGATCAGCATGAAGCCGAAGATCCCCGCCACCAGCGTACTGAGCAGTGCCATCTCCTGCGTCCCCTCAGGCAATCGGCGCGGGGACGCCGCGCGCATACGGACTGCGGGTCAGCCGCGCGATGACGACAGCCAGACCAATGAGGAAAGCACCCGCAGGCAGGGCAGCATAAGGCAGTGCCATGCTGACCTCGAAGGCGGGCGAGAGCTGACCTTTGAGCAGACCGGAGAGGTTGATGCCGTAGGAGAAGAGCACGTAGACGGTGCCAAGCACGACAGCATCCCTCACGGCCAGCAGCACTGCCCGTGCCCGCAACGGCAATGAATCGACGAGCACGGAAACGTTGATGTGCCCATGCTCGCGCATGACGACGGCGCTGCCCAGCATGCTGATCCAGACCATGAGGAAACGGGCTAGCTCCTCGGACCAGCTCGGCGCATCGTCGAGTGCGTATCTGCCGAACACCTGCCAGACGAGGCTTGCCACGAGCACAGTAAGCATGAGGGCGAGCACCGCATCGAGCGTGCGCTCCAGCGCCCGCGCGAACCGGTCGAGCAAAAGCTGCCACCTGTGGAGCTCCGGCTCAGCTGTGGACAGATTGTTCATGCAGAGGGTGTCCCGATGGGCGTCCGGGCGACGAGGTCGCCCGGACGCGCGATCTGAGTTGGCAAAAAGCCCTGCGAAATTAATTCGCGGCCTGGATCTTCTTCACCCAGTCGGCGAGCTCGGGGAAGTCCTTCGACATCGGCTCGAGCTTCGCCTGGAAGGCATTCCGATTGACCGGGATGAAGGTCAGGCCCTTCGCCTCGAGATCCTTCTTGTACTGCGCTTCCATCTCGACCATGCGATCGGTGCCGGCGAGCATGGCGGCCTCGCCCTCCTCCTGCAGGATCTTCTGCGTCTCCTCCGGCAGCGACTTGAAGCGCGCATCCGAGAAGATGAAGGTCATCGCACCGAGGACATGGCCCGTCTCGATGACGTACTTCTGGACCTCGTCGAACTTCTGGTCCTCGATCACCTCGAGCGGGTTCTCCTGGCCGTCGACCACGCCCTGCTGCAGCGAGGTGAAGAGCTCGGCAACGCCCATCGGCACGGGGCTGGCGCCGAGATACTCCCACGTCAGCCGGTACATCTTGAGCGGCGGCACGCGCAGCTTGACGCCCTTCAGGTCATCGAGCTTCTCGACCAGCTTGTTCGAGCTCATGTGGCGGGCGCCGCGATAGCCGGCACCGACGATGTGGAATCCGGTTTTCTTGGCGATCTCGCCGAACAGCTCCTGGCCGACCGGGCCGTAGTAGACCGACTTGAAATGCGCGATGTCGCGGATGAGGTAGGGGTAAGCCTCGATGCCAGCAATGGTGTGGTAGCGGTCGAGCGTGCCGACCGACTGCAGCACGATATCGTTGGTCCCGATCAGCAGGCCTTCGATGGATTGCGGCCAGTCGCCCGTCGTGCCGGAGTGTGCGATCTCGATCTTGATCTTGCCGCCGGAACGCTCCGCGACCCGCTTGGCGAAGTCCTCGGCCGTGTCGTACCAGATGTTCCCCGGCGTATAGATGTGCGCCATCTTGAGAGTGATGGTCTCGGCCGCAGCCGACGTGGCCATTGCAACGGCGAGACCAAGCCCCGCAAGAGCTCCCCAGACTGATTTTTTCATTACCTCTACTTTCCTTTCCTCATCCGCATTGCGTTTCAGCTTCGTTGCCCGGCGCAAGTCGTACGAATCCGTTCATAGTCTCGGCTACGGGCCGGCAGCCCAGGCCAGCAGTACGGCCCGCGCACGCAATCCGGGCAATGCCCCACGGCTGCGGGCTGGCGCGTTGGCGGCAGAAATCACACCGTCTTCAAAAGTGGAAACGGCTTCGCCAATGCGGGCACTTGCCGCTGCCACGGTGAAGGCGGGGATGTCGCGCCGTTCGAGCGCCGGAAGGCGGGCTATGCCGGCCTCGTCGATTCCGATGCCCGCATCGTTATAGACTGCCGCGAACCCGTCGACACGCAGCGCGAGCGCAGGATCGCCGCCGACAAGGCCGCCGTGGGATCCGGTCACCACGATCTGCCCCGCGTCCTCGGGCACGACCATCGCAGCCGAGTCGATGAGAACCAGCTGCCGCGCGCCGCCATCGGGCTTGATCACGCTGCGGGACTCTTCGGACGGCGGGATTTCTACCTGCCGGACCTCCGCCCGCTGAAGAAGATCAGCTGCGGCCCGGCAAGGCGTTCCAGGCTGCACGCCAAGCTGCCGCGCTGGTTCGTTGACATGGGAAATGACGCCACGCGCGAGCATATCGGACGACTCGCCGATGCGCGCGCTCGTATGGGAAACCGTGGCCGCAGCCATGCCGCCTGCTCCGAGCAGGGCGAGTGATGCGATCCCGGCGTTGTCGCGGCCGACGCCCGCATCATTGAAGATGACGGCGCGCAGCCCGGCCATTGCTGCGAGGTATGCCGGGTAGCGACCGCCATGGCTGCCGCAGACGACGACGCTTCCACGCGCCTCGGGTGGAAACTTGGTCGCCGTCGGCGCTACGATCAGGCGCGTCATACTCTGCCTTGGAATCCGTCCCCGCTGGCCACCCCGTTTCCAGCAAGAAAACCGGGTGACCTTTGTTCCAAATTCATGCTATCGGAGTTCCACCAGTTTGCAAAGGGCATTCCAGAATGCCTGCGCGGGGGAAGAATTGACCCAGGAAACCGCAGTCAAAACGGTGGACCGCGTGGCGACCATTCTGCGCCTGCTCTCGCAAGCAGGCGAGGGCGGGCATCGCCTGAGCGATATTGCAGAGAGGGCGGGTCTCGGCAAGACGACAGCACACCGCCTTCTGGGTGCGCTCGTGCAGGTTGGACTCGCCAATCAGGACCTCAAGTCGAAGCGATACACTCTGGGCTCCGCCGCCGCCGCACTCGGGCGGGCCGCCAGCTTGCATCAGGTCGACATCCTCATTCGCCCGGTTCTGCGGCGACTTGCCCGCGAGACGGAAGACACGGTGTTCGCCTCCGTGCGGGAAGGGCTGGCCGCGGTCTGCATCGGGCGCGAGGCCGGCAGCTTTCCCATCCGCACACTGACTCTCGATGAGGGCGACCGCCGTCCGCTGGGCGTCGGCGCGGGCAGCCTCGCCCTGCTCGCGTTTCTGCCGGATGGCGAGATCAACACGATCATCGACCGCAACAGGCGCTGGCTGCAGGATTACTCGAGCTTCACACCGGAGGTGCTGCGCAGCCTCGTGGCGCGGACGCGCGAGACCGGTTTCGCCCTCAACGAGGGACGCATCGTGCCCGCCATGCAGGCCATCGGGGTGCCGGTCCTGGCGCAGGATGGCCGCCCGGCAGCGGCGCTCAGCCTCGCCGCCATTCGCGATCGGATGGGGCCGGATCGGCTGCCCGATCTCGTCAAGCGCCTGCGCGAGGAG
>JAWLCO010000205.1:0-4303 GCA_041687075.1 Hyphomicrobiaceae bacterium | reverse complement strand
GTGGGATCACCTGATGGGCACGGACGCCTTCGGGCGCGACGTGTTCTCGCGCATCATCTACGGCGCGCGGACGGCGTTGGCGGTTGGCTTCCTGTCGTCTCTGCTGGGCTCCGGCATCGGCGCCGTGATCGGTGTCGTTTCGGCCTATTTCGGTGGCCGCATCGACATGGCTGTGCAGCGGTTCATGGATGTCCTGCTGTCCTTCCCGATCATCGTGCTGGCGCTCGCAGTGGTCGCCGTGCTCGGGAAGTGGCCGGTCGGCGGACTGGACCTCAACCTCATCATCGCCATCGCCATCCCGATGATTCCAAAGGTCGCCCGCGTGGTGCGCTCTGCGGCGCTCGCCATTCGCGAGATGCCGTACGTCGATGCCGCCCGTGCGGCAGGCTACGGCCACAGCCGCATCATCTTCCGGCACATCGCGCCGAACGTGGTGGCACCGTTCCTGATCATGTTTACCGCCTTCATTGCGCAGGCGATCCTGCTCGAGGCGTCGCTCTCGTTCCTGGGGCTGGGCGTCACCGAGCCGACGGCGGCCTGGGGCCTGATGCTCTCCGGCAGCTCGCAGGAGTTCTACCAGCAGGCGCCCTGGATGATCATCTTCCCGGGGCTCGCCATCAGCTTTGCCGTGTTCGCCTTCAACCTGTTTGGTGACTCCCTCAGGGACTGGCTCGATCCGAAGATCAAGCTCTAGCTCTCGCCGCAGAGAGACCCCCCACCCAAGGAGCGCTTCGGCTGAGAAGCTGCCAGCGCTGCTCGCGCCGGGTCCTTTCGCGACGCGTCCCGAAAGCGCCGTCTGGCGAGGACTGCGGTATTATGCTTGCTACTTTTGAGCAGCTTGATCAAAAATTGGTCGTTCGATATTGAGAGCGGTGATAATGCCCCGCGACACTCGCCGGGGCTGCACACCAGGGGGCTTTCAGACAGCAAATTCAAGAGCTGTTCGATCGCGCGCCGATGCGCGGCGTAAGCGTGGAACCCTGTTGTGCTGAACGCATTGGTGTCGAGGTCGAACTACAGTGTCTCCTTTGGACGAAAAGCTAGAGCCGATATTCTCGGAGGTCCTGCGCCGCAACGCCGGTGAGGTCGAGTTTCACCAGGCGGTCAGGGAGGTGCTCGACAGTATCGGCCTCGTCATTGCCAAGCATCCGGATTACGCCGACGACGCCCTGATCGAGCGGATCTGCGAGCCGGAGCGCCAGGTCATCTTTCGAGTCCCCTGGATCGACGATAAGGGCCACGTGCAGATCAATCGCGGCTTTCGCGTCGGCTTCAACTCGGCCCTTGGACCTTACAAGGGTGGCCTGCGGTTTCATCCCAGCGTCAATCTCGGCATCATCAAGTTTCTGGGTTTCGAGCAGACGTTCAAGAACGCGCTGACCGGCATGCCGATCGGCGGCGGCAAGGGGGGATCGGACTTCGATCCCAAGGGCCGCTCCGATATGGAGATCATGCGCTTCTGCCAGTCCTACATGACCGAGCTCTACCGCCACATCGGCGAGTACACCGACGTGCCAGCAGGCGATATCGGCGTCGGCCAGCGCGAGATCGGCTACATGTTCGGCCAGTACAAGCGCATCACGAACCGTTACGAGTCGGGCGTGTTGACCGGCAAGGGCCTGACCTGGGGCGGCTCGCGGGTGCGCAAGGAGGCGACGGGCTTTGGCGCCGTCTACTTCGTCGAGCAGATGCTGAAGACCCGGGGCGAGAGCTTCGATGGCAAGAAGGTCGTCGTTTCCGGCTCTGGCAATGTGGCGGTCTACACGATCGAAAAGGTGCTCCAGCTCGGCGGCCGTGTGATCGCCTGCTCGGATTCGGACGGTTACGTCGTCGAGCAGGGCGGCATCGATCTCGAGCTGCTGAAGGAAGTCAAAGAGGTCCGGCGCGAGCGCATTTCCGCTTATGCCCGGCTCCGGAAGGGCAGCGCCGATTACGTGCCGAAGGGCAGGATCTGGGACGTTCCGTGCGACATTGCGATGCCGTCGGCGACGCAGAACGAGCTCAACGGCGGTGATGCGAGAAAGCTCGTGCAGAACGGTGTCATCGCCGTCGGCGAAGGTGCAAACATGCCCTGCACGCCGGAAGCGGTGCGCATCTTCATGGAGGCCAGCATCCTCTTTGGGCCGGGCAAGGCAACCAACGCAGGCGGCGTCGCCACCAGTGCGCTCGAGATGCAGCAGAACGCCTCGCGCGATTCCTGGACCTTCGAGGAAACCGAGCAGCGGCTCGCGACCATCATGCGCCAGATCCACGACCGCTGCGCTCAGACCTCCGACGAATACGGTATGCCGGGCAACTACGTCGCGGGCGCCAACATCGCCGGCTTCATTCGTGTGGCCGAGGCAATGCGGGCGCTGGGGGTGGTCTAGTACGACAGCTGCGTTCGTGTTTCTGAAGTGATTCCTTTTCGAGAATGATTCGGGGAGGGAGCTATGGGGGTTCAAGCACGGACCGGCGCGGTTATCTCTTGGAAAGAGAAGCTTGCCGCATTCGAACTCGAGATTGAGCTGGTGTTCTCAAGGAGACGTCGGGCCCTTTCTTGACGGGCTGTTCTCGGGAGCGGAGCGCAAGACCGGCTGGCTCATGGCCGAGTGGACCGGCCTGGAGCGCCCTATCGGATCCAGTCGCATATGGGCCGAAGCCGGTGGCGTGCGGATGATTTGTGCGATGCCGTGCGCAGCTATGCGGTTGCAGCCCTTGGTGATCCGGACGGCGTTCTGATCGTGGATGAGACGGGGTTTGTCAATGCAACGCGGCCCGCGCCCACTACAAGACGCGTCGCAAGAGCAACTGTAGTACTAAGCTAAACTGAAATCTCTGTGCTTCCGATTCCGTCGAGCGTGAACACGAACGTCTCGCCGGGGGCGATGGGTATCGTCGGCAGGACGCTGCCGGTGATGACGATCATGCCGGCTTGCAGCGGCCGGCCCCGATCGGCGGCGAGATTGGCGATCCAGGCAAGAGCACCCATCGGATCATCAGTGACACCGGTGCCCCGCTCGGTGCCGTTCACCGTCAGGCTGCCGCGAATGCCATTCAGCTCCACATCCGCCGGCACGCGTTGGGCGGTGCCGAGCACGATGCCGCCATTCCAGGCATTGTCGGCGATCAGGGACAGCGCATTGGTGCTCTTGTAGTCCGCCCCGCGGTCCTCGATCAGCTCGAAGGCGGGCATGAGTTCCGCGACCGCCGGACGGACGTCAGCGGCGGTGTAGGGCGCATCGCGCCGCGGCAGATCGGTGCCGAGCCGCACCGCCAGCTCGAACTCGACCATCAGGTTTATGAAATCCTCGCGCTTCAGCCGCGCCGGGGACTGATGTATCCGCCGCTCGTAGATCATCCCGCCGCAGGGATGGTCGATGCCCATCAGCTGCTGCATCACCTTCGTGGTCGTCGCGATTTTGAGGCCGCGCACGGGCCCGTGGATCGGTGTCCACAGCTCGCACAGCGCCTCCTGCGCCGCATAGGCATCCGCAACGGTCGGCGGGGTGATCTCCGGCGGAAGATTGCGGTAGGGCGCGCGCGTGCGATGCGCTTCGGCAATGAAAGCGGCTGCCGCCTTCGGATCGAACGTGGTCATGCAAGCTCCCCTAGTCCGGGCGGGTCTCGGCGAAGGCCGGAACTTTCTTATCGAATGCGTCGAGCCAGGCTACCAGCTTCGGGCGGTTGGCGCGCCAGGTGCCGCCGTGGCGGAAATCGAGATAGCCCAGCGCGCAGGCGAGCGTCACGTGCGCGTAATCAGGGCTTTGCCCCATGTCGGGTGGCGACTGCTCGAGCCAGTCGACGGCGGCATCGATCTTGTACTGCTGGCGCTGCATCCAGGTGTCGACCCACTTGTCTTCTGGCCGGAAGCGCTTCTCGTAGACGAGCAGCAGCGCAGCATCGAGAATGCCGTCGGCGAGGGCGGCGAGTGTCAGCGTACGGAAGCGCTCAGGGCCGGCGGCCGGAAAAAGGCGCGGCTCAGGGCTCAGGCTGTCCAGATACTCGCAGATGACGTGGCTGTCGTAGATGTGCGTGCCGTCCTCCAGAATCAGCACGGGGATCTTCGACAACGGATTCTCCCGGCGAAGCTCCTCATTGATGAGCGGATTCGTATCGATCCGCTGCATGTCGATATTTCCCGTCGCGCCCTTCATGGCCGCGACAATCGCCACCTTTCGCCCGTACGGCGAGGCGGGAGAGGACAGGAGCTTCATCATGACGGATCCTGGCTGCAGGGGGAGGGAATGTGGGCTCGAAAACAGATTGGGCCGCATGGTGCCGGGTAAGCAGGCGGATCGCAAGCGGAGATCTGCAGCGATTG
>JAWLCO010000204.1:0-4454 GCA_041687075.1 Hyphomicrobiaceae bacterium | reverse complement strand
TGACGCGGGTTATGGTCCAGGCGAACAGGAATGTCCTGGCGGTCGATGGCCAGGCCCTCCAGGTCGACCACGACCGGGTGCGGGAACCCGGTGATCCGCATCGTCCCGCCGGTGTAGGCGACCATGCGGAAACGCGGCATCTGTTTTTCGCCATCACTGGCCGCCTCGACGGTCAGCGGACAGCGAAAGGTGAGATACTCAGGCTGCTTGCTTGGGTTCGACATCCGTGTCGACCTCCTCGTCTTCATCTTCGATGGCCGCTCGAGGCTCCTCCGTGAGCCCGAGCTCGGCCATGAGTTGCTTTTCCTTGGCCCGCTGATGCAGCTCCGTCTCCCAGTCCTTGCCCTGGCGGGCATACTCGATGGCGAGCGTGGTGGTGTTGCTGGCCAGGCGGGTGGCCTGGGCGTTGGCTTCCTTCGCCGGATCGACGTGCTCGGTGCCGTCGAAGAACCACTGGTGAGGCATACTTCGCACAGTGCGAAGTATGGAAAGCTCCGACGTGAGCATGGCCTCGTCGATCCAGGCGGCGAAGATGCGGTCGAGCACCGCCTCGGCCAGATGGGCCTGTTCCACGCGGATCGACTTGTAGTAGGTCTGGTGGTCCAGGCGACCGGAGGCGTAGTTGTAGCCGCTGGAATTGCAGGCGGCGATGTTGTACGGCAGGTTCAAACAGCGGGCGATCTCGTTGAGAATCTCCCGCTTGAACTCGGCGTAACTGGTCGTCGGCTGCTGCGCTTCGATCTGCCCCAGCCGCCAGCCGTCCGGCAGCACCGTGGCCATGCGCTTCTCAAGCTCGACCACGTCCATCGGCTCCAATGCCTGAGCCTCGCCGTTGGCTGGAGCGTCGGTGAACAGCACGGCCGCGAAGTCGGCGGCGGTCTCGGCTGCCGCGATCACCGCCAACGTGTAGCGCCGCAATTGAGCGAACAGCGGCAGCGCGGGCGTGATCTCCGGAATGCCCCGGTGTTGGCCGGGCCGGTCGGATCGGAACCAATGGACCACCGCGTCGGCGGGCACCAAGTCGTACTGCGTCTTCCACGCGGTCATGTCGCCGGGGTGTTGACGCAGGATCGTGTACGTCTGCGGGTTGCCCCATGCGTCGAGCGTGATGCCGTCGATGTCGCTGATCGTCGGCAGTACCGACATGATCGGCGACGCCAGCCGGTCGGCCTCGACCAGATGCACATCCAGCATCACCGGCGAATCGACGTTCGGGTTGGCGGTCATGACGGCGAACGCCTCGCCATCGGTCGCCTTGGCCAGCCGCATCGTGCGGAGCTTCTCGGCCAGGTTCACCGCCTTGGCCCACTCGGCGAACGCGGCTTCGACAGCATGGTTGGCGCTGGCGTCGTCAGTCAGCAGTTGCAGACGCGGGCCGGTGCCGATGCAGTCGTTGGCGATGGTCAGCACGATGCCCTTGGCGTAGCTGTTGTTGGCCACTTCGTAACGAGCACGTTCGCGGAGTTTCTTGCGAACATCGGCCGAGGCGGCACCGTCGGCCGACAGCGCATCGGCCATCACCCAGTGCCGGGCGTTCTCCGCCGTGGTCTGGGCCGCGTCGTATCGCGCCCGAACCACCGCCGGGAGGGAACGTTTCTGGGAGGACGCCTTCCTGTCTTTGCGGAACGGCCACATCAGACGGTCCCTCCCGGCGAGATCCTCGCGAGCTTGACGCCCAGCCCCTTGGTGCGGCTGGCCTTCTTCGACTCCAGGTACTTGTCGGCGGCAATCTGCTCGGAGAGCTTGTGCTGCTCGACGCTGGACGAATCGCCGCTGGCCTTGGCCGGGCCTTCAGCGTTGGTCTTGATCGAGTTGTCGAGATTCTCGGCCACGCAGGTCTCCAACAGGCGACCGAACCATGGCCGCCTATTAGTCGATTACCCGGCCGAAAGGCGATTTGACGGAGATACGCGGCGATCAGCGAAGATTGTTCCGCATATAGAACTTGAGGGGCCGAATCCGACTATGCGCTCTGCTCATACGTCGTGATGCGTCGCCCGCAGTAGCGACATTCACGGCGGCGCAGCAGACGGCCACCCAGGGCCCGTCGTGTATAGAGCACTCGGAAGTGGGCGCAGCCGCACTTGGGACATTCGAGGCCGCGCTTCTGCTGGAGCGATGGTTTGTCGGTTGCCTGAGCCATCTATCGCATGCTCCTTTGAATCTCGGACAGCCGGAGCCGTTGCCGTGCGGGAGCGGCTTTGGCTTCGGTGCCCGGCAACACCGCGCCTTGAATGGACGCCGCTACGGCGCAGCCTACGAGGCAATCGAACCAGTGATTGTCCGGCCCGCCCGCGCGCAGCTTCCACTCATCCACCACCCGACCCCGCGCTTGTGTTTGCACGCGATACTCGGCGGTGATGTGCTCGGCGATGAGCTGGTGCTCGGCGGGCTTGCGGCCGAAGAGCGACAGGCAACCCGGATCGCCCATCGCCACCGACAGCCGGGCGTGGATGAAGCTCTTCCAGTAGTTCGTGTCGATCAGGGCGTGTCGCACCTGGCGGCGGCCTTGCACATTCGGGATGCGCCAGTGGTGACCGATCCGCTCACCGCGCTTGCGCTTGTATTCGCTGAACGGGATGCTCGATGCACCGACGTAGCGCCCGTGGCTGGGCATGACCAGGCTGGCGTGGGCGCTCTGGCGGCAGAACTGATAAACCACGTCGGTGGACTGGCCCCAGTTGGCGTCGATCAGGCAGCGTTCGATGCGCAGTTCGGCCCCGTCGTCACGCCGCCAGCTTCGAGACAGGTAATCCTCGGTGAGTTTCTCCAGCCCGGCGTAGATCGATCCTTCCAATCCCGCGCCCGGCGCAGCTCGACCGAGCGTCTTCTGCGCTTCCCGCAGCGTGAAATACGACCGCTGCTGATCGGGATAGGTTCCATAATCGAGCACATAGCCGGTGAAGTCGTCCTCCCACGCGACCACGACGTGAAAGAGCATCTTGCCCTGCACGTCGACGAACATTGTCAAGTGGCTGGCCCCGATGGGCACGCTGCCGCGCGGGTGGCCGTTGGTTTTGGCGGCGATGGTCTCGGCGGAGAGTTGATCGCCGTCGCCTTCGTCCTCAGGCAGCGGCTCGTTCTGATACTCGGCCCAGAACGCCCGTTCATCCTGCAGCCGCAGGTTCATCGCGTGCTGAATGGCCGACAGTTCATCCTCGTTGTGGCGCTGCGGCCAAGCGATCACTGCACCCGCATCCATTTCGCCGCGATGCTTGCGGTAGAACTCGGTGGCCTCGTGGCCGTCGCCGTCGTTGCGGAAACTGTCCGAGCGAATCTGGGCGTAGGTCTCCCAGAGCTTCTCGTTGTCGGGAAAGGCGTAGACCAGCTTCGTGCGCTCGCCTTGCCAGGCCGGATGCTTGTCGCGGTCGAGAATCTGGTCCGCCATGTCGCCGGGCCGGATCACCGTGCAGGGCATGATGCCGGAGATCTTCTGGCCCGGCCCGGCCAGGTTGAGGATCGCACCGTTGAGCGTCTCCATCCGAGCGCGCACCTGCTGATCGCTCCGCGCCGATTCGTCGGTCTGCGGGTCATCGAGCACCACCAGCGACGGGCGCAGCGCCCGACCGTCGGCCCGCTTGTATTTCATGCCACGAATGCGGCTCTCGATACCCGCCACACGAATGATCGCACCCGACGCAGAGCTTTCGGGAATCGTGGGCAGCACGATCTCGTCGGCCGTCCAGACGATCCGCGTGTGCTTGCCGTTGCAGAGCTGGCCCTTGGCCCGGTTGTGGATGCGCTCCAAGGCGTGGATCGGGTAGACGGCTTCGGGGTAGTCCTCCAGCAGGTGCTCGTTGGTCTCGAACTCGACCTTAATGCTTTCGAGCATGTTGCGGGCGTGACCGGCGTCCGAGCCGATCAGGCAGACGAACTCACGCGCGCCGGTGAGCATCGCCCAGATACAGGCCGTCTCAGCCAGCGTGGTCTTGCCGCTGCCGCGCGGCATCGCCATGGCAAATAGCCCGCCGCGCAGAACCGCCGTTTCGATCTTGCTGATGACCTTCAGGTGATCGTCCGACCACGGCAGGCAGAAGGTCTCAGGAAAGTACGTCTCGCAGAAGAACCGAAAGTCCTCGCGCGCCCGCGCCTTGCGCTTCGGATCGACCACCTCGGGGATGTCGCCGATGTCCCGACCGATGGCCGACAGCTCCGCATTGCGGGCGCGAGCCGCCTCCTTCAACGCCTCGTAGTCGGCGGGCTGCTTCTCCGGTTCGGGGTTGTGACGCAGCCATACCAGCCACGCGGCATAGCGCAGCAGGTCTACATGTTTCTCGTCGCCGATGCGGTAGCCCGCCCGGTTGCGGTGACGGCGCAGCTGCCGCTCGCTGATCACCTCGCCCAACGGCGTGGAGTTCAGCATCCGCGTCAGCATCGACGGTCGCAGTTGGCGCGGGTCAATCGCCACCGGCCACCTCCCGCGCCAGCCAGGCGGCGTAATGCACCAGGTTCAC
>JAWLCO010000203.1:0-4494 GCA_041687075.1 Hyphomicrobiaceae bacterium | reverse complement strand
GGCACGTCCATCGGGTTCTGCGTGACGAAGTAAACGCCGACACCCTTCGAGCGCACCAGCCGCGCGATCTGTTCGATGCGCTCCAGCAGCGCTTTCGGCGCGTCGTTGAACAGCAGATGCGCCTCGTCGAAGAAGAACACGAGCTTCGGCTTCGGCGGGTCGCCAACCTCCGGCAGCGTCTGCCAGAGCTTGGTCAGCATCCACAGCAGGAACGTTGCGTAGAGCCGCGGCTTCTCCATCAGCTTGTCGGCGGCGAGCAGGTTGATGATGCCGCGGCCATCGTTGGTCGTGCGCAGGAAGTCGCTGATCTCCAGCTCCGGCTCGCCGAAAAACTGGTTCGCGCCTTGCTCCTCCAGCACCAGCAGCCGCCGCTGGATGGCACCGACTGACGTCGCGGCAACGTTCCCGTATTTGGTGGAGATGTCCTTGGCGTTGTCGGCGACGTAGGCGAGGGCCGAGCGAAGATCCTTCAGGTCGAGCAGCAGGAATTCCTTATGCCCCGCCGCCACCTCGTCCGCCGCGACACGAAAGACGATGTTGAGCACGCCCTCCTGCACCTCGTTGAGCTCCAGCATGCGGGACAGCAGCAGCGGGCCCATGTCCTCGACAGTCGCCCGCACCGGGTGGCCCTTCTCGCCGAACACGTCCCAGAAGATGGTCGGATGGGCCTTGTTCTCGTAGCCCTCGAGCCCGACCTCCTCGACGCGCTTGACGATGAAATCCTTCGGCTCGCCCTTGGCGGCGATGCCGGAGAGATCGCCCTTTATGTCGGCGGCAAACACCGGCACGCCCGCATCCGAAAAGCCTTCGGCCAGCACCTGCAGCGTGACCGTCTTGCCGGTGCCGGTCGCTCCCGTGATCAATCCGTGCCGGTTGGCAAGCTTGAGATCCAGAAACTCGGGCTTGGCGCTCTTGCCAATGAAAATCTTTCCGTCCTGCTGCATAGACTGGCTCCTTGCTCCCCTGCGGCACACATCCCACTCAGCGGCGATTCGGTGTCGTGGACCCTCAGCATCCGTCATGGCACGGCACTGGCGGCCAGCAAAGCTCTGCAAAGCCCCAACAGGGGAAAACGCCATCGCACGGGATGCCCGACCGGGCCTGCTTCGCGTTTCGCTGCAAAGGCATGGCGTCGCGGGCGAGTTCGAGTAATGTGCGGTCCGGATCGCGACTGGCCTGCCCGTTGCAGTGCCGCCATGCCCTGAACGAGGTCGCTACAGATGGTTGATGACACTCCTGATCTCCGGCTCGCGGCCGGCTTCGAACCGGCCACACACGAAGCCTGGCTGGCCCTCGTCGAGAAGGTGCTGAAGGGAAGCGACTACGAGCAGCGTCTCGTCTCGCACACGCTGGACGGGATCAGGATTGCGCCGCTCTACACGCGCGCAGATGCTCTGCCGGAGGCGGAGGCCACGCGGCCGGGCGAAGCGCCCTATACGCGCGGTACGAAGGCAGCAGGAGAACCCACAGGCTGGGATATCCGCCAGTTCCACCTTGCCACGGACCCCAAGGAGGCGAACGCAGCCATTCTGGAAGACGTGCGGGGTGGCGCGACATCGCTTGCATTGCAGGTGCAGGAGGATGCGCTCGCCACTGCGCTCGATGGCGTTGAGCTCGAGGCCTGCTCGATCGCGCTCACCGCGGGTGAGCGCACGCCTGAGGCAGCGGCGGCCCTGGAGGCGCTGTGGCGGGAGCGCGGTATCGCAGACGATGCCCGCCGCGGACACTTCAATGCCGATCCCGTCGGCACGCTGGCCCAATCGGGGGCACTGGCCGATTCCCTCGATCAGAACCTCGAGCGCGCCATTGCTCTGGTGCGAAAATCGGAACAATGGCGCGGCGTGACAGCTCTGCTCGCGGACGGAAATCCCTATCACGCGGCCGGTGCCAGCGAGGCGCAGGAGCTCGCCGCAATGCTGGCCACGCTCGTGGCCTATCTGCGCGCCTGCGAGGCAGCAGGCGTGCCGCCGGAACGGGCACTGCCGAAGATCGCCGTTGCGCTCGCCGTGGACGCCGACCAGTTCCTGTCGACAGCGAAGTTGCGCGCCGCCCGGAGGCTGATCTGGCGCGTTGCCGATGCTTGCGGTGCCGGCTCCGCGGCAGCGGGCGTGCATATCACTGCGGTCAGCGCCTGGCGTATGTTGGCCAGACGTGATCCGTGGACTAACATCATGCGGACCACGATCGCCTGCGCCGCCGCAGCGATGGGCGGTGCCCAGGCCATCACGCTGCTGCCGTTCACATTCGCCCTCGGCAAGACCACCTCCTTCGCGCGCCGCGTCACGCGCAACATCCAGATCGTGCTGCAGGAGGAATCGAACCTCGGCCGGGTTGCTGATCCCGCGGGCGGGAGCTGGTACGTCGAGAATCTGACGGACGACCTCGCCCGCAAGGCCCGGGACCTCTTCCAGCAGATCGAATCCAAAGGCGGTATTGCCGCGGCACTCGTCTCCGGCGCCCTCCAGGACGAGATCGCCGCCGTTGCGGAGCAGCGCAGGCAGGCCATTGCCACAGGCCGCGTCGAGCTGACCGGCGTCTCCGCCTTCCCGCTGCTCGGCGACGACGGCGTGAAGGTCGAACCCTGGCCGCAAACCGTAGCCCCTGTCCTCAGCCCGGCCGTCCAGATCAGGCGGCTTCAGCAAACTCGCCTGGCCGAGCCGTTCGAGCGCCTGCGCGATGCTGCCGATGCGGATGCCGCTGCCAAAGGCAGACGCGCCCGGGTATTCGTGGCGGCGCTCGGCACCCCGGCCGATCACGGCATGCGGTCGACGTGGGTCCGAAACTTCCTCGCCTCTGGCGGCATCGAAGCCATCATGAGCGAAGGTTGCACCAACTCCGGCGCGGCCGGGGCGACGTTCGCGAACAGCGGCACGGGAATTGCCTGCATCGCCTCCTCCGACGCGATCTACGCGGAACTTGCCGAAGCCACCGCCCAGGCGCTCAAGTCAGCGGGCGCCACTCACGTTTTCCTCGCCGGCCGTCCCGGAGACCAGGAGGCCGCACTCGAAGCCGCCGGCGTCGACGCCTTCTGGTTCGCCGGCCAGGACCGGGTGGCAACTCTGGAGGAACTCCACCGCCTTCTCGAGATTGCGGCGTCGGCCGCGTGACGCGATATGTGTTAGTGTAATGAGGAGGACTAGCCCCACACTCCAAGGGTCATCCCGGGCCTCGCTCCCGGAATCCAACGAACCGCAAGCGCATCGGCAAGTGGTGAGGTGGATCCCGGTGACAAGCACCGGTATGACGGGATGTGATGGGCTGCGAGGAACGAGCCCGAGACGATGCCGGCCCGCGCAGGTGCCCAGCCCAGCATGACCGCCGAGGAGTTCATCTCCTGGGGCGGCGATGGCCATCCCGGAAAGCTGGAACTGGTCAATGGCCTGGTGCGCGCCATGTCGCCGGCGAGCGGCACGCAAGCGCTGCTCCAATCAACGATCGCGGGGCTGTTCCGAGATCACCTGCGAGCACGAAAGAGTCCTTGCCGCGTTGGCACAGAGGCACCAATCCGTCCTCGGATGCGGTCCAACGAAAATGTGCGATCACCGGACATAGCGGTGACTTGTGTTCCGAAATCCAAGGACGAGAAATTCTTCCCCGACCCGATTCTGATCGTAGAGGTGCTCTCGCCCAGCAATCAGCAAGAGGCCTGGGAGAGCATCTGGGCCTGCGCCACGATCCCCACTGTCCAGGAAGTCATGGTCGTGGACTCGGAGCGCATCCACGTTGACGTCCATACAAAAGACGAGACCGGCGCTTGGCCTGAGCAGCCCAACGTTGTCGAGTCCGGCGGCATGGTTCACCTGTCTTCCATCGACGCCGAAATCAGCATTTCTGACATCTACGCCGACACCAACCTGGTTTGACGAGCATGACCCGCATTCCCGATTTCACCACTGTCGCCTTCGATGCCTCGCAGAGCAGCGCATCTCCTGCCGCGGGCTCCGAGGCGGCAGTGCCCGTCTGGCAGACGCCCGAAGGCATCGCCGTCAAACCAGCCTACACGGGCGACGACATCGCCGGTCTCGATTTCATCGATGGCCTGCCGGGCATTCCGCCCTATCTGCGCGGTCCCTACCCCACCATGTACGTGACCCAGCCGTGGACCGTCCGCCAGTACGCGGGCTTCTCCACGGCCGAGGAATCGAACGCCTTCTACCGCCGCAACCTCGCGGCCGGGCAGAAGGGCCTCTCGGTCGCCTTCGACCTCGCCACGCACCGCGGCTACGACTCCGACCACCCGCGCGTCAAAGGCGACGTCGGCATGGCGGGAGTCGCGATCGACTCCATCTACGACATGCGCACGCTGTTCGAGGGCATTCCGCTGTCCGAAATCAGCGTGTCCATGACCATGAACGGCGCGGTTTTGCCCGTGCTGGCGCTCTTCATCGTTGCGGGCGAGGAGCAAGGGGTGCCGCCGGAAAAGCTCTCCGGCACCATCCAGAACGACATCCTCAAGGAGTTCATGGTCCGCAACACGTACATCTACCCGCCGGC
>JAWLCO010000202.1:0-4552 GCA_041687075.1 Hyphomicrobiaceae bacterium | reverse complement strand
GCCGGCAACAGTTTCGCATTCGTGCCCGTGGCATCGCTGGAGGCAATGGCCCGCGCCGCCGTCAACAGCCAGCACTGGGCGGACGCGTTCTCTGGCCAGGGCCTCGTCGGCGCTTTCCTCTACTGCCGTGAGACGGTGCACACGACGTCCTCCTTCCACGCACGCATGTTCGCCCCGGATGCCGGCGTACCCGAAGATCCGGCAACGGGATCGGCGGCCGTGATATTCGCCGGGGTCATCCAGAAGTTCGATGCCCTGCCCGACGGACACCACAAGCGAGTTGTAGAGCAAGGTTTCGAGATGGGCCGCCCGAGCATCATCTCACTCGCGCTCGAGATTGCAGGTGGTCAGCTTCACAACGTGCGAATCGGCGGCAATGCGGTGCGGGTCACAGAGGGCCGAATCACGGTCTCATAGTCGCGGAAGAGAAACGATGCATCACATCAGGATAGCCGCCGCAGCCATCGTCCTGCTCAGCTTTGGCCCGGCTTACCAGCTGCCAGCCCGTGCGGACCAGGTGACCTGGTTCGGCAACAGGAGCGAGGATGGAGCGTCCCTGATCTACGGCACACCGGATAGCGGCAACGGCAAGATCGTGTTCACCTGCGAGGCCGGGCAGGATGACCTGATGTTCGTCTACGAGCACGAGCCGATCAACCCGCAGGATGGCGTGGAGGTCGACGTTCTGCTTTCAGCCGGGGATATCGAGGTGCCCGTATCGACGACCGGCACCCGGCTGGAAATCGACGATGCTTTCATCCTGGAGGGCCAGACCAGGCTCGATAAGCGTCTGCGTGATATCCTCACATCATCTGGCACCCTGACCGTCACAGTTGAGGACGGCACCGCCGAATACCCGCTCGATGGCGCAGCAAAGGCGGCCGGCGCCCTGCTCGAGGTCTGCTCGCCAGAGTCCTGATGCGTAACCGGATTGCCTTTACCCTGCTGAACGAGGACAGGGTTGAAATGCCGGCGCGCATCCGTTACTCACATGCGATGCCCGTGTCTTGAACCGGCCTGAGATCAATTCGCAGACTGCCGATGCCCACGATGAACAGTGGTCCTGCCAGAAAGACGGACGTGGCTGTCGCCGCGCCGGCAGGTGGCTTTCGTCTGCATGCCCTCCTTCGCGACCTGCTCCTTACCAGCCCCTGAGCCTCGGCGGTCTCGGGTCGAACCGGGACGGGCGCTCAGGGGGTGTAGTGAAGCAAAACCGAGCCTGATATCACTGTCCGGCCGAATGAGTGCCGGCTTCGCGAAGGAAATTCTGAGATGTCCCAGACGACCACTTCCGGCGATCAAGTCCTGATTTTCGATACCACGTTGCGCGACGGCGAGCAGTGCCCCGGCGCGACCATGACGTTCGAGGAAAAGCTCGAGGTCGCGGACCTGCTCGACGAAATGGGCGTGGACATCATCGAGGCCGGCTTTCCGATCGCTTCCGACGGCGACTTCGAGGCCGTAGCGGCCATCGCCAAGCGCGTGCAGCGCGCCGTGGTTGCCGGCTTGTCACGTGCCGGCTTCAAGGACATCGACCGCTGCGCAGAAGCCGTGCGCCACGCCCGCCGCCCGCGCATTCACACCTTCCTTTCCACCTCGCCGATCCACATGAAGTACAAGCTCCAGAAGGAGCCCGACGAGGTGCTCGAGATGGTGCGTACCTCGGTGGAGCGCGCCCGCAGCTACGTCGAGGACGTTGAGTGGTCGGCGGAGGATGGCACGCGCACGGAGATCGATTTCCTCTGCCGGTGCGTCGAGATCGCCATCAAGGCAGGCGCCACCACGATCAATATCCCCGACACGGTCGGCTACACGGTGCCCGAGGAATACTTCGAGCTGTTCAAGACGGTCCGCGAGCGGGTGCCGAACTCGGACAAGGCCGTCTTCTCCGTCCATTGCCATAACGACCTGGGCATGGCCGTCGCCAACTCGCTGGCGGGCGTAAAGGCCGGCGCGCGCCAGATCGAGTGCACGATCAACGGGATCGGCGAGCGCGCGGGCAATGCGGCGCTCGAGGAGATCGTGATGGCCATCAAGACGCGCAGCGACGTCCTGCCGTTCAGGACCGGCATCGATGCGACGATGCTCACCCGCGCATCGAAGCTCGTGGCCGCAGCCACATCTTTCCCGGTGCAGTACAACAAGGCGATCGTCGGCCGGAATGCTTTTGCGCACGAGAGCGGCATCCACCAGGACGGGATGCTGAAGCACACCCAGACCTACGAGATCATGACGCCGGAGTCGGTCGGCGTGAGCAAGACTTCGCTGGTCATGGGCAAGCACTCTGGCCGCAACGCCTTCCGTACCAAGCTGAAGGAGCTGGGCTACGACCTCGGCGAGAACGCGCTCGAGGACGCCTTCAACCGCTTCAAGGCGCTCGCCGACCGCAAGAAGGTGGTCTACGACGAGGACATCGAAGCGCTTGTGGACGAGGAGATCGCCACCGCTACGGATCGCACCAAGGTGGTGGCGCTGACGGTGATCGCGGGCACATCCGGCCCGCAGTCGGCAACACTGACGCTCGATACCGACGGCAGGCATCAGACGGTGCAGGCGACCGGCAACGGCCCGGTGGATGCCACGTTCAACGCCATCCACGCGCTCGTGCCGCACAACGCGGTGCTCGAGCTCTATCAGGTCCATGCCGTGACCGAAGGCACGGACGCGCAGGCCGAAGTCTCGGTGCGCCTTGTGGAGAACGGCCGCACGGCAAGCGCCAAGGCGGCTGATCCGGACACCTTGGTCGCCTCCGCAAAGGCCTACGTGGCCGCCCTCAACAAGCTCCTCATCAAGCGGGAGCGCGGGGGGCCTGCCCAGCACTTCGTCGAACCGGCAGCAAAGCTGCGCGGCGTCTGATCGGCACCCCGGATGCGGACGGCAGCCCGTATCCGGGTTCCGGCCCTGTATACCCCCAGTCGGCCGGAGCCTCTTGGGCAGCGCCGCTTCAGCTGGCGTTGGCGATAACCCCGAATTCGCCTATGCTGATGCACGAATTGCCCTTGGCGCTGCGGGACAGTGAGCCCCGCGGCGCAGGGGGTGTATTGCACAGCGTCACTGTTGGCGGCCGACCAGGGTGGGGCGTTCGAACGGCCCGCCGGCTCCTGTGTACGACGCGAATGACCGACGCTGAGGCACAAGCCCCATGCTGCCGAAAATTTCTGGAGCATTCTCGGAAGATATTGCGATCGATCTCGGCACGGCGAATACGCTCGTGCACGTGGTTGGCCGCGGCATCATCATCGACGAGCCGTCGATGGTGGCGGTCCGCTCGGGCGGCGGAGAGCGCGAGCTGGTGGCGGTCGGCGCGGAGGCCCGGCGAATCATCGGCGTGGCTCCAGAGCCGCTGGAAGCGCTCTGCCCGCTCCGCGACGGCGTAATCGCCGACTTCCTGGCCACCGAATTCATGCTGCGCCAGTTCATCCGGCGCGCCCGCTCCATGCTGAACTTTCGCCGGCCGCGGATCCTGATCTCGGTGCCCGCCGGTGCCACCCCGGTCGAACGGCGGGCCGTGGCGGAGACCGCGCGAAACGCCGGGGCACGTAGCATCCAGCTCATCGCCGAGCCGGTGGCCGCCCTGCTGGGGGCCGGCGTTCCAGTCTATGACGCGGCCGGTTCCATGGTCGTCGACATCGGCGGCGGCACCACCGACATCGCCATCGTCTCTTACGGCAAGCTGATCACGGCCCGCTCGCTGCGCTGCGCCGGCAATGCCATGGATGACGCCATCATCCGCTACGTCCGCCGGCGGCATCACCTCGTCATCGGCGAGGCAAGCGCCGAGCGCATCAAGATCGAGGCCGGCACCGCGAGCGCCCTCGCCAACGGGCGCGACGCCGACATCCACATCCGCGGCCGCGACCTGCGCCGGGGGCGCCTGAAGAGCGTTGTGCTCGGGCCGCCGCACGTCGCTGAAGCCCTCGATGCACCCATCAATGAGATCACCGAGTTTGCCCAGCGCGCCCTCGAGGACGTACCAGCCGAGATCGCCGCCGACATCTACGAGCGCGGCATCGTGCTCACCGGCGGCGGCGCCCTGCTCGACAGGCTCGATCACGAGCTCACCCGCCGCCTCGGCATCACCTTCACCCTCGCCGACGACCCCATGCGCTGCGTCATCTCAGGCACGGCCATGGTCCTCGAGCATCTCGCCGACAGCAACCACCTGCTCCTGTCGCCAGACCTCTAAAGACCTTTGCGTCTGGCTCTCCGGCACCCTGCCCGGCTATTTCAGATCCAATCGCGACCAATGCTGCCAGGGTCTGGACAGCCGCCACCGACGATGTTAGATGAACCGCACCGGGGCCCAGCAGGGCCCCTTTGCCTTCGTGGCACGGGTGTATAGCTCAGTTGGTAGAGCAGCTGACTCTTAATCAGCGGGTCCAAGGTTCGAGTCCTTGTACACCCACCAATGAAATCAGGCACTTAGGCGGTCTCTTGGCCTTGCGGCCCTGCCCCGGTTGTAAAAGCATCCAGCAGCAACCACCACCTCACCGTGTGCCCCCGAATAGCGCGCGATCGACACGTCATCGTCGACGCGGACCTGACCCCCGTC
>JAWLCO010000201.1:0-4562 GCA_041687075.1 Hyphomicrobiaceae bacterium | reverse complement strand
GTCCGAGAAAGAAAAGGTGATCCCATTCCAAAAGATGCGCGGCCATTTCGGGGAGCGCAAAACGAGAGTGATCGCCCATGTGCGCCAGGGCCGGATTGGCCAGTGTGAGCAGAAATGATGACAAGGCTGCAGGTCTGGCAATCATCGCAATTTCCTTTCAGCGGATCGGTTCATGAACGGTGACGAGCTTGGTGCCGTCGGGGAACGTCGCTTCGACCTGCACGTCGTGAATCATTTCGGCGATGCCGGGCATGACCTGTTCGCGGGTGAGCAGCTTTGCTCCGTCGCGCATCAGCTCCGAGACGGAGCGGCCGTCGCGCGCACCTTCAAGGACGAAGTCTGTGATCAGAGCGACGGCCTCCGGGTGATTGAGCTTGACGCCGCGGTCGAGCCGCCGGCGCGCGACCATCGCCGCCATGGCGATGAGCAGCTTGTTTTTTTCGCGAGGTGTGAGGTTCATCGTTTTCCTTCAGCTCAGCCGTACCAGACACGGGGCGCAGGAGATCGGGTCAGGACCTCCACTGCGCGCTGCAGAGTCGATTGGATTTGCTCAAGTCCGTCAGCAAGCGCGCGCAGAACCAGCATGCCGCGCCAGGTGCTCACGCCGTGGAGGCCGGCGCAGCCCGCGAGCGCCGCACGTAGAGCGTCGCGCACGTCCTCCGCATCAGGAGCAATATAGACGAGCAGGGCGGTCGCATTCGCGCTTCGCGCAACGGCGGGGCGGGCCAGTATCGCTCCGATCTCGCCATCGAGGCGGGTTGCCTCCGCGAACAGAAGGCGGCCGTCACAACGAATGCGCCAGTCGTCCCGGAACAGGCCCGGTCCCATCCGTTCACCGCTGGCAGTCCGCCCGAAGACTGTGGCCTCGGCGATGAGAAGGCACGCGTTCGTTGAGACGTCGGCTTCGATTTGCCGGACCAGACGCGCGCCAGAAAAGAAGATCGTCGGTTGCGGCAGCCATCCGAGGACTGCCCCGGACGCCGCAGTAAGCCGGACATTGATGCCGGTCGGTTGTTCAAGACTTCTGTAGACGCGCTCTGCGGTGGCGGTCGAGACCGCCACATCGGCACCAGCCTCGGCAGTGATGTCAATGGCAACTTCATCGCCGCCGGCAACGCCGCCCCCTGTGTTGAGGATGACCGCGCCAAGCGCATCGCCCACGGTCGCGGGAAACTTGACGCGATAGCCTCCGGCTTCGGCGAGATCGGCAATTCGCGTTCCGGCATCCGTCCGCACGCATTGCATCAGAATGCGGCCGTTCGCGCGTATGGATGCCAACGTTCCGAGCGGCGATGCGAGCAACACTGACCCCTCAGACGGACAGGCGGCGACGGACATCGGACTCCACCATTTCGGCACGCGTACCGGAAAGGACGATCTGCCCGCGTTCCATGACGGCGTATCGATCGGCGAGATCGCGGGCGAACTCGAAATATTGCTCGACAAGCAGAATGGCCATCTCGCCCTTCTGGCGCAGGTAGGCGATGGCGCGCCCGATGTCCTTGATGATGGACGGCTGGATGCCTTCCGTAGGCTCGTCGAGGATGAGAAGCTTGGGGCGCATGACAAGCGCCCTGGCAATGGCGAGCTGCTGTTGCTGGCCGCCGGATAGATCACCGCCGCGGCGGCCCAGCATCGATTTGAGCACGGGGAAAAGCTCGAAGATTTCGTCTTCGATCCGCCGTTCCGCTCGCTTCAGAAGGGCAAATCCCGTTTGCAGGTTTTCCCTGACGGTCAGCAGCGGGAAGATCTCACGGCCCTGCGGGACGAGCGCCAGACCGTGCCGTGCGCGCTCGTGCGAGTGAAGATCGTTCAGCAGAACTCCGTTCCAGATGATCCGGCCGGCACTGATTGGGTGTTGGCCGGCGATGGCGCGCAGAAGGCTCGTCTTGCCGACACCGTTGCGGCCGAGAACGGCAGTCACCTCGCCGGGCCGCACATCGAGCGAGACGTTGCGCAGCGCCTGCGCAGCTCCGTAGTGCAGATCCAGATTCTCGATCGTCAGCATTGAGTTCCGTTTCCCGTCCATTGCTACCGCCCGAGATAAACCGCGATGACGCGCGGATCAGCGGACACCTTGTCGATCGAGCCCTCCGCCAGAACGGAGCCCTCGTGCAAGCACGTCACCTTGACGCCGAGCGCACGCACGAAGGCCATGTCGTGCTCTACGACGACTACGGAATGGTCGGCGGAGATGCGCTTCAGGAGCTCCGCCGTGGTCTCCGTCTCGGCATCCGTCATACCGGCGACCGGCTCGTCGACGAGCAGCAGCTTCGGGTCCTGGGCCAACAGCATGCCGATCTCGAGCCATTGCTTCTGCCCGTGGCTCAATGTGCCGGCGAGCCGCTCCCGCTGCTGCTCGAGACCGATGGTGGCCAGGATTTCCGCGATACGTGCGCCCGCATTGGCTCCAAGCCCCCAGGTCAGCCCGGCGCGCACGCGGCGGTCGCCTTTGAGGGAAAGCAGAATGTTGTCCTCGACGGTATGATGCTCGAATACGGTGGGTTTCTGGAACTTCCGGCCGATGCCGAGGTTGGCGATCTCGGACTCCTCGAGCCGGGCCAGGTCGATTCCGCGATCGAACAAAACCTCCCCCGCATCCGGCTTCGTCTTTCCAGTGATGACATCCATCATGGTCGTCTTGCCGGCGCCGTTCGGGCCGATGATGGCACGCATCTCGCCGGGCTCGATCTGCAGCGACAAATTATTGAGGGCGCGAAATCCGTCGAAGCTCACTGTCACCGCATCGAGATAGAGCAGGCTGGGCGTGAGGCTTGGGGTAGCGCCGGCGCTCATGGGCGTGCTCATTGCGGTCATTCGGCTGGCTGACTGGCGGGGCGTTGGGCGTAGGTGGATTGCGAGGGCGCGCGCAGCCGCTTGAGCTGATCCTGGAACATCCCCAGGAGCCCCTTGGGCAGGAAGATGGTTACGATGATGAAGAGCCCGCCGAGCACGAACAGCCAGTAGGGCGCGAGAAGGCCCGTCGTGAACGTCGTCTTGGCGTAGTTGACGAGGACCGCGCCAAGCGCCGCGCCAGTCAGCGTGCCGCGGCCGCCCACCGCGACCCAGATCACCACCTCGATGGAATTGGCAGGCGCGAACTCGCTGGGGTTGATGATGCCGACCTGGGGAACATAGAGCGCGCCGGCGATGCCCGCCATCACTGCGGATACAGTGAAAACGAAGGTTTTGTAGTTCTCAACCTTGTAGCCGAGGAAACGCGTGCGGCTCTCGGCGTCACGGATCGAGATGAGCACCTTGCCGAGCCTCGAGGCGACGATGCCTCTGGCCACCAGGAATGCCAGCGCCAGTGCCAGCGCGGAGGCTGAGAAAAGAGCGGCCCGCGTTGCGTCCGCCTGCACGGAGAAGCCCAGAATGTCCTTGAAGTCCGTCAGTCCGTTGTTGCCGCCAAAACCCATGTCGTTGCGGAAAAACGCGAGCATCAGCGCGTAGGTCATCGCCTGTGTGATGATCGACAGGTAGACGCCCGTGACGCGGCTGCGGAAGGCGAACCACCCGAACACGAACGCGAGGACGCCCGGGACCAGCAGCACCATGAGGAATGCAAACCAGGCGCGATCGAAACCGTACCAGAACCATGGCAACTCGCTCCAATTCAGAAAAACCATGAAATCGGGAAGCACCGGGTCCGCATAGACGCCGCGCGTTCCGATCTGCCGCATCAGGTACATGCCCATCGCGTATCCGCCGAGTGCGAAGAACGCGCCGTGGCCGAGGGAAAGAATTCCGCAATATCCCCAAACCAGATCGAGTGAGAGTGCGAGCAGGGCAAAGCACAGGTATTTGCCATAAAGCGACAGCGTCGATGGCGGAATATAGAAGGGGGACGACGGCGGAAGCATCAGGCTCAGCACGGGCAGCAGAATGGCCAGAAGAACCAGCGCGGTCAGAAAAACCTTCGCGTGGCCGTCGGCGAGAAGCGTGCGCATGATCATGCCTCGACCGCCCTTCCTTTGAGCGCGAACAGTCCGCGCGGACGCTTCTGGGTGAAGAGGATGATGAGGACCAGAAGCAGGATCTTGCCGAGGACGGCCCCGGCATAGGGCTCGAGCAGCTTGTTGGCGAGTCCTAGCGACAGCGCGCCGACGAGCGTTCCCCACAAATTGCCGACGCCACCGAAAACGACGACGAGGAAGCTGTCGATGATATAGCTCTGCCCGAGGTTCGGGCTGACGTTATCGATCTGTGACAGCGCCACGCCCGCAAGACCGGCCACGCCGGAGCCGAGGCCGAACGTCAGCGCATCGACGCGGCTCGTCGGAATGCCCATGGAGCCGGCCATGCGCCGGTTCTGCGTCACGGCCCGCATGTAAAGGCCGAGCGCCGTGAAGCGCAGGGCGAGGACGAGGCCGGTGAAGATGAGCGCCGCGAAGATGACGATGTAGAGCCGGTTCCAGGTTATCGAGAGCTCGCCGATCTGGAGGGCGCCCGACATGAATTGTGGCGTGCCGACCTCCCGGTTCGTAGGGCCAAACATCGTGCGCACTGCCTGCTGAAGAATGAGGCTTATGCCCCAAGTGGCGAGCAGCGTTTCTAGGGGT
>JAWLCO010000200.1:0-4562 GCA_041687075.1 Hyphomicrobiaceae bacterium | reverse complement strand
CCACGCACTGTTGACCAGCAGGTGGAGCGGATCCCCATGCACGAACATGTGGGTGAAGAAGGACGTGACGGCGCTCACGTCGCCTCCGGGGAGCTCGAACGGGCTGCCGCCGTAACGGGCCGGAATGAACCCGAGCGCCAGGACGACATACGCGTCGTCCACGTCCGTGAGAAAAGCGCGCACGACATGAACCAGGGCGAAAGCGGCAACCAGCCCCAAAATCACATTCGGCGCATTGACGATGGGTTCTCGGCGCACAAGCCGGTCCTTTTTTGCGAAAGCTATCATCTAGAGACCCTTCACCATGCCGGCAACCACCCGGGGCACAGAAGCCGCAGCCTGCGCGCGCTGGCACGAATTCTGCTCTGAAGCTGGCAAGACGCTGACATGTCCCGAATTGCAACCTCGGGGCGGAACCGGTCGTATTGAGTACAGGAGGGGGATGGATGGCTTGGGGAGACGCCGGGACGGAGCAAGCCTCCGGCGGTGCCGAAACACTGGGCGCTCAGGTGGATCGTATGAAACACGACACGAGCCGAATCCTGTTCGACTACTGGAACAAGGTGCGCGGGACGCGCCGGGCACCGCGCCGCTTCGAGATCGAGCCAGCCCGCATCTCCCGCATCCTGCCAGAGGCGTTCATTCTGGAACAGGTCGATGGCGAGATCTTTCACTTCCGCATTGCCGGTACCCGGCTTTGCGAGCTGTTCGGCATGGAGCTGCGCGGTCATAACTTCCTGGATCTGTGGGAGGACGAGGACCGCTTCCCCATCAAGAGGCGGTTCGCGGCGATCGCGGAACAGGGCGCGGCGGGACTGTTCGAATTTGAAGCAGATGGATCGGGTCGAGACCCGGTCAATTTCGAGGTGCTGATCGTCCCGCTCATCCAGAAGGATAGCGCCATCGACCGGTTTCTCGGCGCTATGAGCCCGGCCAGCGAGCCTCTCTGGCTCGAAATGGAACACCTGGAGCGCTGCCATCTCTTGCGGCACGAGCTGATCTGGCCCGACGGCCTGCCGCCGGGGGCCCGGATTTTCAGGCCACCCTCGCCGGACGTGCGGGATGCTCGGCTCGTTCGTGTCGCTCACCGCAGCTTCCGCGTGTACGAGGGCGGCCTTTCGCGCCAATCCTCTGGAAAGCGCTAGTAACGTCCCGGGGCGAGTTGGCGAGCCCCGGTCCCCTTTCTCACATTGCTCGCAGGGATTGCCGCGCAGACGGCACTTCCGCCGCGTTTCTCGCGCCGGGATTACGCTTCCTTAACGGCTCGCCCCGATAGTCAAGGCACACGCAAGGACAATCCGGGCCATCGGTCAGGTCAAACGGACTGCAGCACGTGCAGACCGGCCGATGCACCAGTGCGAGCTGCTCCTCATGGTTTGGACGCCGACCACCGCAACCGTTCTTGATGGCACCGGCGGCCGGGCTGGGGAAACCCCGTTGGCGTCTCCACGTGAGCGGCGCGGGCACAAGCGCTACAAGATCGTGCTGCCGGGTCGCTTCATGCGGCAGAACAAGGAGGAGCACCCGTGCCGGTTGCGGGACATCTCCTGCAACGGCGCCGCCATCACCTCCCAGGTCGGGCTCGAGGTCGGTGAGCGCATCGTCGTCTACTTCGAGCACCTGGGCGGTCTCGACGGCATCGTCGTGCGCACGTTCGAAGGCGGTTTCGCCATCGAGCTCTGCGTCACGCAGCACAAGCGGGAAAAGCTCGCCCAGCAGCTGGCACGGCTGATCGATCGCGACAGTGCGGCCGCGCTGCGCAGACACGAGCGCATCGCCATCAACAACACCACGACCCTGCGTCTGGACGCCGACATCTCCATTCAGGTGCGCGTGATCGACGTGTCGATCTCCGGTGCCTCGGTGGCGACGGAAGCGCGTCCGGCGCTCGGCAGCGAGGTCGTTCTCGGCAAGCTCCGGGCCAAGGTGGTCCGGCATCATGTCGAGGGGCTTGGTCTTGAATTCATCGACATACAGAACCCCGATGCTCTCCGCCGCTCAATTCGCTGACAATATCCCCAGCGAGGCTGGCAGCCACGGCCGTCCGGGCACGGGGCAACACGATTTTGTCGCAAACGAGCGGCAGGTTAACGGGAAAAGTAACGCGAGCAATCCGAGTGTAGTAGAGGGCGTAGCGGATCGCGTGCGAGTTGTGGGTGGGGTTGCGTGACATGCGAGTAAAGGCTCTCGTGCTCATAGTCGTTTCCGGGTTGCTTCATGCGGGCAGTGCTGCCGCCGACAACTCGAGAATGAGAGCCGCCGAGCACTCATCTCTCTATATGCGCGTGTTCGGCCAGGCGATCCCGCCATACGGATTCGTGCAGTTCTGTGAGGCCTCGCCGGAGGAATGCAAGGCGGGCTCGTGGCGCGACCGGCGCTTTCAGGCGACGCCGGAGCGGCTGAGCGAGCTGGACGAGGTCAACCGGTACGTGAACCGGCGCATTCGCCCCGCGACCGATTACGAGCTGTTCGGCGTCACCGAGCGCTGGGTGCTCCCGACCGAGCAGGGGGACTGCGAGGATTACGCTCTACTCAAGCGGAAGATACTCATCGAGCGCGGCTGGCCGCCGAGTGCGCTTCTGATGACGGTCGTCCGTGACGAGTTGGGCGAGGGGCATGCCGTACTTACCGCGCGCACGGCCCAGGGCGATTTCATCCTCGACAACAAGAACGACGAGGTGATGCTCTGGTACAGGAAGCCTTACGAGTTCATCATGCGCCAGTCGTTCCTGGACCCGAAGGTCTGGGTCTCGCTCAATCCGCAGGCCTACTCGCCGGCTGCCATCGCAGTGGTGCGTAACCGTAACTGAGGTGCGGAACGCGGGGGACTGCTTCCCCCGTTCTGCCGAGCCGCAAGGTTCCGTCTCTGCAGTGCACCGAGCGACTTTGGCCGATCAGCCCGCTCAGCCCTTGCCATCGAGGATTGCCGCAATCTCAGCCCATGCTCCCGGGCGCAGGCGATCGCCGCGTCATAGCCGGTAACGGCGTGACGCATGACGCCGATTGCTGGATCGTTCAACAGGACGCGATCGATCCGCCGTGCCGTCGGGCGTCCCATTGCAGCAGATGACCGTGCCGGCGTGCTGCGCGAAGCCCATGCCAACCTCGCCACCGTGATGTAACGACACCCAGGTCGCGCCCGTTGCGGTATTGGGCAGCGGCCGATCGGAGCCGCGCCCGAAGCGCCCTTCATCGGCTCGGTCTCGCGGTTTGGTGATGCGATGGAGCCGGAAGCCAGGTGATCGCGACCGATGCTCCCGCCGCCATCGCTCGCGTTCGAGAGGAGACCCTGCTGCTCGACAGAGCCATCGGCGCACTCGACAGCGAGAACCTGCCAAGGCGCATAGCGCGCCTGCTGCGCTCAGCGTGAAGGACCCTTTGCATCAACCCGTGGCCGGGTTGGCTCTGCAGGTCTGGTGGCGGCGCCGGTGTCGCTGTTGCCCGGCGGCCGTGTCGTGGGCACTTCCGTGATCGGCATACCGGCGAGCTTGGCCAGGCTTTCTGCGATGGCCGGGGGCAGCGATGGGAATTGCGGCCCGCTTTGCCCCGGTCCTGAAGGGGGCGCTGGTGGCGGTGTGCGGTTCGCAGCGGCTCCGTTGGACGCGGCCGGCGCCGCCTGTGCCGGCGGCCTTGGTGGCGCGGTCACGGGATGTGGCGGCGGCGTGGTCCGCGGCTGCGCAGGTGGCGCGCCTGCTGGCGGAGCGGCGGGCCTCGGCGGGCGCTGACCGTTAGGCATGGGCGGTGGAGGCGGAGCCGTCGTGGGGCCGGGCCGCGGTTCCCTGGCCGGCGGACCGGCATTTGCCGGTTGCCGCGGCGGAGGCGGTGGAGCCTTGGCCCCTGGCGGCGGCCCGCCTTGTGCTGCCGGCGGCACCGGCGGTGGTTTCGCCTGTCCCTGTGGCCGGGGCGGCGGGGGCGCTGACCGGGCCGGCTTCTGCTGAGCTGCGGCCTGTTGGGGAGGTGGAGGTGGCGGCTGCGTCCTTTCCCGAATGGGGGGTGGCTGCGTGCGCGGACCTGACTGAGCCGGAGGCTCTGTCCTGGCGCTGCCGTTTGGCGCACCAGCCGGCGCTCCGGCCCCGGCCGAAGGTGCTGTCGTCGCAGCTGGCGTCTGCGGTCCTTTCGGCTGTAGCGGCAGGGGCGGCGCGGTGATCGGCGGCGCGGCCTTCGGCTGAGCCGCCGTCTGTTTCGGCTCAGGGCCAGCCTTCGCGGCAGAATCGGGCTTGGTTGTGCGAGCGCGTTTGCCGGTGGTCCGTGAAAGGAGCTGCTTGGCTGCCTTCAGGCCTCGACCTGTTGCCTCGGCGCTGTCCTTCTTTCCGCTGTCTTTCTTTCCGCGGCTCCTGGGCGGCTCGGGCGCCTGCTCGGCAACGGTAAGCTCCGGTGCCTTCCCGTTGGGCAGTGGCGTGTCTTCCGAAATCTCGATCGCCGACGGCTCTGCCGGGGTCTGCGAAGCTGCAGGGGCATTGACTTCCCCGCGCTTCTTCTTCCGGCCGGCCGCGCGCGGCTTGAAGAGCCCCCGGCGCTGCAGCTTGCGTTCCGACTTGCGAATGGTGCGCACGAGCTGAAGC
>JAWLCO010000199.1:0-4626 GCA_041687075.1 Hyphomicrobiaceae bacterium | reverse complement strand
GAACGGTCCCGCCAGAAGGCTCGATGATGCCGGCAATCATGCGGCCCAGGGTGGACTTTCCGCACCCGGACTCGCCCACGAGCCCAACGACCTCGCCTCTGCTGATGGCAAATGTCACATCGTCGACCGCGTGGACTGCTTCTTCTGTCAAGCCCACGCCAAGCCGCGCCGCAATGCGCCCCGCGAGGTCGAGCTTGCGCGTGAAGCGCTTGCTGAGGCCGCGTGCCTCGATGATGGGCACAGCCTCGCTCACGACACCGCCTCTGATTTCATCGGGTAGAAGCATCGAAGCCGCCGGCCCGAGGCTGGCTCGGTCACCGGCGGCGCCTCACTGCAGAGCGGCCCTGCAAAGTCGCAGCGGTTGCGGAACGCGCACCCCGGCGGCAGGTGCAGCAGCGACGGCGTCATGCCGGAGATCTGATAGAGGCGCTTGCCGCGCGCATTGTGGCTCGGCACCGAGCCGATGAGGCCACGGGTGTAGGGATGCAGAGGGCTGCCGATGACCTCGGCGGCCGTCCCCTGCTCGACGATGCGGCCGGCGTACATGACGGCGATGCGGTCGGCGATGGCCGAGACGACGGCGAGATCGTGCGTGATCCAGATGAGCGCAGTGCCCGTGTTGCGGCAAAGCTCCTGCGCAACGTGGAGGATCTGCGCCTGTATCGTGACGTCGAGCGCCGTCGTCGGCTCGTCGGCGATGATGAGGTCGGGCTTGTTGATGAAGGCGATGGCAATCGCCACCCGCTGCCGCATGCCGCCCGAAAGCTCGTGCGGATAGGCTTTCAGCCGGCGTTCGGGAGCTGGGATGCCGACCCCGGACAGGGCCTCGCGCGCCATGTCCAGCGCGGTGCCGCGGTCGACGTCGTGATGGGCGCGCACAGCTTCCGTGATCTGCGTGTCGATCCGCAGGACCGGATTGAGCGCCATCATCGGGTCCTGGAAAATCATCGCGATGCGGTCGCCGCGGAGCTGACGGATCTTCTCTTCCGCCAGCTTGGAAAGATCCTGCCCTTTGAAACGAATGGCACCTGAGACGATGCGGCCCGGCGGATCGATAAGTCCGATGATGGAAAGGCCGGTGATGGATTTGCCGGAGCCGGACTCTCCGACGAGGCCCAACACTTCGCCGCGCTTGACCGAGAAGCTCACCCCGTCAACGGCTTTGACCACGCCGGCCTTGGTGAAGAAGTGCGTTTTCAGCTTTTCGACCGCGAGTGCGGGCTCTGCGTTTTCCACGCCAATGCCCGCTTCCTGCGCTGCAAGCCCAGCCTCGGTCATCGCGCCAGCCTCGGGTTCAGCACGTCGCGCAACTGATCGCCGACGAGGTTGATGGTGACGATGGTCACCAGCAGCGCGATGCCGGGGAACGTGCTGATCCAGTACTTGCCCGAGAGCACATACTCGAAGCCGTTGGAGATCAGCAGGCCGAGCGAGGGCTCCGTCTGCGGCAGGCCAACGCCGAGGAACGACAGCGTCGCTTCGAGGGCGATGGCGTGAGCCGCCTGCACGGTCGCCACCACGATCAGCGGCGGCAGGCAATTGGGCAGGATGTGGCGGAACACAATGCGCGCATGGCTCAGGCCCAGGCAGCGGGCCGCTTCCACATACTCCTTCTGGCTTTCGACCAGCGCCGAACCTCTAACGGTGCGCGCATAGTAGGCCCACTGCACGGTGACGAGGGCGATGATGATCTTGTCCACCCCCTTCCCCAGCACCGCGATCAGCATCAGCGCGACCAGGATCGCTGGAAACGAGAGTTGCAGGTCCACGATGCGCATGATGAGACTTTCGACCCGGCCGCCGATGTAGGCGGCCGTCAGCCCCACGGCGGCCCCGATTGCCATGGCGATGAGCCCCGACAGGAAGCCGACCGAGAGAGAAATCCGAAGCCCGTAGAGCATGGCGCTCAGCAGGTCCCGGCCGGCGCCATCCGAGCCAAGCCAATAGGCCATGCCGCTGAAGCCGACCTCTCCCGGCGGAAGGCGACTGTCGAGCACATCCACCTGCGCCAGGTCGTAGGGGTTTTGCGGGGCGATAAGCGGGGCGAAGGCGGCGAGCAGGACGAGGATGAGCAGGAACACTGCCGCGCCGACTGCAAGCTTGCTTTCGGAGTACTCAGAAATGAACCGGCGTAGCGGCGTCTCGACGGGGGCTGCGCCTCCCTCCTTCGTTGGCGCGGCCGGTGCTTCCGTTACGCTCATGCGCTCTTCTCCCCAAGCCGCACGCGCGGGTCGAGCAACGAGTAGAGGACGTCGACCACCAGATTAATGATGATGAACATCAGGACGATGATGATCAGGTACGCCACGATCACCGGCCGGTCGAGGCTCTGTATGGACGAGATCAGGAGCCGCCCCATGCCCGGCCATGCAAAGATCGTTTCGGTGACGACGGAAAAGGCGACGAGATTACCGAACTCGAGGCCCAGCACCGTCACGACCGGGATGAGGATGTTCTTGAGCAGGTGCACACCGATCACCCGCCGCGTCGGCAGGCCCTTGGCGCGGGCGAAGCGGATGTAGTCCTGATGGATCGCCTCACGCGTTCCGGCGCGTGTCAGGCGGATGACGAGCGAGATCTTCAGCAGGGCGAGGTTGAGCGCCGGCAGCAGCACGTAGCGCCACCCCTCGAGGGTGAAGAGGCTGGAGGTGATGCCAAGGAACGTCGCCGTCGGCCCGCGGCCCGTGGACGGCAGCCAGCCGAGCATCACCGCGAACACCATGATGAGCATGATGCCGACCCAGAAGGTCGGCAGCGAAAATCCCAGAATCGAGCCGGCCATGATGCTCTTCGAGACCCACGACTGCGGCTTGAGCCCAGCGTAAAGGCCAAGTGGGATCCCGATGACGATTGCCATCACGAGTGCCGCGATGGCGAGCTCGAGCGTTGCCGGCATGCGCTGCAGGATCAGCCCCAGCGCCGGTTCACCGAACACGAATGAGCGGCCGAGATCCCCTTGCAGCGCCCCCGTGATGAAGTGCCAGTATTGTTCCCAGATCGGCCGGTCCAATCCCAGCGCGCGGATCGCGGCCTCGATATCCTCTTGATCCGCTTGCGGGTTGATGAGCAGGTAGACCGGATCGCCGACGATATGGACGCCGAAGAAGACGATTAGCGACATGACCGCAACGACGCCCACGCTCTGCATCAGCCGGCGCAGGATGAATGCGGTCATGCGCAAACCCTCCCGATGCGGTCACCAATCCGCCGAGGCAAACGAACTGGAAGCGCCGCTGCTAAGCCACGCTTCCGTTACTGGCGTCAGTTCTTCCTGAGGCTCATGGCGAGCGTGTACTCGTCCGCCCGCGCCTCGTAAGTCAGCCCCTTTTTCGACGCCCAGGTGTTGATCTGATAGTGCGATGGAATAAGGCCGACATCTTCCATCGCCACCTCGACGGCCTTGGCCAGCAGATCCTGCCGCTTGGCATCATCGACGGTCGCCAGCGCCTGCGCGATCAGCTTGTCGAGTTCCGGGTTTGAATAGCGTCCGCGGTTTGCGGCGCCGGTCCCCTTCTCCTTGTCGAAGGTGCCGAGGAGCGTCTTCAGCGGGCTCGAAGTCTCACCGGTATCGGAGCCCCAGCCGACCAGGATGAAGCTGAACTCGGGCAGACCGTTCGCACCGGCAGACGCGCGGCTGAAGTAGACCGCGGGCGGCAGCATTTCGATGCTGGTCTCGACACCCACTCGCGTAAACATCTGCGCGACCGCCTCGGCGATTTTCACGTCGTTGGTGTAGCGACCGTTGGGGCCGTGGAGCGTCATCTTGAAGCCGTCGGGGTAGCCCGCGTCGGCCAGCAGCTTCTTGGCGCCCTCCGGATCGTACGCCGGCGGCTTCACGTTCGGCGACACACCGAAGAAGCCCTCCGCCAGCAGCTGTCCGGCCGGGATCGCCACGCCTTCCATCACGCGCTCGACGATGGCATCGCGATTGATCGCCTTCGAAAGTGCCTGCCTGACGCGCTGATCCATCAGCGGATTCTTGATCTTCGAGCCGTCCTTCGCCGTGATGAACGGCGAGTCTTCCCGGAACTGGTCCATGTGGAAGTAGATCACGCGCCGCGAAACGGTTTGGCTCACCTCGATTTCAGGATCCTTCTTGAGCCGCTCGATGTCGGCGGTCGGCGCATCCTCGATGAGATCCACATCGCCGGCGAGCAAGGCGGCGACACGCGCCGGACCGGACTTGATGGGCTTCAGGGTCACCTTCTCCCATTGCGGCTTCTCACCCCAGTAATCCTCGTTGCGAACCAGCTCGATCCGGTCGCCGGGAACGAAGCTCGCAAACCTGTAAGGACCGGTGCCGATGGCCGCCTTGCCCGAGTTGTAGTCCTCCGTCTTGGCGCCTTCGCCATGCTTCTTCGAGACGATGAGCAGGCTCGACATATCGTTCGGCATCAATGGATGCGGCGCTGCGGTCGATATGTGGATCGTGTGGTCGTCGATCTTCTTGATGGTCTTGCCCTTCACCGCCGACGCAAAGCTCGCCGGGCTGTTCGGCACGTTAGGCGCGCGCTCGAAGGTGAAGATCACGTCGTCGGCCGTGAACGGCGTGCCGTCGTGCCATCTCACGTCCTTGCGCAGCTTGAACTCCCAGACCTTGTCGCTGATCGCCTTCCAGCTCTCGGC
>JAWLCO010000198.1:0-4777 GCA_041687075.1 Hyphomicrobiaceae bacterium | reverse complement strand
CTGGTCATGCAGGTGCACGACGAACTGGTGCTGGAGGTCAGGAACGACGCCCTCGACAAAGTCCGCCAGGGCGTCATCGACCGCATGAGCGCCGCCGCCGAGCTGGACGTCGAATTGCTGGTAGAAGCCGGCGCCGGCAAGGATTGGGACAGCGCGCATTAGGACCGGGCTCCAGCGCGGGCGCACCTTTTATCTCCGTTTGTTCCCTTCCGACACTGGCGGGGGCGGATGTAGCGGCACAGCCGTTCGAATTTCTCGCGTTGATTGAGCTTGACGGCGACGGGCTGACCGCCAGGTCGAGCCGAACCTGCGGCGCGCTCAGCCGGTTATGCGACAGCACGACGAAGTTGGCCAGCTAGCCCGTCTTCGCCTCGGCCATGGCATGTACGTCTGCCGCGCCCAGGCGGTCGCCGCCTATCGCCCAGTCTCCGCCAGCGAATTCCTGTATTCGTACCCAGGTGACCGGCCGCATCGCCTCGCCCTCGACCTCGACCATCGCGGATGTCACCTTCTCGATCATCTGCTCCTTCTGCCGGTCAGTAAACACATCCTTGATCACGTCGATCGTTACCAGTGGCATGGCTTCATCCTCCGGATTGCATTTTCGTCTTTAGGTGTTCGACCAATTCGCCCATCTGATCACTCGGGCTGAACTCGATCGCTTCGTAGTCTTCATCGACCCACACCGTGTGCCCGGGCGGCCAGTAATAGACCTCGCCAGCTCGCACGACCTCTTCTTGCCCGTCCGCGTAGCGCACGTGGATGGAGCCCTTGAGCACTGTTCCCCAATGCGGACACGGGCACAGGTTCTGCGGCATGCCCTCCAGCAACGGCGTGGCATCCGCGCCCTTGGGGAAGCGGATGCGCGCCACATTGAGGTCTCCCCAGTCCTGGCCCTGAATACAGACGCCACCTGCTTCCAGGCGTGTCGGCAACTCCGTACATGGATGTTTCATCGTAGTCTGCTCCTTTCTGATGCGGCTGATCTGCTGCGGTTTCGGCTTTTTTGTACCGCGCCGGCTCACACGGCGCTTGGAGAGCACGTGGAGATCTCGTGAAGATATCGTGAAGATTTGCGGACAGGCGGCAGGCCCCTGTCTTATGCTGGACGGCATGATCTACCGGTTTGATCGATTCGAGCTTGATATCGACAAGGCCGAGCTCCGCGCCGACGGCCGGCCTCGACCGTTGGAACCGCAGGTATTCGCGCTGCTCGCGCTACTGGTGGAACATCGTGACCGGCTGGTCTCGCGGGACGAGATTCTCGAAAAACTGTGGGACCGGCGCGTGGTGACCGACTCGGCGCTCGGCAGCCGCATCAAGTCGGCCCGGAAAGCGCTTGGCGACGACGGCAGGACGCAGCAGTTCATCAGGACGATCCACGGGAGGGGCCTTCGCTTCGTCGCCGACGTAGAGCTCGAGCGATGTCCGCCAGCCTTGTCGGCAAGCGCCAACGGCAGCACGGAACCCGCCATGTCCGCGTCGGCCGAGAGCCCAGCCCAGACGGCAAGGCCGTCGATCGCCGTACTACCGTTTCGCGTCATCGGCGAAGCCGGCTCCTGCGCGACCATTGCCGAGGGCCTGCCTCACGAGCTGATCGCCGAGCTGGCGCGTCTGCGCTGGCTGTTCGTGATCGCCCGCGGATCGTCGTTTCGTCTCGGAGGCGGCGACATGGAGCCCGGCAAAGCAGGTCGGCTGCTCGGTGTGCGCTACTGCCTGACCGGGGCCGTCGAGGTCACGGGCCGTCGCCTGGTGGTCACCACGGAACTGATCGACACGCGAGATGACGATATCGTCTGGGCGGAGCGCTACAGTGGATACGTCGACGACGTGCACGCCGTGCGGGCGGAGATTCGCGCCCGGATACTGTCCTCCCTCGAGATCCAGATCCCACTGCACGAAGCCGCTGCCGCGCGCCTGCGGGCGACGGCGAATCTGGATTCCTGGTCGGCCTACCATCTCGCGCTGCAGTACATGTATCGCTTCAACCGCAGGGACAATGCGAGCGCGGCTGAACTCTTCTCCCATGCGATCCAGCGCGACCCGGATTTTGCGCGCGCGCATGCCGGTCTGTCTTTCGTGCACTTCCAGTCGGCTTTCCTGCGCCAGACCGACGACATCCAGGGGGAGATCGCGCAGGCCCGGAGCTATGCTCAACGTGCGATCGATATCGACCCGCTGGATCCGTTCGCGAATTTCACGATGGGACGCAGTTTCTGGCTGGACGCGGATCTTGAGCGCGCCGCGACGTGGCTCGAGCGCTCGACTTCACTCAGCCCCAACTTTGCACAGGGCATCTATGCCCACGCCTGGACGGAGACGATGTCCGGCAACAGTACCAGCGCGCGGGAGGGCGTCGATCTGGCAATGTCGCTGAGCCCGCTCGACCCGTTGTATTACGCGATGGTGGGCACGCGCGGCTTTATACATATGGCGCGGGACGAGCACCACGAGGCGGCCGTTTGGGCGGACCGCGCTGCACGGTCGCCGGGCGCACATGTTCTAATCGCCATGATCGCAGCAGCCTTCCAGGAACTCGCAGGCGACCAGGCGCGCGCGAGGAAGTGGGCTGCGAACGTGCGTGCGCGCAATCCGTCACTGACTCGCCGCGACTTCTTCCGCTCGTTCCCGCTCCAGCAGGAAGCGATGCACTTGAAGATCTCGGCGGCACTGGAGAAGCTGGGTTTCTGAGCCCGGTCAACACGCTGAAGTAAAAAAAGCGCTTCGCACGACACCGGGACTTGGCCTATTTTCCTCCTGTCGATGATGAGAGGAGAGTCCGATGGGGCCGGGACGAGGAGGTGCTGGCGCCGCTGGGTGGTTGGTCGGGATTCGAGATTGCGGATTTCGAACGCAAGGGTGTTGATCCGGAAGAGATCCGGATCACGTTGAGGCGCAACCCCGATGAGTCTTTGTGCTGTGGTGAGTGTGGCCGCGAGGCCTCACGCATCCAGGAGTACCAGGAACGGGTTGCGCGGGATCTGCCGCGGTTCGATGGCCGGACCTGTCTCCGGATCGAGAGCCGCCGGGTGTGATGCGAGCGCTGTGGCGGGCCGAAGCGCCTGCGCATCGAACCGCCGGCAGCCACTGGGACATCGCACATTAGGGTCGTCCAGATGCCGATTTCCCCTGATGTGTAACTATTTTTCGCGCCGGGCGTATAACCGGGTATGAAGCGCAGATTCGAGCAACTCGTTGACCAGCACGGCGGCCGGCTTTTCCAGCTGGCCCGATTGATGCTGGGGCGCGACGACGAGGCCGAGGACGTCGCTCAGGAGACGCTGGTCAAGCTCTGGAAGAACGTAGACAAGCTGCGCGAAGGCGAGGAACTGCCGTGGCTGATGACCTGTACGCGAAATGCCTGTCTCGACGTATTGCGCGGGCGCACCCGCACCCGCAGTCTGCTGCACCTGGTGGCCAGCCAGAAAAGAGCCCTGGGCGAGGCCGACGACGCCGGGCCGGCCGAGGAGATGCACAGCAACGAACGTGTTCGCGCGCTGCGCTCGGCGATCCAGGAAATGCCGGAGCCGGGCCGATCGCTGCTGATCCTGCGCGATATCCAGGAGCTCGACGTGGCCACCGTCGCGCGCGCGCTCGGGCTTTCCGCAAACCAGGTCAAGGTCTACACGTTCCGGGCGCGCCGCCAATTGCGCTTTCGCCTGGAGGAGGAATCCAATGCACAAGTCGCCTGATCGATCCAACAACGTCCAGGGTCGCCCCGACCGCGACGACCATCGTTTCCGGGCCGATCTGGCGTCCGCCGAAATGCTGGACGCCGCCCACTTGGTACCGCGCGATCCGGAGCTGGCCGCCGACTGGGCGCTCAAGCGCGAGCTGGTCGGCCTGGCCGCCGCCGAACTGCCGTCCGGCGCGGCCGTCCGTGCCCGGCGGCAGGCGGCGGCCCGGCCCCGCACGACCTGGTTCATGGCGGCCGCCGCGGCGCTGGTTGCCGCCGTCGTGATCACGCTGGTGCTGCGCGCACCGGAACCTGCGCCGCCGGTCGCCACGCCGACCGAGCGCGAGATGGCCCAGCTGGCGCTGGCGCTGGAGACCCTCGACGCCACCGGGCGGCGCGTCGCCGCGATCGCCGAGCGCGAAGTTTCCGGCAGCCTGGCAGTGCCCGATCTCGGGCTGGACGAACTGCCCTATGCCGAATACGTTCGGCCCTACCTGGCCCGGCGCGACCGGTCGTGACTTTCACCAGCAATTTCCAACGCCAGCCAACCATGACATTCCTTAGAGGAGAAACCGCAATGAAGACCGCAATCCGTACCGTCCTGATCTCGACCGTGCTGCTGGGTTCTGCAGCGTTCGCCCAGTCCGACGATATCGGCCAGGTCGATCTGGACCCAATCGCCGGTGCGATTGGCACCACGCCCAAGGTCAACCTGAACTTCGGCCCGGCCATGATGCGGGGCTTTGCCGAGAGCTTCCGCGGCAACAACGCCGAACTGGCCGGCATCATCGATTCGGTTGACGGCCTGCGCCTGATGGTGTTCGAGGACGCCGGGATCAACCCCGCGATGCGCGGACGCATCGAAGAGACCGCCAGTGAACTCAGCGTCGCCGGCTGGACACCGGCGATGGAAGTCCGCGACGGCGAGACCCGGGTCGACCTGTTCCTCAACGAGTCCGAAGAATTCGTCGAAGGCCTCGTATTGATGGTGTTGGACGGCGACGACACGGCCGTGTTCGCCAACATCTACGGTGACCTCGACCCGGTCGTGATCGGCAAGCTGATCGGCAGCGGCAATGCGCTGGACGGCATGGAGCTTGA
>JAWLCO010000197.1:0-4878 GCA_041687075.1 Hyphomicrobiaceae bacterium | reverse complement strand
TGCGGCCGCCGAACGGATGCGATTTGACCGTCGAGACCCGCGCCTCCGGCAGCATCGGGAACGTGACGATCGAAATTTCCCAGAGATCGATCTTTTCCAACCGGCGCACGCCCGTGCGGGAATCCCGCACACCCTTTACCGTGCGGAAGCCGATCGAGAGGCCGTCGATGGCGCCGGCGCGCATCAGCGAGAGCACTTCGCGCGCTTTCGCGACCTCGGTTGCGAGCTGGCCACGGACGAAGAGGCCGCGCGCGTCCTCGTAGATTTTCGTCCACGTGCCGATGGGCTGGTTAGGGTCATGCTGGAACAGCATGCGGATACCCGCCGCACCGCGCTTGGCGATGCTTTCGCGGAAAGCGCCCGGGATCACGACGTCGCGCCCCAGGTCCTCGCGGTGGAACAGGCTCGCGTAGCCTTCAAACGTGCCGTCGAGGGTTACGTCCTTGAGGCCCAGCGACGTCAGCTTCACCTCCCGGACCGCCTGCAGCGGCCGGGCTTCCAGTGCTTCCATCCGATCCATCCGTTTGTGGTTTGATGTTCGTGGTCGCGCGCTGCCTTAGGGCGATGGCAGCTCGTCCCCATCCGGCAGAGGGCCGTATCCGACTGCCGCCCGCTTCTCGTTGCGCGTGAGGAACGTTGCGCGTTCAACACGGGCCCACAGCGCCTCCCGCTCCGACGTCAGCGCCTCGATGGCGTCGAGGTCGGGCCGCAGCTCGAGGTGCTCGCTCCACACCGGCCCCAGCCAGGCCGAGAGCGACTTGGCGGTGCGGTTCACGAGCGGCAGCACTGTCTGACGCCAGAAGGTGCGGTTGGCCTCCTGGTAATTGGCGTACGTATTGTCGCCAGGGATGCCGAGCAGCATGGGCGGCACACCGAGTGCCAGCGCGATTTCACGGGCGGCCGCATGGCGCGCCTCGATGAAATCCATGTCCCGCGGCGTGAGGCTCATCGCCTTCCAGTCGAGCCCGCCTTCAAGCAGCAACGGCCGGCCGGCATTGCGCGCACCCTGGAAGCTCGCCTCGAGCTCGGCCTTGAGCCGCTTGAACTGCTCCTCCGTCAGATGGCCGCCGGAGGAATAGACCAGAGCGCCCGATGGCCGCGCGGAATTGTCGAGTAGTGCCTTGTTCCAGCGGCTTGCCGTGTTGTGGAGGTCGATGGCTGTCGCAGCCGGCTCGATCGGCGACAGTCCGTAATGGTCGTTGGCGGGATGGAACAGCTTGAGGTGCAGAATGCGGTTGATGCCGGGCAGCACTTCGCCGCCGACGAGCACCCGACGGCCTTCGATGGAATATTCAAAGGCTTCGGGCCAGCCGTCCGATCCCGGGATGACCCGCATCCGGTCAGGCCGCAGGACGTGCAGCTCCTGTATGCGGCCCCATGCTGCGGTCGCCTCTACGTAGACATTACCGGCTACGAGCAGGTAGCCGTACCAGGCCTCCAGAAGGTCTGCTGTCGTGCGGGCCGATCCAGGCCGCCGCAAAAGGTCGAGAAAGGGATGTTCATCAAGCTCGCGCTCGCCTTCGTAGAGCAGGAGCGGCACCGATGCGGCCGCTTCCGAGATCATGCGGACTGCGCGGTACACGATGGGGTTCTGCATCATGCCCTCGCGGGCAAACGCACCGTAATCACGCGGCATCCAGGCTGGAAACCCGAGGCCTTCAACCGCGACCAGCGGCACCGGCGCGCCTGACTTCTGCTCCCGGCCACGTGACGGCCGCAGGCCCAAGGCACGCGCCATCCGCGCCAGCCGCGAGGGCTGTCGTTCGACTGCTGTCATCGTTTCACCTGATTGGCTGAAGGAATGCCGTGCCCGTCAGAGCATCCGCATCGCGGGTCGAGGCGGCGCGTCGAGGATCAGCTCGGTCAGTGCCCAGACCAGTGCGTCGAGGCGATCGGGGCTGCGGCCGGCGGAAAGTCCGTCGGCGCCGAAGGCCAGCATCTGCGCCTCCAGCGCCGCGTGTTGCCCGACGTGGGCGACGCGGCCTTCGGCATAAAGCGCCGCCACGGGCTCTGCCCGCACCCATTTGCCTCGTGTCGCACGCACCATGCGGATCGGCACGGTGGGGTCGATCTGGCGCAGGATGTTCTGCACGAGGTCGCCGCCCTGGTTGACCTCCGCCACGATGCGGTCGGCGGCGAAATCGCAATAAGCGGCGATCGCCGCACGTGCCCAGACCTGCGGCTCGCGGCCCTGCAATGTCCGGTCGGCCACGACGTAAGCACGTCCGTCGGGACCAAGACCTGCAACGCAGATCCCGCAAGCGTCGGATGATCGCGTCGCAGTGACTGGCGGATCGACCGCCACCACGGTGCGCTGCAGCGGCGGGGCAATGGAGAGCCGATGCTGCTCGATCCATTCCCGCCGCCACAGCGCACCGGACATATCCTCGATCAGCTCACCTTCGAGCTCCTGTCGCCCGAGCAGCGTTCCACCATAGCGGCGTTCCATTTCCGCGATGAACGCCGGGGCGAGATTCGCCGCATTGTCACTGGTGCGGACCCGCGTGACGACAGTGCTGTCGTCACCCATGATGCGCTTGAGAATTGGAACGGGCCGCGGCGTCGTGGTCACCACCTGCCGCGGCATGGTTCCAAGGCGCAATCCGAACTGAAGCATATCCCACGTCTGCTCTGCGTAGCGCCACTTGGCGATCTCATCGAGCCAGGCGGCGGCGAACTGCGGACCGCGCAGGCTTTCCGGATCTTCGGCCGAAAAGAGTTGCGCCACGACGCCGTTCGGCCAGACGAGCTGGCGTTTCGATTGCTCGAACCGGGGCCGGGCGCCGGGCGGATGGACGGCGAGCAATCCGGAGACGCCCTCGACCATCACGCTGCGGACCTGGTCCAGTGTTTCGCCGACGAGGGCGATCCGCCCGCCGCCCGACCCGCCGCTTCGCGCCAAATGATCGACCTCGGCTCTCACCCATTCAGCGCCGGCGCGGGTTTTGCCGGAGCCGCGGCCGCCGAGGATCAACCAGGTGCGCCAGGGCCGGCCTTGAGCATCAGCATCCGGCGGAAGCTGATCGTCGCGGGCCCAGGTCTGCCAGTCCCATGCGAGAAAGCTCAGGTGAGCTGACGGCAGATCGGCGAGTGCCGCCGCCAGCTCATCGCGCTGCGTACCGCTCGCCAATCCGGAGAATGCGTTCCGCAATTTCAAGGCGGAGGCGGGCCGCGTCGCTGTCATCGATCTGGTTTCCGGGGCTGGTTTTGGCAGTGTTGGCCGCGGCCCTATCGGCTTCGGACTGCAGTTCCGTCAGCTTCTCGATGGTTCGGGTGAGGGCGCCGATAGCGCGGGTCTCGCGCTCGCGATCGGCGGCCGTGCCGGGCTCATCCGTTTCCATGCGCATCTCCAGCAGCTTCAAATTCTGGTCGACCACCCTGAGCAGCCGGGCAATGAGCCCACTTCGGCCCGTACGGCTGCGCCTGGGCGAGCCGGTGGCTTTCGCACGGGGCCCCCTCGCCCGCGGCGTCCAGTTTTCGGCAAGACGCCGCTTCCGGATCGTCGCGGGCGTTACCCCGTGCAAGGCAGCTATTACGGCAAGGGTCGTTCCGCTCTCCTCGTAAAGCCGGCGAATAGCCACCCAGTCGGGCGCCCGCCGCTGCGAGGCCTTCGTTCCGCTCATAGGCCTTCCGGAATTTCGGTAATGGGAGGAGGAAACAAAAAACGCGGCAGTTCCGCCGGCCATCAACGGCCCCACACGCAACTGTCGCGTTATAGCTTATGTATGCCAGAACAGCGTCACGCTGTCAACTGGAGAATTCGAGAAACGCCAGAAATTTCAATATGTTAAATCAAGATGTGCGGTTCCCCGCATACATTTTATCACAACTGGGAAAGGCGGGGATAACTTTGCCTTAAACCAATCAATTGGATTGCTGCGTAACGCCCTGCTGCTGGGCGAGGACATGGCCAGCGAGATAAAGCGAACCGCAAATCAGAATGCGTTTCGGCGTGCTGCCGTTCGTTTCAATCTGCCTTATCGCGGCAGGAACATCGCCCGCCGTTTTCGCACGGAACCCCATGCCGCGCGCGATCTCGGCCAACGCTTCCGGCTGGTGCGGTGCCTCGTGGGCGCCCGGGATGGGCACGGTGACGATCTCTTTGACCAACCCCCGGAATGGCGACAGGAAACCCGGAGCGTCCTTCTGACCCATCATGCCAACGATGAGATGCAGCGGGCTCGACGAGCGCTCCTCGAGATCCGCGAGCGTCTGCGCGATGGCCATGCCGGCTGCAGGATTATGTCCGCCGTCGAGCCAAAGCTCCGAATTGGGTCCCGTCAAATCCGACAGCGGCCCGCCTTTCAGGCGCTGCATACGCGCGGGCCATTCGGCCTCCGTCAAACCACGGCTGATCGCCTGTTCGCCCAAGCCGAGATGGCGCAAAGCCTGCGCGGCCGCGACTGCGGTTCCGGCGTTGATGATCTGATGGCGGCCGATCAATGCGGGCTTCGGCAGGTCGAGGAGCACGTTCTCCTGTTGGACAATAAGCCGGCCGCGCTGCTCGTACGCATCGAAATGATGACCCCAGACGGTCAGCGGAGCACCGGCGCGGGACGCCTGATCGCAGATGACCTCGAGAGCCTCGTCCTCCTGCTGCGAAATGATGGCCGGAACGCCTCGCTTCAGAATACCGGCTTTCTCGCCGGCGATCTCCGCGAGCGTTCCGCCGAGCTTGTCAGCATGGTCCATCGCCACCGGCGTGATGACCGACAAGGCCGGGTGTGCGACCACGTTGGTCGCATCAAGCCGGCCGCCGAGGCCCACTTCCAGGATGATGGCATCAGCGGGGACCTCGGCAAAGGCCAGGAACGCCGCTGACGTCGTGATCTCGAAGAACGTGATGGCTTCGCCCGCATTGACGTCCGAGACGCGCGT
>JAWLCO010000196.1:0-4940 GCA_041687075.1 Hyphomicrobiaceae bacterium | reverse complement strand
GCCGCCGGCGAGCAGGATGGGCCGCTTCGCCTCGGCGATCATGCGTGCGGCACGCTCGAGCGACCGGGCATCCGGACGGCAGCGCAGCGCCGGTGCGGCCTGATAGGCCGGATCGGCGTGGAACTCACCCTCCCCGTAGCCGTGCGTGCCGTGACAAATGTCTTCCGGAACATCGACGACGACAGGACCCGGCCGGCCGGTCGTGGCCACGGCGAAGGCGCGGCGCATCAGCTCGGGGATGCGCTGCACGCTCTCGACGCGGATGACCTCTTTCACGGCTGGACGCAGGATCTCGAGCTGACGCGATTCCTGGGTCATGTTCTTCCAGGAATGGTCGCGGTGGGTATTGCCTGTCAGCACGACCAGCGGCGAGCCGGCGTTCAAAGCCTCGACGAGGCCAGTGACGAGGTTGGTTGCTCCGGGGCCCAGGGTGGCATCTGCGAGGCCGACGCGGCCGGAAACCTTGGCGTAGGCATCGGCTGCGAACACCGCGGCGCGTTCGTCGTTGATGAGATGGTGCGCGAGGCCGAGCCGGCGCGCGGCATCGTAGAACGGCAGCAGCTGGAAGCCGCCCATGCCGAACATCGGCCCGCCCTCGTGGGCCTGGATCATGCGCGCCAGGGCTTCGCCGCCCGTCATCTCGTTTGCGGACATTCAGTCACTCCTTGAAAGGTCAGATCGCGTAGCCGAGCTGCTGCGGCAGCCACAATGCGAGCTCGGGGAAAATCACGACAAGCGCCAGAACAACCGCCATCGAGAGCACGAACCACATCACCCAGCGCACCGTCGACTCGATGGGTACTCCGGCGATTTTGCAGGTGACGAACAGGTTGACGGCAACGGGCGGTGTGACCTGGCCGATTGCGATGTTCATGGCCATGAGCACGCCGAACCAGGTAAGATTCCAGCCCAGTTTCAACGCCACCGGGTAGAGCAGCGGCAGTGAGATGAGGTAGATCGACGGCCCGTCGAGCAGCATGCCGAGAAAAAGGATCAGCATCATCACCAGCGCCAGCACGATCAGCGGATCGCCCGTGAACGCGAGGATGGCAGTCGCCGCCTGATCGAAGGCGCCCAGCGTCGAGCCGGCGAAGGCGAAGAGGCCCGCGAGCGCGATGATGATCATGATGACGGCCGTCGTCTCCGCGGCCTCGGCGAAGACCTCGAGGGCACCCCTGAGAGTGAAGGCTCGATACGCGAGTCCAATGACGAGGCCATAGACGGCCGCAACGGCCGCAGCCTCGGTCGGAGTGAAGAGACCGCTCCGCAGGCCACCGAGAATGATTACCGGCGCAAACAGCCCCGGCAACGCCTCCCAGAACGCGCGGAAGAACGGCGGACGCGTTTCGCCTTCGCAGGCCTCGAAATCATTCCTCCGGCTGAGCCACCAGGCCGGGCCCATCACCGCGAGACCCACCAGGATGCCTGGAATGAGGCCGGCAGCGAAGAGGGCGCGGAGATCCACGCCCGGGACCAGCACGCCGTAAATGACGAGGGCCAGCGATGGGGGAATCAGAATGGCCGTCGAAGACCCTGCCGCCACCACACTCGCCGAGAAAGCATCCGGATATCCTGCCCGGCGCATGCTCGGAATCATGATCGTCGCAACGGCCGCCGCGTCTGCAGGTCCCGAGCCCGACATGCCGCCGAGGATCATGCAGACGAGGATCGCAACGAGCGCGAGGCCGCCTTTGCGCGGACCGACGATGGCCTGCATGAAGGTGACGAGCTTCGCCGCGACGCCGGCCTTCTCGAACACCACGCCTGTCAAGACGAACAGCGGTATGGCGATCAGCGGATACTTCGATATCGAATTGTAGGTGATCTGCCCCACGCTCTGCAGCGCAAACACATCGAGACCGACCGCGATGGCTGCGAAGCCGGCGAGGCCCAGCGACACGGCGATCGGCGCCCCCACCACAAGCAGCGCAGCGAAAACCGCGACGAGGACGAGATTTGCCGTGATCATCGCTCGGCGCTCCTCTCCTGCCACCAGGCGAAAAGGATGCGGCCCATGATCAGGACCGAAAGGAGAGGCATCCAGATCGTGTAGATCCAGGTCGGGTAGCCGAGGCCTCCCGACAGCTCCTCGAACCGGTATTGGTCCCAGGTCAGCCAGCCGCCGTACCAGGCGACGAGGCCGAACATCAGGAGCGAGGCGAGCCGTGCTACGATTCCGCAGAAGCGGCGCCAGTTCCGGCCAAACTCGGCAAAGAAGCCGACCCGCATATGGCTATTTCGCGCAACGGCCACGGACGCACCGACGAACGTCAGCAGCACGAGGAGGAAGGTCGAGTATTCCTCCGTGAACGCGAACGAATAATTGCTGATGTAGCGCACCAGCACGTTGGCGAAGCTGATGAAGCAGATCGCCGCCATGGCAAGTGCCGCGACGAGACGCTCCACCGGCAGGAGACGGTCGCGTGCCGGGGCCGCCGGGGAGCCGTCAGTGTTCGGGTCATGGACCATGGGCGCTGGCGCGGAAAAGGGCACACCCGCCGGAGAACTATCGCGGCGGGTGTGCTGTCCGGTCATTACTTGCTGCGATTGGCGATAGCCTTCTCGGCGGACTCGACGAGCTCGGCGCCGATGCGGGCTTTCCACTTGTCGTAGACGGGCTTCGTCGCGTCCTGGAAGGCCTTCAGCTCCTCAGGCGTCAGCTCGCTCATGGTGACGCCGAGCTTCTTGATGTTCTCGAGCTCGGACGGATCCTCAGGCGTTATGCCCTTGCGCGCCACCTCGATGCCGTACTTGCCGGCTTCCAGCGCGGCCTCGCGGACGATCTTCTGATCCTCTGGCGTGAAGCTGTTCCAGACCTGCTTGTTGACGGAGAAGATGAGCGGGTCGGCCACGTAGCGCCACAGCGTCACGTACTTCTGACCGACCGTGTGCAGCTTCGCGACGGTGTAGATGGAGAGCGGGTTCTCCTGGCCGTCCACCGCGCCGGTCGAAAGAGCCGGCTGCGCATCGGCCCAGCTCATCTGCGTCGGGTTGGCGCCCAGCGCCGTGAAGGTGTCATTGAACAGCGGCGAGCCGACGACGCGGATCTTCAGGCCCTTGAGGTCCTCGGGCTTGCGCACCTCGCGCTTGGAGTTCGTGAGCTCGCGAAAGCCGTTCTCACCCCAGGCGAGCGGCACGATGTCCTTCGAGGCGATGATCTCGAACAGCTTCTTGCCCGGCTCACCCTGCGTGAGAGCGTCGATGGCAGCGTAGTCCGGCATCAGGAAGGGCATCGAGAACAGGTTCAGCTCCGGAACCTGGGGCGACCAGTTGATGGTCGAGCCGACCGCCATGTCGATGATGCCCTGACGCATGGCGGTGAATTCCTTGGTCTGGTCACCGGCCACGAGCTGCGCGCCGGGATAGACCTTCATGTTGATGCGCCCGTCGGTGCGCTCCTTGACGAGATCGGCCCAGCGCTGCGCCGAAAGCCCCCACGGGAACGGCACGCCGACAACCGTCGAGATCTTGTATTCGCTCTTGTACTCCTGGGCCACGGCCGGCGCGCTGGCGAGGGCACCAGCCAATAGCGCGGGCAAGGCGAGCCCGGCTGCGAATTTACTGAACACACTCATGGCGTTTTCTCCACTTTGCTGGCTAAACGGCGAGTAGATCGCGGACGGCTTTCACGACTGCCGCTTCGGTAACACGCGCGGCATCCTCGAGCGGCGGAGCGTAGCTGATCGGGATGCGCGGTGCGCCGAGGCGACGGACAGGTGCCTTTAACCTGCTGTGCAATCTTTCGGCAACAGTTGCTGAAATTTCAGCCCCGAAACCGGCGACCGACACCGCCTCCTGCACCACGAGGAGACGTCCCGTTTTCTCGACGCTGCGGAACACCGCCTCCTTGTCCCAGGGCCACAGGGTGCGGAGGTCTATCAGCTCGACTTCGATACCATCGGCAGCGAGCGCATCGGCCGCCGCAGCACAGACGTGAACCTGTTTCGACCAGGAGACGATGGTGGCGGCGCCGCCTTCGCGAACCAGCCGCGCCTGGCCGAACGGAACGACGTAGTCAGGATCTTCCGGCACATCGTCCTCGAGCGGCCAGAGCCCCTTGTGCTCCATGTAGACCACCGGGTCGTCGCACCGGATCGCGGATTTCAGCAGTCCCTTGTTGTCGGCCGGCGTTGACGGGCAGACCACCACGAGCCCCGGAATATGCGCGTACCACGCCTCGAGCGACTGCGAGTGCTGAGCCGCGGAGGAGCGCCACATGCCGATCGGCTCGCGCACAACAAGCGGCACCTTCGTCTGGCCACCAAACATGTAACGCGCCTTGGCGGCCTGGTTGACGAGCTCGTCAACGGCACACAGCGCGAAGTCGGAAAAGCGCATCTCGACCACTGGCCGCGTGCCCGTCATGGCAGCACCGACGGCGGCACCCATGATGCAGGCTTCCGAAATGGGTGCATCCGAGATGCGCTCGGGGCCGAACTCGTCGACGAGCCCACGGTATTGGCCGAATACGCCGCCGCGCCCCAGATCCTCACCAACGGCCCAGACCGTCGGGTCCCGCCGCATTTCCTCCGCGAGGGCAACGCGCGCAGCATCGAGATAAGTCATACGTGGCATCAGAACGCCTCCACGCGCGGATCGCCAATGTCCTGAACATCTACGAACGCCTTCTCCGCGGGTGGATAAGGCGTCGCGACGGCTGCCTCGTAGGCCGCGCGCATTTCCGCTTTCGCGGTCTCGGCATCCGCAGCGATTTCGGCGTCCGGAACGCCTGCCTCGCGCAGCAGGTCTGCGACGCGGGCGATCGGGTCCTCCTTCCAGCGCGCCTCGACCTCCTCCTTCGGCCGGTAGGTCGCGGCATCGGCGCCGGTGTGGCCGGTGAGGCGATACGTGCGCGCCCGGAGGAAGCGCGGGCCACCGCCGGCCCGAACCGCGGAGGTCAGCTCGGCCACGGCCGCATCGACGGCGAGGACATCGTTGCC
>JAWLCO010000195.1:0-5034 GCA_041687075.1 Hyphomicrobiaceae bacterium | reverse complement strand
CATGGTGAAACTCCGGCGAGTGGGTGTTGCGTGGCCGTTGCGGCCGTCACACTCCATATGCCGCGAGAGAGAGAACTCAGCTGTTCCCTGCGTAACGCCGTCTGCCTCGCCCAAGCGGTTCGTCCGGCGGCGGGTGCGCAGCCACACCCGCGCAATCATCCAGCCCCTCTCACGGGGCGGGGGGCTCTTGCCCGCTTCTGGGTGGCAAGTCAAAGACGCGTCGAGCAGTAATGGCAGATCAGCCGTCGGGCGTTCGGTCCCTTGCGGGGCTCCTCGGCGATCACTGATCTGGCAGGCGGACGCCCGAACCAGCTCAGCAGCGTTTTTTCATCAACGGGGTCATGGACGTGATCTGCGCAGAACCCCCGCGGCCAGCGGAAGGGGACGGACGCGACGACGTGCTCCGCAGTCGCCAGCAGCTTGCGGGCGAAGATGCGCGGTTCCGGAACGTGTTCGAGAACCTGGAGACAGAGGCACAGATCGAACGGCTTGACCTGCTCGTATTCGAGGAAGTCGACGGCTAACCCTTCAACCGTATCCGAGCGGTATGGATTGGTGAGGTCGATCGAGACCCGGTAGTGTGCCTGCGTAAACCACTCGAGATAAGGACACCCGTTCGACCCGACATCGATGATGCTTCGCGCATGGGGCGCAACCGTTTCAGCCAGGTTCCGAACCTCGCGAAGATAGGTGTAGCCCTTCCGTTCTTCCCAGTAGCTCACGAAGCGCTCTGTCCTCCCGCGATATTGCTCTCCGACCTGGCAGCTGCCGTTCCCCAGCTCACCGGGAATTGGCATCAATGAATAGAAAATCAAGCCAGCATAAGGGAGCCAAGGACTGGTGCGCTTTAGCCTGAATGGGTGTCTCGTCAGCTCGCGGGGAGAGCCATCTCCCCAGCAGTCTGGTGAGCCTCGATCAAGGCAGCTCAACCGCTGCTTGCCTGCCGCTGAGCTGCCTCGCGCACCAGCGTTGCCAGCCGGTTCACAGTCCGGGTGCGTGCCTGCCAGTTGGGGAAAATGAATACGTAGGGCAACTCGATTGCCGGTTCGAAGGGGCGAATGACCATCCCCGGTTTCAAACTGGAGCGGGCGACGAAGCCGTCGGCGAGAGCAAGGCCCAGGCCCCGGCCGGCCAGTTCGCAGGCGACGAGCCCGTTTGGCGTTTCGAGCCTGATTTTCGGTTTCGCGCCGATTTTCCGGAAGGCTGCCTCGAGGCACTGCCGCATGACAGTACGTGGCGCATTCGCGACCAGCGGCAGGTCGACAAGATCCGTAATGCCAACCGTCTTTTTCGCTGCGAGGGGATGATCCTGCCGCATGACGGTAACGGCCCGGACCGTGACCATCGGCTCGACCTCGATCGCATCACTGTCGAGCGGCAATACCGTAATCCCGAGGTCGAACTGCTCCTTCCCCAGCCAAAGCTCGATGTCCAATCGTGACCGAGAGTCGATGGAGGCGGTGAACCCCGGATCTTCTTCGGTCATGGTCGCGATGGCATCGGCAAGGAGGGCATCAGTCACGTGGGGTGCCGTCAGAATGCGAACATGCCGGCGCTGTCTCGCCCGCACGCGCGCCGATGCCTGCCTGACCTCGTCGAGACTGTAGAGTGCATGCTCGACGTGAGCATAGAATTCACGAGCCTCGGGCGTCGGCACAAGGCGCCGTTTCTGGCGGCTGAAAAGTGCAAATCCGACCTCCTCCTCCAATGCAGCCAGGAGGCGGCTGATCTGCGGCTGGGTCCGATGCAGCCGTTGTGCTGCCTCATTCAGCGACCCACCCTCCATGAAGGCCCTCAGCGCCTCGAGTCCCTTGATGTTCACGAGCTTCCCTCTAGTTGCGGATTCCGCATGAACGCTTGCAGAATCGGAAATTGACGCATGAAACAACTGCTTTAGGCTGTCAACCCAGCGTGGGAGCGTGGAGGGGACCGTATGTCGGACAGTGATGCGGAGTGCTCGGCCTGGCGGAAGCCGCCGTCTCGTTACCTCGCCGAAAGGCCGGCGCGCTACCGCAAGCCCGAGCGCCCGCAATCACTGTACCTGACCATGCGAGATGGTTGCCGTCTCGCCGCGGACATTTACCTGCCGCAAGGAGAGGACGTGCCCAGCGGCGGCTTTCCAACCGTCCTGATCCTCACACCGTATTACCGGCGCTTCGCCTTGCGCGACGGCGCGTCTGCCTCGACCGATCCCAGCCCGAACGCAGGCAAGTATCGCGATTTCTTCGTGCCACGCGGCTATGCCGTCGTGGTCGTCGACGTGCGCGGAACGGGGGCGAGCTTCGGCACGCGAGATTCCTTCCGTTCGCCGGTCGAGCGGGAGGATTACCGCGAAATCGCCGACTGGATCGTCGCGCAGGCCTGGTCGAATGGCGTCATCGGCTCCACCGGCATTTCATATCTCGGCGCCGCGGCTTGCTTTCTCGCAAGCACAGGGCACCCGGCGGTGAAGGCCATTGCACCGCTGTTCGCCGTCTGGAACACGTATGCCGATCACCTCTACCCGGGTGGCGTGCTGCTCAACAAGCTGGCGAAGAGCTATGACGAGGTGATGGTGGGCCTCGATCACGACCGGCGCGACATCCTGGCTCGGCAGCCGTATTTCAGCAATCCGGATTTTGCCGGCCCGCAGCCCGTCGATGAGGACGCGGATGGCTCGCTCTGTCGCGCGGCGGTCAGGGAGCATCTGGCGAACTTCCATATGCCGGACTTCATTTCGGAGTTTCAGTTCGCCGATGCGGTCCTGCCTTACGACGGGTCCTTCGGGGCGTTCTCTTTCAGCCCGTATCATTACGCCTACGGCATTGATCCTGATGTCGCCATCTACTCGATTTCCGGCTGGATGGACGGTGCCGGGTTTGCCAACGGGTCGATCGCGCGGTACTTGTCCCTTCCTAATGCAAAACAGCATTTGCTGCTCGGTCCATGGGACCACGGGGCGCGGACGAATGTCTCCCCCTGGCGCAATGCCATCGAACCCGAGTTCAACGTCCTGGCCGAAGTGCTTCGCTTTTTCGACCATTATCTCATGGGTCTCGATACCGGGCTGCAGCACGAGGCCCCGGTCCACTACTTCTGTCTGCACGAGGAGGCTTGGCGCGAGGCGGCTGCATGGCCGCCGGTTTCCAGCGCGAAAACACTCTATTTTTCAGGCGAAGGTAGCCTCAGCGAGGACGTGAGTGCTGCGGGGGAAGATTCCTACCGGGTCGATTTCACCGTAGGGACCGGCGAGTTCACGCGGCACGAGCGGCTCGCGGCCGTCAATACGAGCGAGTACTACCCGGATTGGCAGGGCCGCGATGCGCGCATGCTTTCCTATACCTCGCAGCCACTCGACGAAGCAGCGGAAATCGCCGGCCACCCTGTCGTAGACTTGTGGATCACCTCGAGCCAGCCCGATGCGGTGCTGCACGTCTATCTCTCCGAGGTCGAAGCCGGCGGGACGGTGCGCTACGTGACCGAAGGCGTGCTGCGGGCCCTGCACCGCCGGGAAGTGGAGCCGCAGCGGTTCCAGAAATGGAGCTGGCCGTTCCGCGATTTCTCGCGCGCCAATGCAGAGCCCCTTACCCCCGGCGAACCGGCGCGCCTGCGGTTTGCATTGTTGCCGACGGCATGGGTGTTTCAGCGTGGCAGCCGTATCCGGCTATCGATCGCCGGGGCTGACTGCGACCATTACGTGCAGTTGCCGCACGGGCGTCCGCCGGTACTCGGGATTCAGCGCGGCGGGAAGATGGCCTCATCGATCGAACTTCCCTGGCATCGGGAGGAGAAACAATGATTACAACGAAGAGGAAAGCCATGAAATTGAAGCCGGTCCTATGGGCGGCAAGCCTCGCCGTCCTCGCAGCATCACCCGCATTGGCCGGGAAAGATAACGACACGCTTGTCTGGGCGACCTCAACGGAAATGGACACGCCCGACCTCTATTACGGCAATCAGCGTGAAGCCCTGATCACGGCTTACGCTCAGTGCGACAGCCTGCTGCATCGCGATCCCAAGACAAATGAATACAAGCCGCTGCTGGCAACGAGCTGGAAGTGGGTGGACGATACGACGCTCGAAATGGAGCTGCGCAAGGGCGTGAAGTTCCATGACGGCACTGATTTCGATGCCCAGGACGTCGCCGACACGCTGAATCACGTCGCGGCGCCGGACAGCGATATGAAGATCCGGGTGGTTGTCGACTGGATCAAGAATGTCGAGGTGGTGGACACCCACAAGATCCGCATCCACTCGAAAGCGCCGACGCCGGCGGCTTTCGAGTATCTCTCGGGGACATCACCGATTTATCCGTCCGGCCATTATGACAGCGCGCCGGAGGTCCCCGGGGCGGATGGCAAGACGCGCCGCGACTGGGGCGCCGTCGTTCCTGTCTGCACCGGCCCATACAAGATTGCGGATTACCAGCCGGGCCAGTCCCTGACGCTCGAGAAAAATCCGGATTATTTCGACGGCAGCCCGAAGGGCAAACCGACGATCGGCAAGATCGTGTATCGCACCATCAAGGATACCGAGACACAAGTTGCCGAGCTGGTAACCGGCGGCATCGACTGGATCTGGGGCGTTCCGCCAGAGAACGCGGAAATGCTCAACAGCATGCCGAATGTCACCGTCGTCTCGGCGCCGACCATGCGCATGTCGTTCCTCGCACTCGATGCTGCTGGGCGCACGGGCGAGAACCCGATGACCGACGTTCGCGTGCGCCGGGCCATCGCGCACGCCATTGATCGCGAGGCGATCACGAAGAACCTCGTCGGCGAGGGCGCGGCGGTGCAGAAGTCTCTCTGCGTGCCGGTTCAGTTCGGCTGCGAAACCGATGTGGCGCAGTATGAATACAATCCGGAAAAGGCGAAGCAGCTTCTTGCTGAGGCCGGTTACCCGAATGGCTTCAGCATACCCTTCTATGCCTATCGTGATCGCCCGTACTCCGAGGCAGTGCTGAATTACCTGCGGGCCGTCGGCATCAATGGCGACCTGCAGTTTCTGCAGTGGCGGGCGCTGCGTCCGCTCATCGCGGACAACAAGACCGAGATC
>JAWLCO010000194.1:0-5205 GCA_041687075.1 Hyphomicrobiaceae bacterium | reverse complement strand
TGCCTCCCCCCAAGACGCCGCTGCTGACGGTCGATTGCGTCGTGTTCAATCGGCGCGGCGAGGTGCTGCTCATCGAGCGGAAGAACGAGCCGTTCAAGGGCCGGTTCGCGCTGCCAGGCGGGTTCGTGGATGTCGGCGAGACGGTGGAGGAAGCCTGCCGGCGCGAGCTGATGGAGGAGACCGGCGTGACGGCAGGCCGGCTGGCGCTCGTCGGCGTCTACTCTGATCCCAAGCGCGATCCGCGCGGGCACACGGCTTCCGTCGTATTCCTCACCCGCGTACGCTCCAGCAAGGTCGAGGCGGGGGACGATGCGGCAGCAGCCCGATGGGTCGCGAACTGGCGCACATTGCCGCTGGCCTTTGATCACGCCAAAATACTGGCTGATGCCACCCGTATGGCAAAAACCTGATCGAATTGCCTCAACAGCGCGCATTGCGCAGACCAGCGAAGCCCCATGGCCGGCCTCCTCAGACCCGTCACCGCGCTCCTCATCGCCGCCGCGATTCTTCTGATGGGGAACGGCCTCCTCGGCGTTCTCATCCCCGTGCGCGCCGACGTCGAGCAGTTCTCCCGGCTCGAAATCGGCCTGCTGGGCTCGTTTCACTATCTCGGGCTGGTGGGAGGCTGCCTGCTCGGCCCGATGGTGATTGCGCGCGTGGGCCATATCCGCGCGTTCGTCGCGTTCACCGCTATTGCGACGATCACGCCGCTGCTGCATGCCATCTGGACGGAGCCCATCGCGTGGTCGGCGCTGAGGGCGCTCAATGGGCTGTGCTTCGCCGGCCTGTTCATGGGGATCGAGAGCTGGCTTTGCGCCGCATCGACCATGGAGACGCGGGGCCGCGTGCTCGCATCCTATACGGTGGTCAACCTCACCGTCGTCACGCTCGGCATGCAGATGATGGGACTGGGAAGCCCGAGCAGCTTCGAGCTGTTCTCGCTGGTGGCCATCCTGTATTCGCTTGCCGCCGTTCCCGTCTCGCTGACGAAAACGTCAGCGCCCGTTCCGCCGAAGACGGCCAAGCTGCGATTGGTCTGGCTGTTCAACGTATCTCCGGCGGCCATGGCGGGCTGCCTTTTCACCGGCGTGGCGAATAGCGCGTTCTGGACGCTCGCGCCGCTTTACGGCCGCAGTGCCGGCTTCTCGCTGACCGAGGTCGCGATGTTCATGACGCTCGCGGTTCTCGGGGGCGCGGCCAGCCAGTGGCCGATCGGATATCTGTCGGATCGTGTCGGCCGGCGGCCCTTGCTGGTCACGGCCGGGATCACCGGGGCATTTGCGGGCGCCGGGCTCTACGTCCTCAGCACAAGCAGTCCCACGGTCATCTTCCCGCTCGCGGTGCTTTACGGCTGCTGCGCGTTTCCCATCTATACGCTCTGCGTGGCGCACGCGAACGACCTGGTGCACAAGAAGCGGGCCGTGCAGGTCTCCAGTGGACTGCTGATGACGTTTTCCGTCGGCGCCGTGCTCGGACCGCTCGTGGCCGGCTTCGTCATGAGCGAGGCGGGGCACGGAGCGCTGTTCCTGCACTCGGCGGGCGCCCATCTCTTGATCGCGCTTGTCATGCTGATCCGTGTGAAGCTGCGGCCGAAGCTGCCAGCGGAGCACAAGGAAGGCTTCGTCGCCGTGCCGAAGACTACGCCGACCGTCTTCGAGCTCGATCCGCGTGGCGAAAGCATCGCCGCAGCGGCGTGCCCGCCGGACGCTGCGCCAGAGCCGAGCCCCGAACCGGCAACCGAAGGGCAAAGCTGAGCCGATGCTTGCATCGTCCGGCGACACCGCATCGCCTGTGCCGATCGCAGCAAGGTCTGGCCTTGCCTCTCGTGGCCAAAAGACGTTTTATCCCCCTGCCCCCCGCCGGGGCTGACCGGCACGCATTCCCAACTCAGGCAAGACTCCGATGGCGATTGAAGGAAATCTCTACGCGGCCTTTGAAGAGCGGTTCCGCGCCGCAGGTTCGGCAACGGCGTTCTCGATCCCGGGCGGCGCTGACGTGTCCTACGCCAGGCTCGCCGACGATGTTGCCCGCATGGCGAATGCACTCGTGGTCCTCGGCGTGAAGCCCGGCGACCGCGTGCTGGTGCAGGTGGAGAAATCCCTCGCCAACGTGCACCTTTATCTGGCGACGCTGAAGGTCGGCGCGGTCTTCAATCCGCTCAACACCGCCTACACGGCCGCGGAGCTCGACTACTTCATCAGGGATGCCGAACCCTCACTCATCGTCGTGCCGAGCGACAAGCTCGCGCGGGTGGAGCCGATCGCCGCCGAGCTGGGGAGCGTGAGGGTTGCAACGTTGGAGGCTGACGGCTCGGGCGCGCTCATCGATCTCGCGCGACAGCAGAGCGCCGAGCACGAAACCGTCGCACGCGACTCGGAGGATCTAGCCGCGCTCCTCTACACCTCGGGCACGACCGGGCGCTCCAAGGGCGCGATGATCACCCATCGCAACCTGTCCTCCAACGCCGAGGTGCTGCACGCCTATTGGGGTTTCATTCCGGGCGATGTGCTGCTGCATGCCCTGCCGATCTTCCATACGCATGGCCTCTTCGTCGCCCTCAACACGGCGTTCCTCAATTCGTCCCGGGTGATCTGGCTGCCGAAGTTCGAGCTGGAGTCCGTCATGCGCCTCATGCCCGAGGCGACGGTGATGATGGGCGTGCCGACGTTCTACACGCGGCTGCTCGGTAACACGGAGTTCGGGAAAGAGCATTGCGCCCGCATGCGGCTCATCGTTTCCGGTTCTGCGCCGCTGCTCGCCGAAACGCACCAGGAGTTCGAGGCCCGCACTGGCCACAAGATCCTCGAACGCTACGGTATGACCGAAGCCGGCATGATCACGTCGAACCCCTACAACGGTGGAGAGCGCATGGCCGGGACCGTCGGCTATGCGCTTCCCGGCATTTCCGTCCGGGTCTCGACCCAGGAGGGGGCGCCCGTGCCGCCCGGCGAGGTCGGCGTCCTCGAGGTCAAAGGGCCGAACGTCTTCACCGGTTATTGGCGGAACCCCGAAAAGACCAAGGAGGAGTTCCGGCCGGACGGCTACTTCATCACGGGTGATCTGGCCACCATGGCCGAGGACGGTCGCATAACGATCGTGGGCCGCGCCAAGGATCTCATCATCTCCGGCGGCTTCAATGTCTATCCCAAGGAGATCGAGGAAGAGCTGAATGCCCTGCCTGGGGTCAGCGAATCGGCCGTCGTCGGCGTGCCGCATCCGGACTTCGGCGAAGGCGTCGTGGCGATCCTGACGCCGCAGCCGGGCGCCACCCTGCCGGGCGAGGCCGAGATCATCGGGGCACTTTCCAACCGGCTTGCCAAGTTCAAGCTGCCGAAACGCGTGTTCGTGGCCAGCGAGCTGCCGCGCAACGCCATGGGCAAGGTGCAAAAGGCCGAGCTCCGGAACCAGTTCGTGAACACGTTCGCGGGGTAGGTCGAAGTCTCGTGAAGTCGTGAACTCTTGAGTTCGTGAGTGGTGATCTCGACACCACTTCCCAATTGCCCCATTTCACGACTTCACGACTTCTCGATTTCACTACTTCACCCCGTCACGGTCATCCGCGCGGGTCCTGATCGACGCGATCCCGAACTGTACTACCCGTAGGTTCGCTCGTCCGCGATGACCTTGCCGTCGTTGGGCAAGGTCCCCGGTGCGGCCAGCTCGACCTCGCCCTTCAGCTTCGTGACCTCCTGCAGCGTATCGGCGACGCGCGCGGCCAGTGCGGGATCCTGAGCTTTTGCCTCGGCCTTCAGAATCATCGTGTCCTGCTCGCCGCTGCGGCCGACGACCAGCCGCACCCGACCAAGCTCGGGATGTCGCTTGGCCACTGTTGCGACCTGGCTCGGATGCACGAACATGCCCTTGACCTTGGTGGTCTGATCCGCGCGGCCGAGCCATCCCTTGATCCGCATGTTGGTCCGGCCGCATGGGCTCGTGCCTTCCATGACGGCGGACAGATCACCCGTCGCCAGACGAATCATCGGGTAGTCGCGGTTGAACGAGGTCACCACCACTTCGCCGACCTCGCCGGGCGGGAGCGGATCGCCCGTGCCCGGCTGCACGATCTCGACGATGACACCTTCATCCACGATCATCCCCTCGAGCGCGGAGCTCTCGTAGGCGATGACACCGAGATCTGCCGTTGCATAGATCTGAAAAACGTCAATGCCCCGCTCCTTGTATTCCTGCCGCAGCGAGGGAAACAGCGCACCGCCCGATACGACCGCGCGCTTGAACGACTTGATGTCTCGACCCAGTTCCCGGGCCTTGTCCAGCAGGATTTTCAGGTAGTCCGGCACGCCGACATAAGCCGTTGGCATGAGCCGGGCGATCGCCTCGAGCTGCTGCTCCGTGTTGCCTGGGCCGGCCGCAACGACGGTACAGCCGAGCGCGCGCGCGCCGGCGTCCATGATCCACGCTCCCGGCGTCAGGTGATAGGAGAAGGTGTTGTGGACAATGTCGCCCTTGCGGAAACCGGCGGCGAAGAGCGCGCGCGCCGAGCGCCACCAGTCGGCGCCGAAGCCTTCCGGCTCGAGAATCGGCCCCGGTGACATGTAGATGCGGGCCATGGCCGACGGCTCCGCAGTCGCCAAGCCTGCGAACGGAAGCTGCGCCACCTGCAGCTCAGGTAGCGATGACTTGCGCAGGATCGGCAGCCGGGCCAGGGCCTCACGGCTGATGACGGCCGCAGGATCGATATCGGACAGATGCCCGGCCCAGCCGGGCGCAAGCTCCTTGGCGCGCTGTATGAGACCCGGCAGCATGTTGAACAAGGCGATCTCCCGCTGCTCCGGGTCGCGGGTCTCGAGCTGGTCGAAATGCGCAGACGTCATGATCTCCTCGAAAGGTGGGAATCACAGGCGAACGGATTATCCCATCTGCGGTGCTAAAGCATGTTGCGCCGGATCACCAGCCCGCCTCTCGCAGGGCACGATGGCGGCGGCCAATTGGCGCGCTGGCCGGTCAGGCGAGCCAGCGCTTCCGCCGCTTGTACGATTTCCCTTCGCGGAAGCTCCTGCGATTGCTGCCGCCAATGCCGAGGTAGAACTCCTTCACGTCCTCGTTTTCGCGCAGCTCCTCGGCATCGCCGTCGAGCACAACGCGGCCGCTCTCGAGAATGTAGCCGTAAGTGGCGTACTTGAGGGCGATGTTGGTGTTCTGCTCGGCGAGCAGGAAGCTGACGCCTTCCCGCTCGTTCAGGTTATG
>JAWLCO010000193.1:0-5240 GCA_041687075.1 Hyphomicrobiaceae bacterium | reverse complement strand
CGAGGAGCAAGGGGTGCCGCCGGAAAAGCTCTCCGGCACCATCCAGAACGACATCCTCAAGGAGTTCATGGTCCGCAACACGTACATCTACCCGCCGGCGCCCTCGATGCGGATCATCTCCGACATTTTCGCCTACACCAGCCGGCACATGCCGAAATTCAACTCGATCTCCATTTCCGGCTATCACATGCAGGAGGCGGGAGCGACGGCAGACCTGGAGCTCGCCTACACGCTGGCCGACGGCGTCGAATACGCACGCGCCGGCGTGAACGCCGGGCTCGACATCGACAGCTTCGCGCCGCGGCTATCATTCTTCTGGGCGATCGGCATGAACTTCTTCATGGAGATCGCCAAGATGCGCGCCGCCCGCCTGCTGTGGGCAAACCTCATCCAGAGCAACTTCAGCCCGAAGGACAGGCGGTCGCTCTCGCTGCGCACGCACTGTCAGACGAGCGGCTGGAGCCTCACCGCGCAGGACGTGTTCAACAACGTCACCCGCACGACCATCGAGGCGATGGCGGCCACGCAGGGGCACACGCAGTCCCTGCACACCAATGCGCTCGACGAAGCCATCGCGCTCCCGACCGACTTCTCAGCCCGCATTGCGCGCAACACGCAGCTTGTGCTGCTGCAGGAAAGCGGCACCACGCGCACGGTCGATCCGTGGGGCGGCAGCTATTACGTCGAGCGGCTGACGGCCGAGCTCGCCCGCCGCGCCATGGAGCACATCCGCGAGATCGAGAGCCTGGGCGGCATGGCAAAGGCGATCGCCGCCGGCATCCCGAAACTGCGCATCGAGGAAGCCGCCGCCCGTACCCAAGCCCGCATCGACAGCGGTCAGCAGACCATCGTCGGCGTGAACAAGTACCGCGTCGAGGACGAGGCCGAGATCGAGGTGCTCAAGATCGACAACAACGCGGTCCGCGAGCGCCAGATCGCCAAGCTGAAGCAGCTCAAGGCCGAGCGCGATCCTGAGGCCGTGCGCGCCGCCCTTGACGCGCTCACCGAGGGCGCTCGCGGCAACGGCAATCTCCTTGCACTTTGCATCAATGCTGCCCGGGCCAAGGCGACCGTCGGCGAGATCTCCGAGGCGATGGAGAAGGTTTTCGGCCGGCATCAGGAAACCATCCGGGCCATTTCCGGCGTCTACAGAGCGGAGGCTTCGGCCATGAACAAGGATCTGACCCGCCTGCAGCGTATGGCCGAGGAGTTCGAGAAGAACGACGGCCGCCGCCCGCGCATCCTCATCGCCAAGATCGGCCAGGACGGCCACGACCGCGGCCAGAAGGTGATCGCCAGCGCCTTCGCCGACCTCGGCTTCGACGTCGACATCGGCCCCCTCTTCTCCACGCCGACCGAGGTGGCACGCCAGGCCGTCGAGAACGATGTCCACATCGTCGGCGTCTCCTCGCTGGCGGCCGCGCACCTGACGCTGGTCCCGGAGCTCAAGGCCGCGCTGGAGGCCGAGGGCCGTGGCGACATCCTGATCGTCGTCGGCGGCGTCATCCCGCCCGCCGACTACCCGGCCGTCTACGCTGCCGGCGCGCGCGCCATCTTTGGCCCGGGCACCAACATCCCCGAAGCGGCCGCCGATCTCATCGACAAGCTCAACACCGAGCTGGGCTACGGCCCGCGGCAGGCGGCGGAGTAGGCTTCGGGTCGCGATTGGGGGGATCTGCGCATGATCGGACGTCTCTTAGTCAGCGCCCTTCTCTGTGGGCTGCTGGCAACAACAGCGCAGGCGCAGTCCTGGTACGAGCCAGCCCGCGGCTCACAGGAACGCCGCGCCATTATGAATGCCATGCGCCCGGTGATCGAAGCGAAGCTCAACCCGCCGGTCGAGTTTGTCGTGCGCGATCTGCGCGTTCTTGGCAACTGGGCTTTCGCCCAGGTCAACCCGCAGCGGCCGGGCGGCGGGCGCATCGACCTCCGCCGAACGATGCTGCGCAATGATGCGCCCTATCTCGACGGCATCCGCACCGAGGCCATCCTCCAGCGCCGCAACGGCCGCTGGTACACCATCGACCACGCCATCGGCGCCACCGACGTCTGGTTCCTCACCTGGTGCGATCGCCTGCCGAAAGGCCTGCTCGAGGACTACTGCGCTCCGTGATCTGCTGCGCTCCATTCAACGCCTCGGCCGCTTGCCTCTCGCCGGGAAATCGGCCCACCTTCCGCCACGCACCCTTGCCATCCCCCCACTCGACCTGTATTCACGGCGCCGTGGGCCCGTAGCTCAGCGGTAGAGCATCTGACTTTTAATCAGAGGGTCTCGGGTTCGAATCCCGACGGGCTCACCAAGGGAATCAGGCACTTAGAATATCGCCTACTCCGCCAACCCGGCGGGTTTGATGAGCTGGAGGCCTCCGTGCGCGGCGGCCGGCGTTGTCTCGCCGCCACCAGCGACCTGCACCGTCGGGAATGCGAACCTGATCCCATTCTCTTCGAAGGATTGTTTGATCCGGGCATAGGCTTTGCGGCGGATGACGAACTGCTCGCCTGGCTGGGTGGTCATCTTGCAGCGGATCTGGACCGCATACTCGCCGAACTGCTCTACGCCTTGCATCTTGAGCGGCTCGATGATGTGGTCGGCAAACTCCGGATCGGCCGCCATCTCCTGTCCGATTTTCTTGATCAGCTTGCGTGCTTTCTCCAGATCGCTGTCGTAGGTCAGGCCGATCTCGAATTTATCGATCACCCAATCCCGGCTCATGTTCTCCACGGCCCCAAGCTCGCCGAAGGGCACAGTATAGACCGGCCCCCTGTGATGACGCAGTTTGACCGAGCGCAATGAGAAGGTCTCGACAGTGCCCTTGTATTTGCCGCTCTGAATGTATTCGCCAATCCGGAAGGCGTCGTCGAGCAGGTAGAAAATTCCGCTGACGATATCCTTCACCAAAGCCTGAGAGCCGAACCCCACTGCGACCCCGATGATCCCCGCGCCTGCGATCAGCGGTCCAACTTCGACGCCCAGTGCCGAGAGCACCATCATCACGGCTATGGTGGCCAGCACGGCAAGAATGGCATGTCGCAAAATCGGTAGCAGCGTGCGCAGCCGGGCTTCACGCTGAGCGGAGCTGCTGCCGGGAGGCCCGGCGGCTCCCGCATGAGCAAGCCGGCGATCAATGAGCGTCTTCGCCACCTGCCAGATAAGGTCGGCGACGAGAAGAATAACCACGCCGCTCATGGTCCCTCTCACAACGTGTGTCAGGAGCGTGTCATTGCTGGTCATGGCGATGAGGTCGATGTCCCAGATATGGGCCAGCAGGAGGACCGCACCGAAGATCAGCAGCGCACGTACGCTGCGGCCGAGGTATACGGCCGTCAGGCCGTCTCCACGCGTAGCTTCCGCCGGGGGGCTCATGGCGTGGCGACTGGCTCTGTCGGCAAGCGAGAGAGCCTGCGGAAGCAGAAGGGCGACAGCGCCGAGCCAGAACAGCCGCGTCAGGCCCGCGACCCAGAGGGCCCAAAGCAGTACGAAGCAGATGGACAGCAAGGTCGCTCTCTGCGAATGGGAGCTCCACCCGGTTGCATCTTGTTCCGGCGACGTACCGGGTGGAGGCCGGACCCAGACGGCATGGATTGCGATTGCCAATAGCCCCATGCCGAGGGCATAGGCCACGACTTCCTGCGCCTCTGGCGAAAAGCCCAGGATGCCGAGCATCTCAACGGTAGCCCAACCAATGGCCAACCAGCCGACGAGGAATGCCAGCCGACGATACCACCATCGTGCCGCACCGGTATCCATCGGAAGCAAGCGGAAGCGCCTGACCGACTCAGGGGTGTCAGCATGGGGCGCGAGAAGGAACCGGCCGAGCACGAGGGCGAACCGCAGCAGCACCGCGGCGGCCAGATAGGAAACGACAACCTGTCTCAGGAGCGGCGGCCAGGTGAAGGCCAGAAAGGCCCCGACACTGCCGACCGCAAAAACTGAAACCCCGATTGAATCGAGCGCAAGGCGTCCAGCCAAAATGCGCAACCGCTCGGATTCTGTCCGCGATGGCCGGGAGGGGCCGCGCTGCCGGATTGAAGCCGTGGCTCTCCGGAATAACCACTCGGAGCCGGCTCCCAGCCCCAGAAAGCCAGCCAGGAGCAAGAGCACGGCAAGCCCGCTTCGCCCATGGTGCTCGGCAATGAGGCGAAGGCGAGCCTGACCGAACTCATTTGGCAGACGGGGCACAGCGGCCATCAGGGCGGCCAAATGCTGCTGAAGGCCGTCGATACGCCGCGTCATCATCGCGGACGTCGTAACCGGCGTGTCTTCCGCCGGGGGTAATGTGACCGTTTCAGGTGCCCGCTGCTCGTTTATCCACGCCCGCACCATGGGATCCTGCAATAATCCCAAAAGCTGCTGGACCTGGGCGGGAGGAGGACTCGCCGGTCGAGGGGGCTCGGCGCGCGCTGGCAGAATGCCTGCCAGAATGGCCAGCACCACGATAACTCTGCCAAGCGGAGCCGCCAGAATTACGCGTGCGGAAAGACTGGACATCGCGAAGACGGTTGCTCCCGAATCCGGGCGGCGACCAGGCTGCCCGGGGGTGTCACACTCGATTCCTCGGAAGTTGCCGGCCTGGAAGGTCCGGCCCCTCCCAACGCCAATTCAATAGCCGTCTCGCAAATGGACCGAAACGGAATCTAGGATCTTCTCAAGCTCACGGCTCGGAACGCGTCCTTAGCTGCCTCGCATTCTTCTTCGAGGTGCCCGTATAGCGTCAATTTTCTTGCACTCGGCATAGAAACAGTCGCTGCGGGCATTATGCGCCTCACCCCGAGACAAAGCCAGTCCCGATGATAGGCATGGCTACTGTTCCTGGATATTCATGGCCAAGCCGAGTACCAGGCGTGCTCGAGGACGTCGCAGCGACTTTCGCGGACGGAGCCATGCTCGTTACGGCTACAGAAACGGGCGAAGTCCTTGCCGGGCGATAGAGGGGCGATCTGATTGCCGAAAACCGATATTTGCGCATCGACTCGATTTCCCGAACAAAAGACATGGGCCGCTGAGATCGCCGGCGATTTCGGCCGACATTGCCTTTTGCGATGGAGCATCGGGCGACGCGAACCGCAGGCGGTCGACGGTCGCGATGATCTGATAGCCTCCGTAGATTGGCCGACGTAGAGGGTCAAACATCGATACGGGCCGCGCCTGTTGCCCCCGGCAGCCCTGGGCGCGACCGCCCGTTGAAACCATAAATGAAAGCTCGGCCTCCTCCGCCCGGAACCCACGGCGCAGTGGCGGT
>JAWLCO010000192.1:0-5255 GCA_041687075.1 Hyphomicrobiaceae bacterium | reverse complement strand
GTGCGCGCCGGCGGCGGCATGAACCATCGCATCGGCCTGTTCGATGCCGTTCTGATCAAGGACAATCACATCGCCGTCGCCGGCGGCATCGGCCCTGCGATTGCGGCGGCGCGCACCCGCGTCGGCCACATGGTGAAGATCGAAGTCGAGGTCGACACACTTGATCAGCTCGCAGAAGCTCTCCACCATCGCATCGACGCCGTGCTGCTCGACAATATGACGCCGGAGCAATTGGCAGAAGCCGTCCGCATCGTTGCCGGCCGGGCGATCACGGAAGCGTCGGGCGGGGTCAACCTCGATACGGTCCGGGCGATTGCAGAGGCGGGTGTCGACCTCATTTCCGTTGGCGCCCTCACCCACTCCGCCACCGTGCTCGACATCGGCCTGGATATCGAGGTCGGCACCCGGGCGTGAGCAACAGGACGACGCGGGACTGCGCACGCCGTTTCGCCACAGTTGGCGGGCACCAGCTGGAAAGTGTGGTATCCGTTCCTTAACTCGACACCCGCACTGTGCGGCGCGGAGGAGGAATTTGCATGGTACAGGTCGTCGTCTATTGGGGCCTGACCGCGCTCGCGTCGATGGTGATCGGCGGTCTGCTCGCCGGTCTGAAGAAACGCGACTACTCGTTCTGGATGGCGTGGTCGTTCCTGTTCCCGCCTGCTGTCATTCTGCTGCTGGTGCTGCCCTCGCTTTCCCGGCGCCCCCGCAGGCGCACTCTCGACGAGGAAGACGCAGCCGAATTTTAAGCAGGCCCCGTGCCTCTGGCTAGATCTCACCAGATGGCTCGAGATTGATCCGGGTACCCGGGAATTCAGGCCGCTTCCGCTTGGCGCGCGGTGAACGGGTTTTCGTTCGCTCGCACTTGCGACCATACGCATGATCAACGATCCGAGCGAACGAGAGATAGAGCTGTTCCAAGCGGTCGAACGAGCCCCCGTCCTGTGTGATCGGGCCTGCGCTATTGGCGATCGCGACGAGCTGCAGCGCGATGTCCCGAATCGGTATTGCGGGGCTCAACTCGCCTGTCCTGATCGCTTTCTCGATGGCGGCGACGATGAGGTTCTCGAGGACGGCGCCGAACTCGACCAACACCGCGTGCGCCTTCGGCCCGATGACGTCGCGCTCCATGCGCATGCGCCCGATGAGGCTCCAGGGATGGCCCGTCGTGCCCGTCGGGTTGAAACGAAGATACCGCTGACGGTTCGATTCCATCATGCCGCGGATCTTCTGCTCGAAGCTCTTGTCGCTCCGCCAGTTCTCCTCCCAATCGGCAAGCGTTTCGTGGACGTAGCCGACGATGACCTCTTCGGCCAAATTCAGCTTGCTACCGTAGTAGTAGTGGATGTTCGCGCGGGTCGTCCCCAATCGATCGGCAAGATCGCGAAAGCGGAACCCCTGATACCCATCGCGGACCAGGAGCTCGACGGCGACCTCCTTTATCCGCTCCTTCATTCCTGCCGCTCCAATCATTCTGGATCGCTGCGTGCTCACGCCATCTTCACGCGTTCGACGGATTCGTCCAGATGGCCAAAAGCTGCGGCGTACGCGCTCATGATGGCATCTTCGCTTTTCCCGGGCCTGACCGCATCACCGATAGCCTCAACGGACATTCTGCCTGAAATCAGATCAGCCCGACCAAAACCCGTCGCACATCGAAGCTTGTAGTAGAACCAGTTCCGAAAGATGTCCCGCCGCGCAAGGCGTACGAGCGGCTCGCGGCGCAGGTGCCCTGATGTGAGCATCCGTGTCACCAGGCCCCCAATTCCCCACCGGTAGCGCGCCCCGGTTGCGACCACGACGTGGTCGAACCCGTCAAGCATTGACGGCTCGGCCAGCGGATTGCAGCCCGTTCGAACCGTTACGCCCTTTTCCTCGCACTCGCGGCCGAGCCCCTGCACATAAGCCAGCAGGCTGTCGGGATTAGCGGCTACGCCCTGAAACAGCGGTGCCTCTCCCGCATGCCGGAACGCTCCACCGATCTCCTTCTGCTTCTCGAACACCGTGACGTCGTTCGTCTCTGCCATGAGAACTGCATAGGTCAGCCCTGCGGGTCCCGCGCCGATCACCGCGATGCGCTCGCCGTTCCGCCGCCGTGGCCTGCCGGCATATGCCAGCTCGCGGCCAGTCCGCGCGTTGACGAGGCAGTGGAGCTGTCGACCGGCACGCATTCCGTCGACGCAGGTATTGCAGGCAAGGCAAAGCCGGACCTGGTGGCCGGTTGCCACTTTCGCGACCCAGTCAGGATCGGCGAGTAATGGCCGGCCGAGCGCGATGAAATCAGCCCGCCCTTCCTCGATGGCGGCAATCGCCGACGCGGGGTTGCCGAAACGGCCAACCGCGATCACCGGCACGCGGACCCGTCGTTTTACCGCTTCCGCAAAGGGAAGGAAGGGCGTGGGCGCTGTCGCCATCGGTGGGATCATGATGGCAGCGGTCGGCTGCGAACGGTAATGCCCGCCCGTCACGTGTATGGCATCCGCACCTGCGTCTGCAGCCCAGGTCGCGACCTCGACGGCCTCCTCGGCCGTCATCCCGCCCTCGAAGAAATCATCTCCATTCATCCGGAATATGACGGCCAGATCCGGAACAGCCGCCTTGACCGCAGTTGTGATCTCGAGACCAAACCGCGCGCGATTCTGCAGGCTTCCGCCGTAGTCGTCCTGGCGGCGGTTTTCCTTGGGCGACAGGAACTGGGAAATGAGATATCCGTGCGCCGCGTGAATCTCGACGGCATCGAAGCCGGCCTGAGCCGCACGACGCGCGGCGGCAACGAAAGCCTCTCGCGTTTTTGAAATTCGCGCAATGGTCATCTCTTCCGGGATGATGACCTCGGTATGCCCCTCCTGTACGGAATGCGGGATGGCCGACGGAGCGACCGGCATTTCGCCCGAGATGTCGATCCGGGTATGCCCACCACCGTGGCCAAGCTGAATCGATGCTTTTGCACCGGCGTTGTGAATGACTTCGACGAGCCGCCGCAGCCCCGGCAAAAAACGATCGTCGTAAATGCCGAGCTCGAAATTGCGATGCTTCCCCGCTCGCTCGGGTGAAGCCATTTCGACCGTGATGAGGCCGACCCCGCCTTCGGCTCGTGCCTTGTAATAAGCGATCGCAGGCTCCGTGACGAAGCCTTCCGCGTCCGCCTTGCGCGTCGTCATCGGCGCCATGATCACGCGGTTTTTCAGCGCGAGCGGCCCAATGTGACCCGGCGAAAGCAGACGCGGAAGAGGTTTCGTCATATCCGCTGCCCGGTGATGCCGCTTACGCAGCCGACTGGAGCGCACCCTCGCGAGCGACGCCGGCCTGCCTCAGGGCATCCGCTAAGCGTGTAATCTCGGCATCAGATAGCTTCATGAGCGGTGGACGCACGACAGCCTTGTCGAGGCGGCCGAGGATCACCAAAGCTTCTTTCATGCGGTTGTGCATGTCCAGGAAAGGCGCGGCATAGAACGCCTGCGCGAGCGGATAAATGCGATCGTTGAGGGCCTGTGCCTTTTTCAGATCGCCGGCCCTGACCGCCTGGAAGAGCGCCACCTGCAGGTCCGCAATGACGCTGCCAGCGCCCGATAGAAGACCGTTCGCCCCGAGCGTCAGCGATGCCATGAGCCACGCGGAATGCGTCGTCAGGACGTTCACCGGCCTGGGGAGATTCTGGAATGTGCGGATATGCTTCTCATGCAGCATCGGATCATTCGACCAGTCCTTGATCGCGCCGATGGTCGGCACCGCATCGAACAGCTTGAGCAGCGTATCGAACGGGTACCCGAGCCCGCTTGCCATCGGATACTGAAAGCAGATGATCGGAAGGTCGGTTGCGTCCGCAATCCGCCGGAAATGCTCGATCGCCATTTCCGGCCGCAGCTGGCCACCCATCGACATGCTCTGGGGTGGAAATACGAGAAGTGCAGAAGCACCCTCTCTGGCGGCCATATCCGCGATCCGCGCGGCCTCGATGCTGCCGTCCGCATAAACGCCGTTGATCAGTGGAACCTTATCACCGACCTCCTCCAGCGAGGCAGCCAATATGCGCTGCTGCTCGTCGAACGTGCAGGCATGGATCTCCGACGCATGACCATTCACCGTAACGGCAGAAACCCCCGGGATGAGCGCGCAATCGCGCAGATGCTTCCGGGTCTGCCGCTCATCGATGCTCATGTCCTCGTTCAGCGCCAGCAGGGTAGCCGGAATGACGCCTTCGAGGCGGAACTCCTTGAAGCGGGGCATGCTTGATCTCCTCTCCAGTCGGCTGCGGTTTCAATCGTTCCAGATGCCGCCAGTGACGCTGATCGTCTCGCCCGTAATGTAGTCCGCCTCATCCGAGGACAAGAACGCAACGGCATTGGCAATGTCTTTAGGCAAGCCGGCGCGGCGCAATGGTATGGTTTTCGCGCGTTCGTCCGCGGTCGGAAGCCCCTTGGCGCGCCGCTCCACCTCGGACTCGTCGCGCATCCGCGTATCCACGATCAGACCGGGTGCAATCGCATTCACCCTGATCCCATGCTCCCCGATCTCGGTCGCCAGCGCCTGCGTGAGCGCAACGACAGCGAATTTCGATGCACAGTAGGCGCCGTAGTTGGCAACCCCTGACTTGCCCATCCAGGATGCGAGATTGACGACCACGCCACGCTTTCGCGAGATCATCTCCGGGACAACGGCACGCGAAACGTAAAACAGGCCGTTCACGTTCACGCCGAAGGTCGCATTCCAGACATGCTCGGGCATTTCGAGTAGCTTCCCGAGCGGGCAAATGCCGGCGTTGTTGACGAGTATGTCTATCGGACCAAGCTCAGCGATCAGCGAAGCCATGCCCTTGTCGACATCGGCCTTGACAGAAACGTCACCGCTCGCGACGGCCACCCGGCATCTGCCATTTGCAATGGCATTGGCGGCAGACTGCGCCGCATCGGCATCCCGGTCGAAAATGCCGACATCGCAGCCCTCGGCGACGAGCCGCTCCGCAATGGCCCGGCCGATGCCGTGCGCGGCGCCGGTAACGATCGCCTTCCGTCCTTCCAGTCCGTACATTTAAAGTGACCTTATGTAAGTCGTTCAGTCTTCGTGGTCAGCGAGCCGTCCAGCCCCCGTCGGCGACGAGCGTCGTGCCGGTGCAGAAGGAGGACTCGTCACTGGCCAGAAACAGAATGGCGCGTGCGATTTCGATGGGTTTGCCCAGGCGCTCCATGGCCTGGCGCTGCTCCAGATTGCGGCGCAATTCGCCCGGGTTCGGCGCCTTTGCAAAAATCTCCGAAAAG
>JAWLCO010000191.1:0-5317 GCA_041687075.1 Hyphomicrobiaceae bacterium | reverse complement strand
GGCACGCCGGATTTCGAGCCCTCCAGCCTGCAGGTGACCGTCATCTCGGTGCCGAACACCGCGACAAACGTGATCCCGTCGGAGGCGCGGGCGAAGTTCAACATCCGCTACAACGACCTGCACCACCGTCCCGGTATCGAGGCATGGGTGCGAGACCAATGCGCCGCCGCGGCAGAGGATGTGGGCGCGCGTTGGTCCGTCAGTTTCTCCGGTACGGGCGACGTATTCCTCACACGGCCTGGGCCGCTGGTCGACACCATGGTCGCCGCGGTTCAGGATGTGACCGGCCGCGTGCCGAAACTCTCGACCAGTGGCGGGACCTCCGATGCGCGCTTCATTCAGGCGCACTGCCCGGTCATAGAGTTCGGGCTCGTCAATGAGACGATCCATCAGGTCGACGAGCGGGTGCCGATGGCTGATCTGGAACAGCTGACGGCCGTCTACGAGCGGTTCATTTCCGGGTACTTCGCAACGACTGCGGCATAATTGGCGCGACCATTCCCGGCCGCAATGTTCAGAAACTTGGAACTATTGAACAATTCCCGGCAGTGGCGCATAGTCTGTGCATGCAGCGGCCATTCGTTCATCCTGCGATCGAAGATGTAGCGCTGGAGAGCATCCTCTATGCGCTTGCCGATCCCGTGCGCTTGGCGATCATGCTCAAGCTGGAATCGGGGGGCTGCCCGATGAATTGCTCTACGGCAGCGCCTGAAAAGCTCCCCAAGTCGACCCAGTCGCACCACTACAAGGTGCTGCGCGAGGCGGGTCTCATCCGCTCCGAGCGGCGCGGCACGGAGGTGGTCAACACGCTCAGGTGCGATGAGATCGACGCCAGATTTCCGGGCGTCGTTCCTGCCATTCTCAAGGCCGCCGCATCTCGAATGACCTTCGAGGCGGAGAAGGTCTGCGAATCCGAGAAGGTCTGACCGCGCCTCCCCGGCTTTTGACGCTCCTATTTGAAATGCTTCGACAGCTTCAGGCCCTGTGCCTGATAGTGGCTGCCTAGTGCTGCGCCATAAAGCGCCTCCGGCACCTCGGCCATCCGCTCGTAAACGAGCCGGCCGATGATCTGGCCATGCTCCAGGATGAACGGCACCTTGTGCGAGCGGACCTCCAGCACAGCACGTGAGCCTGCGCCGCCCGAAGCCGCATAGCCGAAGCCCGGATCGAAGAAGCCCGCATAATGCACCCGGAACTCGCCGACGAGCGGATTGAACGGCACCATCTCCGCCGCATGCGTTGGCGGCACGTTCACCGCCTCACGTGAGGCCAGGATGTAGAACTCGTCGGGATCGAGGATCAGCCGCCGCTCGCCACGGAGTGCGATCGGTTCCCAGTAATCAAGTACCGCGCACGATCCAGGGGCATCGACATCGACGAGCCCCGTGTGCCGCTTGGCGCGATAGCCGACGAGACCATCCGCACTACCGGCAAGATCAACGGACAGCGCGATACCTTGCGCAATATCGGCCTGCTCGGAGGAGACCAGCCGCTCCCGCCGATGCAGGTCGGCCAGCGCGGCGTCGCTGTCCGCAGCGGTGCCCTGCCGGAAGCGCACCTGACTCAGCCGCGAGCCCTGCCGCACGATGATCGGGAATGTCTGTGGGCAGATTTCCGCGTAGAGCGGCCCGGTATACCCCGCCGGCACCTGGTCGAAGGCCGAAACACCATCGGCGATCACCCGCGTGAACACGTCGAGCCGGCCGGTGGAGCTCTTGGGGTTTGCCGCAGCCGAGATGGCTGATGGAAGGGCGAGGCTTTCCAGCAGCGGCGCGACGTAAACGCAGCCCGTTTCGAGCACGGCCGATTGCGTAAGGTCGATCTTATGCAGCACAAACTCGTCGAGCTTGTTCGCGACCTTGGCGTCAGGACCCGGCAGAAAGCTTGCCCGCACGCGCCAGGCGCACGGTCCGAGCCTCAAGTCGAGGCTGGCGGGCTGGAGCTGATTCTCAAGCATCGGATGTGCCAGCCGAACGCGGCCCTCTGCGATCAGACGCCGGATGGCCTGCGCCGGCAGAATGCCGCTCGCCTGCGTTCCCGAACCTGCTCCTTCAACCATCCCGCACCTCCGCGGGTCCCTCTCTAGCCGTTCCGTTAACGATCGCCAAGGCGAGGTGGCAAAATCTCCCCGCAGGTGCACCCGCATGGGGGAGCCCGACGGAGTGCAACGCTTGACGTTGGTGCGAGCCCGTCGTATCAGCACAGGTATCCATCGTGGTGATTTGGCCGGCCGGCTTGCAGCCACGTTAAACAACTCGCTAAAAGGCCGCGCGCAAACCTGGCCCGCGCCCGGCATTGATTGGCGGGATCGGCGGCCGGGTTCTTTTTTTGCCTGGGCCAGACGGGTAGGAGGGCGCCGATGGCGCAGCGCGACACAGCATCGAACCACAGCCTCAACCAGGACTGGGCCCCCGAAACGCTTCTCGTCCACGGCGGCCAGCTCCGCAGCGGCTTCGGCGAGGCCGCCGAGGCGCTGTTTCTGACACAAAGCTACGTCTACGAGACGGCCGAACAGGCTGAGGCGCGCTTCAAAGGCGATGAGCCGGGCTTCATCTACACGCGCTTCTCAAACCCGACGGTGTCCATGTTCGAGGAGCGCATGAGGCTGCTCGAGGGCGCGGAGGCGGCGCGGGCCACGGCAACCGGCATGGCGGCAGTGACGTCTGCGCTGCTGAGCTATCTCCGGGCCGGCGATCACATCATCGCCGCGCGCGCCATGTTCGGATCGTGTCGCTACGTGGTCGAGGAGCTCTGTCCCCGCTTCGGCATCGCTGCCACTCTCGTCGATGGGGGCGATGTCGAGGCCTGGCGCAAGGCGATCCGGCCGAATACCAAAGCTGTCTTCTTCGAAACACCGGCCAATCCGACCTTGGAGGCTGTCGACATCAGAGCGGTTTCGGCGTTGGCGCACGATGTAGGCGCCCTGGTGTTCGTCGATAACGTGTTTGCCACGCCGCTGTTGCAGAAGCCGCTGACGCTCGGCGCTGATGTGGTGCTCTACTCGGCGACGAAGCATATCGACGGGCAGGGCCGGTGTCTCGGAGGTGTGGTGCTTTGCTCGGAGCAATTCCTGACGGATCACCTCCACACCTTCCTGCGCCAGACCGGCCCGTCTCTCAGCCCGTTCAATGCCTGGGTGATGCTGAAGGGGCTCGAGACGCTGCCGCTGCGGGTGCACGCCCAGTGTGCCACGGCCGCCAAGGTCGCCGACTGGCTGGCGGACAAGCCTGAGGTCAGCCGTGTGCTCTACTGCGGCCGTGCGGATCATCCTCAGGCCGAGCTGATCAGGCGGCAGATGTCCGGTGGCGGGCAGGTGGTGACGTTCGAGATCGCCGGCGGAAAGCAGGCTGCCTTCCGCTTGCTCAACGCGCTGCGGCTGATCCGCATCTCCAACAATCTTGGAGATGCGAAGAGCCTGATCACGCATCCTGCGACCACCACGCATCAGCGCCTCAAGCCTGAAGCCCGCGCCGAGCTCGGCATCAGCGAGGGCATGCTGCGCCTGTCGGTGGGGCTCGAGGCAGCAGATGATCTCATTGCCGACCTCGCGACGGGACTGGCCGCGGCGAACTCCTGACTTGCGCTGACCTGACAAGTTAAAACTCTGATTGCAGGCGCCTGACCTGAAGGGCAGGCGCCTCCTATTTCACTCCTGCACCCGCTCAACTCCCTCCGCCGCGCTTGGCTCCGCCCACACCCGGTTCACCCCGCCGGGACCATCACGGCGGATGAGTTATCCCCAGACAACCTAATCTTCATATTTGTCATGCAATCTGCGTAGATTGACGGAAGATTGAGGAGATTGTACGCAGAGATCGTAGACGATCAATCTGATTCGGGGGGCAGCAATGATCGTAATCGTCGACGAGCGCGAGACCGTATCGGATGGCTTTGCGTCCTGGTTCGATCGCGAGGGTGTCTCCGCCACTGGCCTTTGCCCGGTGGAGTTCGACCAGTGGGTCGAAACGGTTTCCCAGCCCGACATCATGGCCGTCGAGGCGTTCCTGCTAGGCGACTGTCGCGAGCGCCATTCGCTGTCGCGCAAGATCAAGGGGCGGTCTGGGGCGGCCGTCATTGCAATGAACGAGCGGCGGTCGCTCGAGGAAACGCTGGAGCTTTTCGCGGCTGGTGTGGACGATGTCGTCCGCAAGCCAATCCACGTTCGCGAAATCCTCGCGCGCATCGAAGCCATCCGGCGGCGTGCTAAGCGCGATGAGGTGGATGGCGCCGAGGCGGGCGACTTGCGCGTCTTCTTCGATGGGCGCGAGCCGGAGGTCAAGGGCGAAGCGCTGCCGCTGCCGCGCCGGGAGCGGCGTATTCTGGAGTACCTGGTCATGAACAAGGGCCGGCGCGTGACGAAGAGCCAGATTTTCAATTCGGTTTATGGGCTCTTCGGCGAAAACATCGATGAAAACGTCATCGAAAGCCATATCAGCAAGCTGCGCAAGCGCCTGCGTCAGCGGCTGGGGCATGACCCGATCGATTCTCAACGCTATCTCGGATACCGCCTCGTCTACCAATAGCGCAGCGGGGTAGCGCCGCGCGGGGAGCGGTCGCCATGCGGGGCGGCCGCTCCCAAATCTCCAAAACAGGCTCGCGCAAGATCGGTGTGATCTCATTACAGGAACGAAAATAAAGCGGGGCAACTGATATGAGCCTCTATGGCATGATGCGAACGGGCGCGTCCGGCATGGCGGCGCAATCGAGCCGGCTCGGTACGGTGGCCGACAACATCGCCAACATGAGCACGACCGGCTACAAGCGCGCGTCTACGGAATTTTCCACGATGGTTCTTGATGCCGGTGCGGGAAGCTACGCGTCCGGCGGCGTCGAATCCCACACGCGCTACGCGATCAGCGGCCAAGGCCCGCTTTCCTATACGACGTCTGCGACGGATCTCGCGGTGCGCGGTGGGGGCTTCTTTCTTGTATCGGGGCCCGCCGGCCAAATTTACATGACCCGCGCCGGGTCGTTTGTCATGGATGGCGAAGGACGCCTCGTGAATGCGGCCGGCTACAGCTTAATGGGCTATCCGCTCGCCAACGGCGATCCGAACGTCGTTGCCAATGGCTACGCCGGGCTCGAGGTCATCAACATCGCTGATCTCGCGATGCGGGCCAACCCTTCAACGGAGGGACGGCTTTACCTTAACCTCCCGGAGGGCGCAGATACTATTCCGGCTGCCAATCTGCCGTCGGCGAATGCTGCAACGGCATCGTTCACTGGCAAAACGTCTCTGGTCACGTACGACAATCTCGGTGCCGAAGTCATCCTGGACGTCTACAGCTCCAAAATGGCTGACGGAACCTGGGAGGTT
>JAWLCO010000190.1:0-5319 GCA_041687075.1 Hyphomicrobiaceae bacterium | reverse complement strand
CGGCGGCCGGCGCTTGCCGCGTCGGGCGAGAATTTGCCACGATCATCGTAAGCGTCGTAGATCTCCTCGAGGTCTGTCCCCAGCGTTTCACCGATGACCTTGAGCACCAGCTTGCGCGTGCGGTGGACGGCATCGGGATCGATATTTGCGGCGATCTCGCGGGCAATATCCGCCTCGCTCGGCAGCCGCAGCATTTCGGCGCGATAGGCGGGCTCCAGCTCCTCGTTGGCGATGGTCGCACCCAGTGCCTTGGCGTAGGCGACGGCCTCAGCCGGGCGCCGCTCCGTGGTGCGCGCTCTCACGAGCCCCACCAGCGTGCGCATGCCGTAGCTATTCGCAGCCTGCCAGCGATTGAACAGGTCGCTGTCGTTGGCCATCAGGAACTCGAGATCACGGTCGCCGAGATCGACGTTGAGCTTCACCGGCGCCGAGAACCCGCGCAGCAGTGACGGCACCGGCTTCGACGGCACGTTGGTGAAGCGGAACGTCTGCTTGCGCTTCTTGACGTGGACGACACCGTCCGGCACCGGCCCGGCATCGGCGAGATTGAGGTCGATGTCCTGGCCATTGCCGCCGAGCAGCCCCAACCGCAGCGGAATGTGCATCGGCTTCTTGGTCGGCTGTCCGGGGGTCGGGCGCAGTACCTGCTCGACGGTGAGCTTTGCTTCCTTGCGGCCCTCGTTGTAATCGAGCGAGCAGACGAGCTCCGGCGTACCGGCCTGCTTGTACCAGAGCATGAATTGGCTGAGATCGACGTTATTGGCGTCCTCGAAGCACTTCACGAACTGCTCGACGGTGGCAGCCTGCCCGTCGTGCCGCTCGAAGTAGAGGTCCATGCCGGCGCGGAAACCGTCGCGGCCTACGATCTCCTCGATCATGTGGATGACCTGGGCGCCCTTCTCGTAGACTGTGGCCGTGTAGAAGTTGTTGATCTCGATGTAGCTCTCCGGGCGCACCGGATGTGCGAGCGGGCCAGCATCTTCCGGGAACTGATGGGCTTTCAGCTGGCGCACGTCGGAGATGCGCTGCACCGTGCGCGAGCGCTCATCGGCCGAGAACTCCTGGTCGCGGTAGACCGTCAGCCCTTCCTTCAGGCAGAGCTGGAACCAGTCGCGGCAGGTGATGCGATTGCCGGTCCAGTTGTGGAAGTACTCGTGCGCGACGACGGACTCGACCGCTTCGTAGACCGCATCGGTCGCCGTTTCGGGCGACACGAGAATGAGGCGGTCGTTGAAGACGTTGAGGCCCTTGTTCTCCATCGCGCCCATGTTGAAGTCGGAGACGGCGACGATGTTGAACACGTCGAGATCGTACTCGAGCCCGAACCGCTCCTCGTCCCAGCGCATGGACCGTTTGAGCGAATCCATCGCCCAGCCGCAGCGGCTCTCCTTCCCGGGCTCGACGTAGATGGCGAGATCGACCTTGCGGCCGGACTTCGTGCGGAAGGTCGAGGTGACAGCGGACAAGTTGCCGCCGACGAGCGCGAAAAGATACGACGGCTTCGGGTGCGGATCTTTCCAGACCGCGTAGTGCCGCTTGCCGCCATCGAGGCTGCCGCGTTCCACAGGGTTGCCGTTCGATAGCAGAACAGGCGCTTCCTCGGCATCGGCCTCGATGCGGGTCGTGTAGACGGCCAGCACGTCTGGCCGGTCGAGGAAATAGGTGATCCGGCGGAAGCCTTGCGCCTCGCATTGCGTGCAATAAATGCCGCGCGAGCGATAGAGCCCCTGCAGCGCCTTGTTGGCTTCCGGGTTGATGAAGGTCTCGACCTCCAGCGTGAACGGCTTGCGCGGTACGCGGGGCAGGATGAGTTGTTGGTCGGTGACCTGATAATCACCTGGCTCGAGCACTTTGCCGTCCAGCCGCACCTCGCCCAGCTCGAGGCTTTCGCCATCGAGGCTCAGTGGCTGACCCTTTTTTGCCGCGCCGGGATTCGGCCGCATCTCGAGGCGCGACAGAACGCGCGTGCGCGCCGGGTCGAGCGCAAAGTCGAGCTTCACCGTGTCGATGAGATAATCGGGCGGGCGGTAATCCTTGAGGCGGATGGGGCGGGGTACGTCGGTTTTCATGGTCTTCCAGTGGTTGCGAATACGTCGCGTGCGATTGCCGACAGCATCCGGATGTTCACCGGAGATGGCAAGTCTCGATGCCTCTAACCCAGAAACTCGCGACGAACCGCCTCCGTATGCGCGCCGAGCGCAGGCACCGGACCGAACTCGGGTGCGCTCCCGGCAAGCTGCGCACCCGGCGCCGGCACCTGAACCGTGCCCTTCTCCGTGCCGATTGCGACGCGGTGCAGGTGCGGATGGGCACTGAGGCCAGCGACGTCGTTGACGCGCGCGAAGGCGATCTCGGCCGCAGCGAGCCGCGCGATGGCCGCCTCGTGATCCCGCGCAGCGAACCACGCCGCGACCATGCCGTCGGTGTCGGGCCGGTTCTGCACCCGAACGACGTTCGTTGCGAAACGCGGATCGGTTGCGAGCTCCGGCTGTTCCAGCACCTCCCGGCACAGCTTTACCCACTCGCGATCGCTCTGAATGCTGATGAGGATCGGCACGCCGTCAGCTGTCTGAAACACGCCGTAGGGCGAGATCGAAACGTGCGCGAGCCCCGAGCGCTTCGGCGGAAACCCGTTCTCACCCTGCAGCAGCGGCACGGTCATCCACTCGGCCATGCAGTCGAACATGGAGACGCGGATATCGGCACCGCGGCCCGTCCGCCCCCGCGCAATGAGCGCTTCGAGGATCGACTCGTAGGCGTTCATGCCGGCAGCGATGTCGACGACGGACACGCCGACGCGCGCCGGACCCTCCGGCCCTCCGGTCACGGAAGCCAGACCCGACTCGGCCTGGATCAGAAGGTCGTAAGCCTTGCGGTCTGCATACGGTCCGGTGTCGCCGTAGCCGGAAATCGAGCACACGATCAGCCGCTCGTAACGCTGTGTCAGCTCCTCGACGGGATAGCCGAGCCGCGCCAGAGAGCCCGGCTTCAGGTTCTGAATGAAGACATCGGCACGGGCGAGCATTGCCTCGAGCAGCGCCCGATCCTCCGCGCGCGACAAGTCGACCAGAACGGATTCCTTGCCACGATTGAGCCAGACGAAATACGAGGACAGTCCGTTGACGACGGCATCATACCCGCGCGCGAAATCGCCTTCGGGCCGCTCCAGCTTGATGACGCGGGCACCCGCATCGGCCAGCCGCCGGCTCGCCATGGGCGCCGCCACCGCCTGCTCCAGCGAGACGACCAACAGTCCTTCGAGCGGCTTGACCAATTCTATTTCCTCCGATTGTGGCAAAAACTTTCAGCTGAACAGCCATGCCCCCTCTCCCCGCGCGCGGAGAGAGGGGCAGCCGCGAGCACGGAGCAAGATCCTGCCCCTCACCCTAACCCTCTCCCCATTGAAATGGGGAGAGGGGATTTGGACGTTTCTGGTCGCAAACGGAGAGCTGAGACTGGATGAGTCTGGTACAGGGTACCCATGAAGTTCGATCATCTCAGAGAGCGCGTGCAAGCGCGCGGGCTGATGGTGCGGGGCGGCTTTCATCCCGAGCCGGCCGACAATGTGCCGCCGCTTCCGGACGGCCGGGCACCCGGAACGCTCGTGATGCTGGGAGGCGCCGGCGGCTCGTTCTGGCCAGCATTCCGTCAATCGCCCGAGGCGGAGCACGGAGAAGATTCGCTCGACGCCTGGACACGCCGCGTCACTGATGAGCTGGCGGCAGAGCTGGGCGCAACGGCCTTCTTCCCGTTCGGCGGTCCACCCTACCTGCCCTTCCAGCGCTGGGCGAAGCGGTCCGAGCCCGTCTACACCTCGCCCCTCGGGTTGCTGGTTCATCCGGATTACGGGCTCTGGCACGCCTATCGCGCCGCTCTGGCATTTCGTGAGCGCATTCCGTCGCCGGAGCGGCAGGCGGCGGCGAGCCCGTGCGACGGCTGCGCGGACAAGCCGTGCCTCACAGCCTGTCCGGTCAGCGCCTTCGGGGGTAAGGGTGGTTACGATGTGCCCCGCTGCATTTCGCATATCAGCGGGGCGGAAGGGGACATCTGCCTTGCAGCGGCCTGCCTTGCGCGGCGGGCCTGCCCGGTCGGCCGGGAATATGCGTACGGGCCCGATCAGGCCCGCTTCCACATGAGCGCGTTCCTCCGCGCTCACACGTGAGCGATCAGCGCCGCGGGCCGGTGCCGGAGAGCGCGTAGCTCATCATCTTGTAGGCGAGTGCGGCGGCCGTGTAGTCGGCCGCGTGCAGACCCTGAATGGGCGCCAACTCGACCAAGTCGGCCCCGACGATGCGGCTGACCTCTGCGGCACGCTTCAGGATCGCGAGGGCCTGCAGGTACTGCATTCCGCCCGGCGTCGGCGTTCCGGTTGCGGGCATGATGGCACTGTCGAGCCCATCGATGTCGAACGTGACGTACACCGGCCGGCCGCGCAGCGGCGCCACGATCTCATCGATATCCCAGTGCGCCTGATCCTTGGCCCAATGGATATGAATGCGGTCGCGATTGGCTTCGAGATAGTTTACCTCGCCCGCTGAAATCGCCCTGATGCCGACAGAGACGACGGTCACATGGCGGTGATCGAGCACGCGACGCATCGCAGAGGCATGGGAGTAGTGCTCGCCGAGATAGCCGTCGCGCAGGTCGGCGTGGGCATCGAACTGCAGCACGGCCAGATCCTGATGAGCCGCCGCGAACGGAGCGACGGCCCCCGGCGTCAGCGAATGCTCCCCGCCGATCACGAACGGAAACCGCCCCTGCCCCAGCACCGTCTCCACGATGCCGGAAAGCTGCTTCAATGCTGCTTCGAGCGGCCTTTCGATAGCCGGCGGCCGGAGCGTCGCAATTCCGTAATCACGATACGGCTCGCACCACAGCTCCTCGTCGAACAGCTCGAGCTGATGGCTCGCTGCCAGAATGGCGGCCGGACCTGCCGCTGTCCCAGCCCCGTAGCTCACGGATGCCTCGAGCCCGAACGGAATCACGACCGCGCGCGCCTCATCCGGCCTGTCCGCATCCTCCCGGTCCGGCTCGAGGAACCCCTCGGCGGCCGGCAGGTAGTCGAGCCTACTCATTCGCTGAAGTCCTTGCGTCGAGAATTGGCGTCTCATGTTCCCTCTCCCCATCCCGATGGGGAGAGGGTTAGGGTGAGGGGCAGAGGCTTGCGCTGCGGTTTCGTGCTGCCCCTCTCCCCGCAAGCGGGGAGAGGGGGCTGGGCAGCCTCTCCGATCACGCGTTCTGCGCCATGCGGCCACCGGCGTTGCCGTACATGGTGTACATCGGCTCGTCGAGCAGGATGACCTCGTCGTACCGGCCATA
>JAWLCO010000189.1:0-5441 GCA_041687075.1 Hyphomicrobiaceae bacterium | reverse complement strand
AGCCCGTATACTCCTTCAGGTAACGCTCCAGCCACGCGACGCTCTCCGCGTCGAGATGGTTCGTCGGCTCGTCGAGCAGCAGGATGTCGGGCTTCGACAACAACAGCTTTGTCAACGCCACGCGGCGCTTCTCGCCGCCCGAGAGCGCCGTCACGTCGGCGTCGGCCGGGGGACAGCGCAGCGCATCGAGTGCCTGCTCGACCTGCTGGTCGAGATCCCACAGGTTCTGCGCGTCGATTGCGTCCTGCAACTGGGCCATCTCATCGGCGGTCTCGTCCGAGTAGTTGGCGGCGATCTCGTTGTAGCGGTCGAGCAGCGCCTTCTTCTCGGCGACGCCCTCCATGGCGTTGCCCAGCACGTCCTTGCTTGGATCGAGCTCCGGCTCCTGCGGCAGGTAGCCGACACTCACGCCATCTGCGGCCCAGGCTTCGCCCTGGAAATCGTCGATCTCGCCGGCCATGATCTTGAGCAGCGTCGACTTGCCCGCGCCGTTGAGGCCGACGACGCCGATCTTGGCACCCGGCAGGAACGACAGGGAGATATCCTTCAGCACCTGCTTGCCCCCCGGATAGGTCTTGGAGAGCCGGTGCATGTGATAGACGTACTGCGGCGTGGCCATCGTGTTTGGCGCCTCTTCGAATCTGGAGATGCTGCTGAAAATCGAGCTGGTTCTAGACGAAACCTGTCGCAGCCTCAACCAACGGCGGGCGCGCACGCTGGCTGCGCTGGCACGCTTGCGTCCAAGCCGGCGCTGGCTGCATGGCCCATAGATAAGCCCTCGAGAGCAGGAACCCAACCGCTTGGGCACATCTGCAGCCGTGGCATTTCGCTGCCAGTGCGGGTTAGGATGCGGCGAGCAGGTGCCGATCTTGAGACTCAGCCATCAGGAGCCGAGCATGACCCGGGAACTCGTCTACTTCGCCGACCCGATGTGCTCGTGGTGCTATGGCTTCTCGCCCGTCATCGCGGCCATCGAGCAGCACTTTCGCGGTCGCCTGCCGCTGCGCCTCGTCATGGGCGGCCTGCGGGCCGGGCAGACCCGGCCGATGCGCGAGCAGGACAAGGATTACATTCGCGGCGCCTGGGCCCGCGTGAACGCCGCCTCCGGCCAGCCGTTCGACTTCACCTTCTTCGAGCGCGAGGGCTTCGTCTACGACACGGAACCCGCCTGCCGCGCTGTCGTCACCATGCGCCTGCGCGATCCGAGCCGTGCGCTGGCATTCATGGCCCGCATCCAGACCGCATTCTACGCAGAGAACCGGGACGTCACCTCGGCCGACGTGCTCGCCGATTTGGCCAACGACGAAGGACAGGACCGCGACGCCTTTGCCGCTACGCTCCTGTCACCCGATGCGCGCAATGAGACCTTCCGCGATTTCCTCACGGCGCAGGAGTTCGGGATCCAGGGCTTTCCCGCACTTATCGTTGGCGGCGGCCAGCAATACGCCCTCGTTACCAGCGGCTACCGGCCGCTCGACGGCATTCCAGAGGCACTGGACAACTGGCTGGCGCAACAGCAGCCTGTTGCCTAGTGCGAAACGCGGAACAGGCCTGCAGAGCACATTCCACCACCCGTCATTCCGTATCTGCGGCGCAGCGCGGAGCGCGGTGCGCCGCAGATACGGAATCTTCCAGTCGGGTGCGCCGGTGTGCGTGGCGAAATTCCGTCTCAGCGCCGCACCAGTGCATGCTGCGGGGAGTCCGGCAACATCGGGTGAGCACGGGTGCCCGGGACGGGTCAGCCCCGATTGATGCTGTCCCGGAGGGCCTTGGAGGGCTGGAACTTGGGGACGTTGGAGGCGGGGATCTTGATTTCCTCGCCGGTGGAGGGGTTGCGGCCGGTGCGGGCGGCGCGCTTGGAGATCTTGAACTTGCCGAGCGGCGGGATGCTCACCTCTTCACCCTTGCTCAGCGTGCTTTCGATATAGGCGACCATTGCGTCGACCGCGGCCCCCGCCTTCTCCTTCGAGAGCTCGGCGTTCCGGGCGACAGCATCGATCAGATCTTTCTTGCTCATCTTCATCCGTCCTCAAACCTGGGGTGTGACCCGGGCCGCGCTTCAGATCAGGGCCCTCGGCCAGAAGAGCTGCTACAGGGCGACAGTGCGGTGAACGAACGACGTCCCTCCCCCTGCCGTCAAGTGGGAAAGCGCGCATTGGCCCGAAAACACGGGCGAAAATGCGGATATCCTTGCCCTCGGGACATGAAAAAGACCCCGCCGCGGAGCGACGGGGTCTTTCAGGTGTTGCATCTATATGACGCCTCAGTGCGCCGTGATGCGCGAGGAGTCCGGCTGGGACTCGCCACCGGCGACCGCCGCTGACGTCTCCTCCCAGGCGATCGGCTCGGGCTGGCGAACGAGCGCGACCTTCAGCACGTCGTCCATCCGCGCGACCGGGATGATCTCCAGAGCATTCTTGATGGTCTCCGGAATCTCCGCGAGATCCTTCACGTTCTCCTCGGGGATCAGCACCTTCTTGATGCCGGCCCTGAGCGCCGCGAGCAGCTTCTCCTTGAGGCCGCCGATCGGCAGCACGCGGCCGCGGAGCGTGATCTCGCCCGTCATGGCAACGTCCTTGCGGACCGCGATGCCGGTCAGAACCGAGATGATCGCCGTAACCATCGCCACACCCGCCGATGGACCATCCTTCGGCGTCGCGCCCTCGGGCACGTGCACGTGGATGTCCCGGCGCTCGAAGAGCGACGGCGGGATGCCGAAGTCGACGGACCGTGCCCGCACGTAGGCATTCGCCGCCTGGATCGACTCCTTCATCACGTCACGCAGGTTACCGGTGACGGACATCTTGCCCTTGCCGGGCATGATGGCGCCCTCGATGGTGAGGATCTCGCCGCCGACCTCCGTCCACGCCAGACCCGTGACCACGCCGACCTGATCCTCGAGCTCGGCCTCGCCATACCGGAACTTCGGCACACCGAGGTAGGTCTCGATGTTCTCGGGCGTCACCTCGATCGACTTCTTGTCGGAAGTCAGGATCTCCTTGACGGCCTTGCGCGCCAGCTTGGCGATCTCGCGCTCGAGGTTGCGCACGCCGGCTTCCCGGGTGTAGCGCCGGATCAGGAGCTTCAGCGCGTCGTCGCTGATCTCGAACTCGCCCTCATCGAGCCCGTGCGCCTGCTTCTGGCCCGGGATCAGGTGTCGCCTGGCGATCTCGATCTTCTCGGGCTCGGTGTAGCCCGCGATGCGGATGATCTCCATGCGGTCCATCAGGGCCGGCGGGATGTTGAGCGTGTTCGCCGTCGTCACGAACATGACGTTCGACAGATCGTAATCCACCTCGAGGTAATGATCGTTGAACGTCGAGTTCTGCTCCGGATCGAGCACCTCCAGCAGCGCCGCCGCCGGGTCACCGCGGAAGTCCGAGCCCATCTTGTCGATCTCGTCGAGCAGGAACAGCGGGTTGACCCGCTTGGCCTTGCGCATCGACTGGATCACCTTGCCGGGCATCGAGCCGATGTAGGTGCGCCGGTGGCCGCGAATCTCCGCCTCGTCCCGCACGCCGCCCAGCGACATGCGCACGAACTCGCGTCCGGTTGCATTCGCAATGGACTTGCCGAGCGAGGTCTTGCCGACGCCTGGCGGTCCGACGAGGCACAGGATCGGACCCTTGAGCTTGTTGGTCCGGTTCTGGACCGCGAGATACTCGACGATCCGCTCCTTGACCTTCTCGAGCCCATAGTGCTCCTTGTCGAGCACCTCCTCGGCCTCGGCGAGGTCCTTCTTGACCTTGCCGCGCACGCCCCAGGGGATCGACAGCAGCCAGTCGAGGTAGTTGCGCACCACCGTCGCCTCGGCCGACATCGGGCTCATCTGCTTGAGCTTTTTCAGCTCCGCGATGGCCTTGTCCTTGGCCTCCTTCGACAGCTTGGTGTTCTCGATCTTCTCTTCGAACTCGGCGATGTCGTCGCGCTCGTCGGTGTCGCCGAGCTCCTTCTGGATCGCCTTCATCTGCTCGTTGAGATAGTACTCGCGCTGCGTCTTCTCCATCTGGCGCTTGACGCGGCTGCGGATACGCTTCTCGACCTGCAGCACGGAGATTTCGCTCTCCATGAGCGCGTAGACGCGCTCGAGCCGCTCGGAGATCGTGGTGGTCTCGAGCACCTCCTGCTTGTCGGCGATCTTGATGGCAAGATGCGAGGCAATCGTGTCGGCGAGCTTCGAGTAGTCCTCGATCTGGCTGACCGTCCCCAGCACTTCCGGCGAGATCTTCTTGTTGAGCTTCACATAGCTCTCGAACTGGGACACCGCGGAGCGGGCCAGCGCTTCGATCTCGTCCTTGGCGCCGATCGATTCGGAAACCCGCTCAACCTCGGCCTCGAAATAGTCCGGGTTGTCCGTATAGCGGACAATGCGCGCACGCGTGGTGCCCTCGACGAGCACCTTGACCGTGCCGTCCGGCAGCTTGAGCAGCTGCAGCACGGAGGCCAGCGTACCCATCTCGTAGATCGCGTCCGTCGCCGGATCGTCGTCACCCGCATTCTTCTGCGCCGCAAGCAGGATGTGCTTGTCGGAGCGCATCACTTCCTCGAGCGCATTGATCGACTTCTCGCGCCCGACGAAGAGCGGCACGATCATGTACGGGAAGACAACGATGTCGCGCAGCGGCAGAACCGGGAACAGTTCCTTGCCGGCGCCTTTGTCTTTGGTCGCTTTCACTTCGCTCATTTGTTTTCTCTACTCCCTGCGCCCGTTACCGCGCGTCGCGTCTCGCGCCCCGATGTGGAAACTGCCGGACCTTGTGTTCGTCTCCGCCCCTCGAGATATTGAGCCGTCCGATGTCGGCGCCCTGGGCTGAAATCGTTACTGGCCGACTTAGCCGATGCTTACGGGCTCCGCCATGCCCTGAAGCGATCGGGCGTCCTGCCCTTATCGACGCAATGTCTCGCCCCAGAGATAGAGAGATAGGCGCCTCCGGGTTGCACACAAGGCCGTCACGCTACCGCCGAACAATGGGCCGCAGCAGCCGTCAGGCGCTGGACCCCTTCTCCTCCGCCCGCTCCGTATAGATGCGCAGCGGACGTGCACCACCTTCGACCACCTCCGGGCCGATCACGATTTCCTCGACGCCCTTCATGCTGGGCAGCTCGAACATAGTCTCGAGCAGGATCGCTTCCATGATCGACCTCAAACCGCGGGCGCCGGTCTTGCGCTCGATGGCCTTGCGGGCGATCGCCTTGAGGGCCTCGTGGGTAATGGTGAGCTTCACGTCCTCCATTTCGAAGAGGCGCTGATACTGCTTCACGAGCGCGTTCTTCGGCTCGGAGAGGATCTGCACGAGGGCGTCCTCGTCGAGGTCCTCGAGCGTCGCGATCACCGGCAGGCGGCCGATGAACTCCGGAATCAGACCGAACTTCAGCAGGTCCTCCGGCTCGACCTCGCGCAGCACCTCACCCGTACGCCGCTCGTCCGAGGCCATCACACG
>JAWLCO010000188.1:0-5459 GCA_041687075.1 Hyphomicrobiaceae bacterium | reverse complement strand
TACTCACTACCGCCCGAGTTGGATGACGTACTGAATTCTTCGCACAATTGCTCGGGGGCTGGCAGCTCGACTCAGGGCTCAATTGGTGATTGCGATGCATCAGGAGAGCCAGAGAAGGAAGCCACCATGACGACCGAGGATACGCAGATTCCGGGGCTGCTCAACACGTGATCCGGATCGACGACGAGCGGATCGCTAGCACCTGGTGGGCCATGCCGACCGACTCGCTGCCGCGCTGTCACTCGACATGGGAGAGCAAGGCTTCATCACCATGACCGAGAATTATCTCAGCCGCGTCACCAAGGCCCATATCCCTGACGCCGTGCGCGAGGCCAAGGGCGAAAGCTCCGCCCTGCTCGCGGATCGCTTGAACGGCTGAGGACAGCACTGGCTCGGATGGAAGCCAGTGCTGCTCGTGCCCTATGGCTCGAGAGCGCTGATACGCCAGGACCCAAAACTCATCCGGCTGACGCCGGCCGGATCAGACGCGGCAGGCGCCCCTTCATCTGCTGGAAACCAGCCTCAGCCAAGGCGCGGAATGGAATGCGCCCATCAGCAGGTACATGGGCACCATTCCGCCAAGTCCCAAGGTGTGGTGCCCAGTCACGCAGAGGGCGTCCGGGTGCCCGCCGCCAGAGGTCGCAGTCAGCAGCGCCATGGTTGCAAAGGTCGGCGCGGCCGCAAGTGACAGCCAGCGGGCAGCGCTGAGGCCGGCGCTTTTCCCATCTTCAGAACGGATCGCACTACCAGAACATGCGCCCGTATGAACCTCACTCATGTCGTGCTCTCCTTGTTGGCGGTCGTGTACTCGTCGTGCAGCTTCACCCAGCTCATGACGCCATCGAGCTCGTTGCGGCCCTTGGGCGTGAGATCGAGCCACGCGAACGCACCCATCAGCACCTCGTCGCCGCGGCCATAGGTCGAGTAGGTGTGGAAAATGTCCCCGCTCTCGTCTCTGACGAAGATGCTGGTGCCGTGCATGTCCTCGCTGCTCTTGATCGGCTGCGTGCCGTAGTTGTAGATGGCGCGGCCGGCGGCGATGTCCTCCTTCTTGAACGACACTCCAAAATCGAAATTGAAGTCGGTGCCATATGAGGAGACCCACGGGAAGGTCCAGCCCAGGCGGCGCCTGACCTGCTCGATCCGCTGGAGCGGAGCGCGCGAGATCGCTGCAAATGCAAGGTCGGCGTGCTCGAAGTGCTGCCGCGCCGCATCAATATGATCGGCGATGAAGGAGCACCCCTTGCAGATGTGATCAGACCCCGGCGTCAGCATGAAGTGATAGACGGCGAGCTGGCTGCGGCCGCGGAACAGATCCGCTAGCGTGCATGTGCCCTGGGGTCCTTCAAATGCGTATGGCCTATCGACCTTGACCCAGGGGAGTCGACGCCGCTCGGCGCGAAGCGCGTCGAGCTCGCGAGTGATGGCCTTCTCCTTGGCCAGGAGCGCCTTGCGCGCCTTCAGCCATTCCTCGCGCGAAACGACTTGATGCTGCATGATTAATCTCCTGCATATCGGGTTCGAGTGTTGGCAGTGAGCTAACCTAGGGCCGCACGTCGAAACGGCGGGAGTTACAAGTGTGGCGGGATTCCGATGGACTCGCTGATCACGGCTGCGGCGCGTGCGCTCGCCAATGGTGATGTGCTCGGTGCACTGAACCGGGTGGCCTTGCGGAATGACCCGCCTGCGCTCGCGCTCCGCGGCATTGCGATGGCGCGCCTCGGCGATTTCGTTCGCGCGAAGGCTCTCCTCAAGAGTGCGGTACGCGCGTTCGGTCCGAGAGAAGCCGTAGCCCGCGCGAGATGCATCGTGGCGGAGGCCGAGATCGCACTCGTCTCGCGCGACCTCGCCTGGCCTCAGAAAACGCTGGACTTAGCGCGCGCAACCCTCGAGCAGCACGGAGATTGGATCAACGCGGCGCATGCGCGGCATCTCCAGATTCGGCGGCTCCTCCTCATCGGCCGCCTGGACGAGGCTGAGCGTGGGCTCGCCGCGCTCGATCCCGTGCCGCTTCCACCCGCGTTGCGGGCTGCCCACGAGCTGACCGTTGCGGGGATCGCCATTCGCCGCATCAAGACTAAAGTGGCGCGTGCCGCCCACACGCGCGCGGAACACGCCGCGCGCAAGGCGGATATCCCAGCACTGACCGCGGAGATCGAGAGCGCATCGCAGGCTCTGAACATGCCGGCGGCGCGCCTGATCGCGCGTGGCAAGGAGAGATCACTCCGGCTCGAGCAGGTGGAAGCGCTGCTGGCCTCAGACGTACTCCTCGTGGACGCATGCCGCCACGTCGTGCGGGATCATGGTGCCGTGGTCTCCCTGGCCACGCGCCCGGTCTTGTTTGCGCTTGCGCGCGCGCTCGGCGAAGCGTGGCCTGGCGACGTGCCGCGGGCCGCGCTCCTCGCACACGCGTTCCGAGCCAGGCACGCCGACGACTCGCATCGTGCGCGGCTACGAGTCGAGATCGGGCGGCTGCGCACGGCGCTTCGGCACCTCGCCGACGTGAGCGCTACCGGGCAAGGCTTCGCGTTGGCGCCGCGCCGCACCGGTGAGATCGCCGTGCTGGCGCCGCCCGTCGAGGGAAAGCATGCGGCGGTGCTCGCTTTCCTCGCCGACGGCGAGGCTTGGTCGAGCTCGGCCCTTGCAATCGCGCTCGGCATGAGTCCGCGCACCGTGCAGCGGGCGCTGGAGCAGCTGGCAGCCGCGGGCAAGGTGCAGTCACTGGGTCACGGGCGGGCGCGACGCTGGATGACCGCGCCCATGCCGGGTTTCCCGACAACATTGTTACTCCCTGGTCCACTGCCGAGCGACTAGAATGGGCACATGAAAAAGTCTGCAGCTGACATTCTCCGCGAGTATGGACCGTTTCCCGGCGCCGCCCAGGTGCATGGCGTTACATTTGACGGCCAACACGTCTGGTTCGCATCCGGCGACAAGCTGAACGCCCTCGATCCGGCGAGCGGGAGCACAGTCCGCTCCATCGATATCGCTGCGCATGCCGGAACGGCATTCGACGGAAAGCACCTGTTCCAGATTGCCGAGGACCGTATACAGAAGATCGATCCGAAGACCGGCCGCGTTCTCGGCTCGATCCCTGCGCCCGGCGGCGGCGGTGACTCCGGCCTCGCGTGGGCCGAAGGGACTCTCTGGGTGGGCCAGCACCGGGGCCGGAAGATCCATCAAATTGATCCTGAGACAGGGGCAATCCTTCGCACCATCGAGTCCAACCGCGTCGTCACCGGCGTTACATGGGTCGACGGCGAGCTCTGGCACGGCACCTGGGAAGGTGAGGAGAGCGATCTGAGGCGCGTCGACCCACAATCGGGAGGCGTCCTGGAACGGCTCGAGATGCCAGCCGGGGTGGGGGTATCGGGACTCGAGTCTGACGGCGGCGACCGGTTTTTCTGCGGCGGCGGGAGCAGCGGGAAGGTGAGAGCGGTGCGCCGACCCGGGCGACGCCAAGCTACAGATTGAGCGGTCGGAGCGCGACCTCGCGATTGGCGACGCTAGACCTCCGACAGCGGACGTGGTCGGCGCTGCGAAATTTGGTGCCCATCTCGGGCCGAAACTGGATACGGTGCCGTATGATTGGAATCTTGCAGCTCCTGATTCGCCAGATTCGAGGTCAACGCGCTTCAAGGGGCGAGCAATTCGCTACTGATCAGGTCCGCTCATTGCGCTTTGCTGCAGTGGCACGCCCAAATGCAAACTCGCGGTCAGCAGGTCAGCGTCACCCTCGCTCGGATTCTGGCATTGGAGTCTTCAGAAGCTTCTCAATCCTGCTCAGTCCATGGCCCTTTGCGGTCTCGCAATTCCGCCCGGCGTGCTATTGGACAAGCTCGATCTCACTCGGCCGCCAGGACTTGTCGAAGAAGGCCTGGAGCGGGCTATAGAGGCGCAGGAGCGTGAACCAGCCCTTGCCGGGCACGCTTTGAATCCAGTTGCCGCGAGATACACCCTCGGGTTGCTCCGGGGCGATCCAGATTGCCGTCGAGCCGTCCGCATCTGCCACAGCCGCCGGCGAAGGGTAGCTCTGGCTGCCGGCGCGCGGATTCCTCTGCGGTCGTCGCAATACCTTGACGAAGGGGGTTGCAATGAACGATCGAAAACGGCGTTCCCATCGATCTGGGCGAGCACTATTGAGGTCACCAGGTCGGCCGCCTGTGGCAGGGCGCAAAGCCGAATGCGGAAAGTGAAAGGTCACATAGAGCTGGTCGGTGTTTCCGACGCTCACCTTCGTTCCCATGCCCGCCTCGAAACCGCCGACGTGCCGATACTAGTTGCGGAATCGGCAGCTTCCAGACCGCTGACCGCCGCGATGCCAAGGCTCGGAACTGTATTGTCGGTTGACGCAGCCGCGTATTTGTCCTGATCAAGCGCCGCGGCGTGGCTATCTGGAAGAATGCTGGTGATGGTCTCGACCACCGTGCTCCAGTGCGCGGGATCAAAAATGCCGCACGCTCGATTGCGTTCCTCGTTTCTTCTTCAAAGGCGTCGCACCACTTTTGAAATAGTCACAGCCTACCCGCTTTTTCGCGCCCTTAATGCCTACGTGGGAGCACGCTGCTTGGAGGGAGCAGTTGTACTCCTCCCTCCACATACGTCATGCAGCCGCCGGTATCTTGCCGCGCGGTTCGCTCATCAGGCCTCGCATCAGCGCGTAGCAGCCAAGTAATAGGACGATGGTGAAGGGGAAGCCGGTCGAAACCGCCGCCGCCTGAAGTGCAGCAAGGCCGCCACCCAGCAGAAGCGCAATCGCCACCAGCCCCTCGAAGACCGCCCAGAATATGCGCTGAGCGACAGGTGCATCGACCTTGCCACCAGCCGTGATCGTGTCGATCACCAGCGAGCCGGAATCCGACGAGGTGCAGAAGAAGACAATTACCAGAACGATGCCAACAAGCGAAGTGACCGTGGTCAGCGGCAGATGAGACAATGTCGCGAACAGCTTGAGTTCCAGCGTTGCATCCGTGATATCGGAAAAACCTTCGCCAACCAGGCTGATTGCCGTGCCGCCGAAGCTGGTCATCCAGAGTACGGAGACGAGCGATGGAACCAGCAACACGGCGATCATGAACTCACGTACCGTGCGGCCGCGGCTTACACGTGCGATGAACATGCCGACAAAAGGTGACCATGAGATCCACCACGCCCAGTAAAAGGCGGTCCACCCCTGCCGGAAATTGTCATCCTCGCGCCCGAATGGATTTGAGAGCGCGGGCAGATGTTCGACATAGGCGCCGAGATTGAGGAAGAAGCTCTTGATGATCGTGAGCGTCGGTCCGGCAAAAATGACAAAAAGCAGCAGGAGCGCTGCCAGCACCATATTGATCTCGGAGAGCCGGCGAACGCCTGCATCCAGCCCGGCAATGACCGAGAGCGTCGCAACTGCCGTGATACCGATGATCAGCAGCACTCTCGATGTGTCCGTATCCGGCATATCGAACAGGAAGGACAGC
>JAWLCO010000187.1:0-5591 GCA_041687075.1 Hyphomicrobiaceae bacterium | reverse complement strand
GGCCGCTCGAGCGCGCTTGCAACGATCATCCGTGCCTCATCAAGCAGTGTCATGCCGCAACCTTTTCATCGCACTTCTTTTTCCAATCACTACGCAGCATGGAGAAAATCACGAAATCTACGTTCTGTTTCGTGACGGGATCCAGGCCATGCTGGCGAAGGATCCCTTCACAGGTGAATCCCAGCTTCTGATAATTGAAAATCGAAGGAAAATTGCGAGACGAAGGCGTTCCCCATACGCGGGAACACCCGACCTGGTCGAAAAGGAAATCGATCACCGCGCTGCGCACCTCCTGCACCACACCCTTGCCCCACCAGTTCCGGTAGCCGATCAACACGGAGAGCGACGCCACTCCGGCGGAATTGACGTTAGCAATCTCTAACCCTATCAGCTCATTATCGTGTTTTGCTCTGATTCCCAGCACAATTTTTTGCCGATTGCTCGACTTGCGAAATCGGCGGTACCAGGAGCGCCTTGTCCATGTCCCCGCCGGCAGGCCAAACGAATGCATGACCTCAGGATCGAAGGTCCAAGGGTATGTGTGCCAAAGTGCCTGGAGCGGCGTCAGGCTCGAAATCTGGAATCTGGATGTTTCTAGCCGTACCGGCCGGCCGATTTTCCACTCGGTGGTCATGAACTCCGCCCCAGTTCGGCCCAAGCGAACTCGCGAACCGCGTTTCGAACCTTCTTGCCGCGATCGTTACAAGGTATATCGGCCAGGAAAATGATGCGGGACGGCACTGCCTCCTGGCGCAGGCGCCCCGCGCACCAGGTCTGCAGCGCCGGCGGATCTATCGTGCTCTCGTTCTTCAGCACAACGGCGGCAGCCACGATCTCTCCGGAAACAGCATCGGGCAGTGCGAAAGCACATGCCTGTTGCACATTCGGGTGCTGCTCGAGAACAAGCTCGACTTCCTCTGCGGCGATCTTTATCCCACCGCGATTGATTTGATTCTTGCGTCTACCGACGATTCGCAGGGTTCGGTCGGAATCCAGCTCGCCGATGTCTCCGGTACGAAACCAGCTCCCGTGGAACGCCGCGGCCGTGGCCTCGGGATCGTTCGCGTAGCCATTCATCAACGCGGGATCATGGATAAGAATTTCGCCACGGCCGCTTTCCGCAAGACAGCCGTCGTCGCGCAGAATGCGCCAGCTCCCCGTCCATGGCTTCCCGACAGCGCCTTCAATGAACCCGGCTTCTTCGGCGCTTGCGCCGGAGATCCAATTCGCCAGCTCAGTCATGCCGTACATGTTGTAAACTTTTCGGGTGCCGGCCCAATCACAGAGATTTTCCCACAGCTTCGCCGGTAGCGGTTCGGAGCCAACGTGCACCCGCTTCAGCATTTGCTGGCGCGGCGGCGGGGACAACCTCAGAGCCAAGCGCCACATGGACGGAACGGAACTCATAAATGTGACTGCATGCTCATCCAGCACCGTGCTAAGATGCGCAAGACCGTTCACGCCGGGCTCAGGCCAGAGGAGGACATCACCGCCTGCGAAAAGAGCTGATAGCGCATTTCCTATCAGTCCGTGCCCGAAATGGAGTGGCAGCGGAACGAGTGTGCGTACGAGCGTGGTCTTTCCGATTTGGCCAATGTTGCCTCGCAGTCGAATAGAAAGAGCGCGACGGCCGAGTACGACACCTTTCGGCACCCCAGTACTGCCAGACGTGAGCAGGATCAGCGCCGCATCGTTACTTGAGGGGCCGATCTGAGCGGAGGAAGAAAAGCCAGCTTGTGTGTCGGCCCAATCTTCTAACGCGGGTGCGATGCGGGGAATTCCTTCGGGAGAAACCGGTTGTCCAATCCAGCAGGCCGGCTTAGCCCAGGCGGCGACACGGCTGCGCTCGGAGGCCGTCAGAGATGGCGATAGCACGAGTGCGGCGGCTCCGGTCTGCCATGCTGCGAACAGGTCCACCAGCAGAACCATACCGTCGCGATGGCACATCGCGACGGTGTCGCCTCTGAGAACGGTTTCGCGCAACACGGCTGCGCGTGAGTTTACCGCCCTGCGGAAAGCCGCGAAATCGAGGACGCGCCCCGAGCGTACATCCATGATACGCGCGGTCGGAGGGACGAGATCGAGTTGCATTTCGTAGCCGGTGCTGTGGCGCGCAATGAGACAACTTTTGGTTGCGCATCACTTCTGACAGCATCAACTCAGCAGATCAGTCAACGGTGTGTGATGGCGGGGCTTCAAGAAGCTGTGGATTCGCAAAATCAGATGGTAATGGATTCGGGGCTTGATAGCCTCAGACGCCGACCGACCTCTCGGACGAGCATTGCTCCGACTGACGCGTCATCAACTCAGCCACAAGTCTTCGCAGCTTAAGGAGCCCTCGTTTGAGCGCTCGTTTTGGAGCCTTCACTCAGGCCCGGTTCCTCAGTGCTCCGCGAATGCTCAGTCAGCTGTTCTGGGGGAGCTAGAGTGGCTTGCTGTCCACATATTCTGCACAAAAGAATTCCCGAGTTACCTAAGCATCGTAGCAATCTCTGGTTGTTATCGATATTGTCGCACACCGGATTCGGGCAACATTGAAGGAGCGTTGCTGTGGTTCAAGATTCCAGCGTGCTGGCACTCTCTGACAGCGTTTCATACCAGCCTCTTGGCGACGGAGAAGGCGCAGTCGTTTTGATTATCGACTCCGGGCAACTCTTCACTTGCAACGATACGACGTCTGCCTTCCTCGCCGCTGTCGATGGACAACGCAGCTTCGGCGACCTCGTGCGCAGCCTTCTAGGCACATTCGACGTACCGCATGACGAACTGCGAAACGACCTCGCATCCCTCGCGGTAGAGTTGCAACAGGAAGGCATCGTTCGCATTCAGTGAGGCCGATCGGTGCTCCGGACATTTCGTTTCAGGATTGCGCTCTGGTGCTGGGCGCGGCTGGTTCCCTTACTAGCCTGGGGAGGCCGCAGACTGTCAGCGCTTCTCGCGCTGACAAAGCCGCGCGAGGCAACACCCTATCAAGGGCTTGCGGCGGACTACATCGTCCGCCGCGTCAAGAAGGCGACCCGGCGACCATGGGTCATGCGTGATCGCCCTTGCCTGCGCGAAGGCCTGCTGGCCGTGCGCTTTCTGCGCCTCGCCGGATACGACCCCTCACTTCATTTTGGCGTCGACCGCGAGAGCGTGATGCGCGATGCGCTGTCCGCCCACTGCTGGGTGGTGCTGGACCAGAAAGCCCTGCTCAATCCTCCGAGCCCGGGCATGGTCGAGATTCTCATCTACGCCGGCGGCCGCCTGATCCCCTCCTCACCCTGCTCTGCTTCCGCAACTGCTGCTTGATTGGATCTGAGATGACAAGCTGGTTCGATCTTAACGGCTCTTTTTTGCGCATCGATGCGGCGGATCCGGAGCTCTTACGACCACTTCTGATATACCTCGACGAGCTCCAAACCGACCCGCGAAGTCGTGCGGCGGCATTCACGTTTATCCTGGAGCGTGGATCGCCGGCAGCCGAGCCCGCATCAGCCCGGCTCCTGTTCGAAGGCCCGCTGCCCGAAGCACCGATCTCGAGGCTATGTGCCGGCGTGGACAGCCGGAGCCTGATCATCCCCGACCGGCTCTCCATGGAATACTCCATTTCAGACCGCATCGCGCGGTTCCGTGTTGCCCCCGGTGATGAAAAACTCGTCGGCGGGACGGCTGCAATCTATGCCATCCATTCAGCGCTTTTTGCCACCGGGCAGACGCTCGTGCACGCTGCTGCGCTCCGCCTGCCTCACCGCGACGAGGCGCTCATACTGTTCGCACCCAGCGGCGCCGGGAAGACGACGACCTCGCTGGCTTTGGCGTTGCAAGGGTTCGGGCTGCTGACGGACGATGCGACGGTGCTCGCTGCCGGCAACGGATCGAGGGGTCGAACGAACGTCTGGGGCCTTCCCCGGCCGCCCAAGGTTCACCAGCGGACTGCGCAGATGCTGCCTGCGATTGGGCAACTCCTCGGTGCGAATTGGAATTCTGACGGCGAGCAAGCCGTATCACCGAAGACACTGAAGGCGATACTTGAACTGACCCCCGGACGCGCATTCCCGCTGTCTGCACTCATTCTACTGGGCGAGCGCGTGACAGGCGCGCATCGCCTCAGGCCGATGCGAAAAGCCGACCTGTTCGCTCATTTCGCAAATGACAATGTCTCCCGCTCACCTGACGGTGTTCTGAACGAGGAATTATCCCGGTTTCAGAGGTTCGTCAGCCTCGTCGCCTCTACCCCCGCCTACCAGCTCAACGTCGGCAGCGATCTCTCGACACTCGGCGAGACGATCACTGCCGTGTTGGGGGGAGCGGATCAGGCGATTCTCAGTGCCTGACGGAAGAGGTTGCGGCGCCAGGAGCCGCGGGCGCGGTTGAAGCTCTGCCCGCGGACGACCAGTTCCGGTGAGAGAAGCTGACCCGGAAGGCGGGCGAGAGCTGAGGGCATCAGCTTTCTGGCCAGTTCGAGGCAGCGAGGCTCATTGAAGGTCTTCCCGGCGAGCCCCAATGCACCGGCGATGGCGAGAGTCACGCCGCAGCGATGCGAAACCCGCGCCAGCCGGGCGGCGTCCACCGGGCCGGCAGCGCCGCGCGCGGCCTGCATGACATCGACGAGATGCTGCAGACGATCGAGCTGGTGGCCGATGGCGCCGTGGGTGGCGGCCACGAACAGGAGCGCAGTGGCGTCGGAGCAATCGCCGCCACCCGCCTCGAGCACATCCTCATAGCCGATCGACATGGCCCCGCGCAGTTTCGGCGAGTGGACGAGGTTGCTGTGGACCTCGACCATCACGTCATTCTGGGCCGCGAGCAGCCATTTCTGCTCGTGGTAGTCCTTGCCCTTGCGGTCCTCGAACTCGAACAGCTCGAAGCCCAGGGCGGGCAAGACGTCTGCGGTCCTGTGGCGGTGCGCCTCGCGAATCAGAATGTCGACGTCCGTGAACGTCCTGAGCGTCGGTTCCGGATAGAGCCGCTGGGCGAATGCTGCGCCCTTGACCACGGCACCCTCTATGCCCGCCGCGGCAAACGCCGCCATGATCCGCCGCGCGTGATGCGACATCATCAATTGGAAGCCGGTCTGGTAGGCCAGCTTGAGGCGGGCTGATTCAAGAGTAGAGCGTGCGCCCAGGCTCTCCACGGACTGAGATGTTTCCGCCGCGTCTTGAACCAGCTTGCTCAACGCGCGAATGGCGGCGGGGAGAACCCCGTGCTTCTGCGCAGCCGTCAGCACAAGGTCGAGCCGCTCGGGGTTTGGCAATGGTACTGGCGGCGGTGCAGCCTGCGCCGGGTCGGCGATGTGAAGGAGAAGCCGCTCGCCGTCGCGGTCGAGCGGGATATGGGGCTTTGGTCCTGTCATGATGTCGTCCCTCCTTGCCCCCCGGGAGGCAACGTACAGGAACGGAATTGCACAGACCAAGAGCAGATAATCCAAATACGCGAAACGTCTGTGGATTGCCACTTCGGCGGGCAACTCTTTCGCCCAAGGCAGATGAATGGCGCCGGCGCGCTTCGGCTAGGCCTTCCGCTCTTCGGCCCTCGCCATCGCTGTCACTGTGACGATCTCGAAAAGCATCTGAGCGGCGATCTGCGCCGTTGCCGTCGTGGGATCGTAA
>JAWLCO010000186.1:0-5592 GCA_041687075.1 Hyphomicrobiaceae bacterium | reverse complement strand
GGGCGACCAGCTATCTGAGGCGCTCGAAAAGGTCACCGGCGGTGCCTCCGTCACCGAAGGCCGGGTGAGGCTGGAGATCCCGTCGCTGGCCGAGAACGGTTTTTCCGTTCCGCTCACCGTCTCGGTCGAGAGCCCGATGACGGCGGAGGATCACGTCAAGACGATCCAGATCCTGTCGGAGAAGAACCCCGTCGCCGAGGTGGTGCGGTTCAATCTGAGCCCTCGCGCGGGACGTGCCAAGGTCTCCACCAGCATCCGCATGGCCGACACCCAGCGCGTCATGGCCGTCGCCGAGATGAGCGATGGCAGCTACTGGTCCGGCGCGGCGGACATCATCGTCACGCTGTCGGCGTGCATCGACGGAGGCTGACCAATGAGCATGACGTCAGCGCGTATCGTGGTGCCGAAGTCCGTCAAGCGCGGAGAGGTGATCGAGATCAAGACGCTCATCAAGCATCCCATGGAAACCGGCTACCGGCGCGACCACCGCGGGCGGGCGATTCCGCGGCACATCATCAAGCGCTTCGTCGCCACCTACAATGGCGAGGAGGTGTTCAGCGCGGACCTCTCCCAGGGCGTCGCGGCCAATCCGTATCTCGCCTTCTCGACCGTTGCCGTCGAAAGTGGCGAGATCGTCTTCGCCTGGACGGATGACCTCGGCAGCACGCATACGGAGACGGTCGAGATCACCGTCACCTGATGCCGGCCTGCCGTCGAGATCTGCTCGCTTCTGCGGTTCTGCTGCTCGCCCTAGCGGCGCTGCTGGGGAGCAGCAGCGGGTCAGCGCAATCCATCCCTGGTGACGCCGGCCAGATCATCCCGGAAAGCCTCAAGCTGGAGGATCGCCGCTCCGGCACGTCCTTCCTCTCACCGGCGCTCCGCGCGCAGCAGGCGGACGAGGGCGCCAATCCCGGCATGCTGTGGGTGGAGACCGGTGAGGAGCTGTGGCGCACACCGGCGGGTGCGGAGGGCAACTCCTGCGCCACCTGCCATGGCGATGCGGCAGCCAGCATGAAAGGCGTCGCGGCCCGCTACCCGGTGGTCGACGAAACCTCCGGCCGTCTCATGAACATCGAGATGCGCATCAACCAGTGCCGAAGCGAGCGGCAGGGGACGGAACCGTTCGCCTACGAGTCGAACGAGCTGCTCAGTCTCACGGCGCTCATCGCCTACCAGTCTCGTGGCTTGCCGATCTCGGTCGAGGTGGACGGTCCCGCCGCCCGTTACTTGGAGGCCGGACGGGCTTTCTTCAGCACCCGTCAAGGCCAGCTCAACCTGGCCTGCACGCAATGCCACGACGAGAACTGGGGCCGGAAGCTCCGAGGCGACACCATCAGCCAGGGTCACCCGACCGGCTTTCCCATCTACCGCCTCGAATGGCAAACCCTGGGCTCACTCCACCGCCGGCTCCGTGCCTGCAGCCTGGGCGTCCGCGCCGAGGTGTTCGATTACGGCTCGCCGGAGTATCTGGCGTTGGAACTGTACCTCGCCTGGCGCGCGCGTGGCCTGGTGATCGAGTCGCCTGCCATCCGACGGTAGGATCACAAGAGCCGCCAGGCTTCACTTTAAACCACCCGTGCGGAAATCCGGCGTCCTTCGGACGACTCTCACGCTGGATCCAGAAGCGGCGGTCGCTTCGCTCCCTTGTCCGGGATGACGGGGTCGCTGACGGGCTGGAGGGTGCACCGGGCACCCTCCCCATTCGCCATTCGCCACTCGCCATTCGCTCCCTTATGCCCCCATCGCCTTTTTCAGGTTCTCGTCGACCTTGTCGAGGAAGCCGGTGGTGGAGAGCCACTTCTGGTCGGCGCCGACGAGGAGGGCGAGGTCTTTGGTCATGTGGCCCGACTCGACGGTATCGACGCACACCCGCTCCAGGGTGTCGGCGAACTTCGCCAGCTCCTCGTTATTGTCGAGCTTGGCGCGATGGGCGAGGCCGCGGGTCCAGGCGAAGATGGAGGCGATCGAGTTGGTCGAGGTCTCCTTGCCCTTCTGATGCTCGCGGTAGTGCCGCGTGACGGTGCCGTGGGCGGCCTCGGCCTCGACGGTCTTGCCGTCGGGCGTCATCAGCACGCTGGTCATGAGGCCGAGCGAGCCGAAGCCCTGCGCCACGGTGTCGGATTGCACATCGCCGTCGTAGTTCTTGCAGGCCCAGATGTAGCCGCCCGACCACTTCAGCGCCGAGGCCACCATGTCGTCGATCAGGCGGTGCTCGTAGGTGAGGCCGCGCTTCTCGAACTCCGCCTTGAACTCGGCGTCGTAGATCTCCTGGAAGATGTCCTTGAAGCGGCCGTCGTACTGCTTGAGGATCGTGTTCTTGGTGGACAGGTAAACCGGATAGTTCCGCGCCAGGCCGTAGTTGAGCGAGGCCCGCGCGAAGTCGCGGATCGAGTCGTCGAGATTGTACATGGCCATGGCGACGCCCGATCCGGGGGCCTTGAACACCTCCTTCTCGATCACTGTCCCATCTTCGCCGACGAACTTGATCGTCAGCGTGCCGCTGCCGGGGAACTTGAAATCGGTGGCGCGGTACTGATCGCCGAAGGCATGGCGGCCGATGATGATCGGCTGCGTCCATCCGGGCACCAGCCGCGGCACGTTCTTGCAGATGATGGGCTCGCGGAAGATGACGCCGCCCAGGATGTTACGGATCGTGCCGTTGGGCGAACGCCACATCTCCTTCAGGCCGAATTCCTGAACGCGAGCCTCGTCCGGCGTGATGGTGGCGCACTTCACGCCAACGCCATGCTTCTTGATGGCGTTCGCCGCATCGATCGTGACCTGGTCATTCGTGCGATCGCGGCTCTCGATGCCGAGGTCGTAGTACTCGAGGTTCACATCGAGATAGGGATGAATGAGCTTGTCCTTGATGAGCTTCCAGATGATGCGAGTCATCTCGTCGCCGTCGAGCTCGACGACGGTTCCGGTCACCTTGATTTTTTGCATGTCGTTCTCACCAGATCGCGCGGGCTTCTAGAACTTGGCAGCACCGGCCGAGTGGGCCAGGCACCTGTCGCTCGGCGTGATAGACGGATCGGCACGGGAAGCCAAGTGGCGGAAGGGTTGAGACGCCTCGTCCCGATCAGTGTGACGCAGCAACAGAAGCGATCATTGTCATGGAAATCGGCGCATTTGCTGCGATGCGGCGCAAACGAACTGTTGCCTTGCGGATAATCCGTCAGGTACTTTCAAGGTGCCACGAAATACGGCATCCGGCGGCTAAAGCTGCCGGCAATAACAGGCGCGAGTCACCCGCTCCGGCGGGGCCTCGACGCTTGCCACGTCGAGACACGGTGTTGGCTGAATGGAGGAAACCCCATGCGGAAGTCCAAGCTTACCCGCCGTCGCTTCCTGGCGACGACTGCGGCTGCATCCGCCGCCGTCATCGCTGCCCCTTATGTCCGCACTGCCCATGCGGCGGGGAAGCTTTCGGTCGGTTTCTGGGATCACTGGGTCCCGGGCGCGAATGACGCCACGAAGAAAGCGGTCGAGGAGTGGGCGGCCAAGGAGAAGGTCGAGGTCCAGATGGACTTCATCCCCTCCCAGGGCAACAAGAACCTGCTCACCATCGCCGCTGAACGGCAGGCACGGTCCGGGCACGACATCCTCGCCATGCCCACCTGGCAGCCGGCCGAGAATGCCAAGTTCCTCGAGCCCGTGGACGACATCATGGGCGAGCTGATCAAGCAGAACGGCGACGTCAACGCGACGGTCGAGTACCTGGGCAAGATCGATGGGACGTGGGTGTCGGTGCCGGCGACGCCGGGCAGCCAGATCAAGGGGCCGTGCTCGCGCATCGATCTGATGAAGGAGCACGCCGGCATCGACGTGCAGGCGATGTACCCGGCGGGCGGCGCACCGAAAGCCGACGACTGGACGCTCGACAACTTCCTCAAGGCCGCCGAGGCCTGCCACAAGGCCGGCGCGCCGTTTGGAATCGGGCTCGGCACGACGACGGACTCGGTCGACACGGCCGGCGCCATCTTCTCCTCGTTCGGCGCCGTGCTCGTCGACAAGGACGAGAACATCACCGTCAAGACCGACCAGGTGCGGCAGGCGCTCGACTATTACGCGCGGCTGGCGGCATTCCTGCCGCCCGATGCTCCGGCCTGGGACGACTCGTCCAACAACAAGTGGCTGGTGTCAGGACGCGGCGCGCTGATCATGAACCCGCCGAGCGCGTGGGCGGTCGCCAAGCGCGATGCGCCGGAGATCGCGGCGAAGTGCTGGACGCACGGCATGCCTTCCGGGCCCAACGGCCGTTACTCGCCGTTCCTGCCTTACCTCTGGGGCATCTGGAACTTCTCGCAGAACAAGTCGGCGGCCAAGAGCCTGCTCGTCCACCTGTCGCAACCGGATGTGGTGGAGAGCATGGTCAAGGTGAGTGCCGGCTATGACCTGCCGTCGTTCGCCAACCTGACCAAGTTCAAGACCTGGGCCGAGGAGGAACCGCCGAAGGGGACCCTCTATCACTACCCCGATCCGCACCAGCACCAGACGCTGTCGATCGCAGCGGCGCCGACACCGCACCGGATCGCGGTGCAGATCTACACGCAGGGGCTGATGACCAAGATGGTCGTGCGGCATGCGCGGGGCGAGTCGATGGACGATGTCCTGTCCTACGCCGAGAGCGAGCTCGAAGGCTTCATGCGCATGTGAGCTGACCGGGGCTGCCGCGCCGGCAATCGAGCCCTGGTCGGGCACTCCGCTGGCCAGCATGGCGCCCATTCACCTCTCCCATGGGGAGAGAGCCTGCCCCGGACTTGATCCGGGGTCGGCCCGCACGGCCGGGTGAGGGGCTAGGACAGTAGTAATCGTCGGAACCCCCTCACCCCAACCCTCTCCCCGCCGGGAGAGGGAGATCAAGCTCAGGGCAGATGGGCCTCCATCAGGCTCCGGGCGCTTAGCGTTAGAGCCGCACCGGTCGGCCTCCAAGGCCGACGATGCATGGTCGAACCGGCAATCCCGCTTCAAGGCGCTTGCCGGTGAGCAACAGTGGAGTCCCTTCATGGCGGAAGCCGCGCTGAGGGCCGCAAACCCATCATCTGCCGTGCGACGCACCACCCTGCGCCGGGTTCTACAGCGCAAATCCACCGTCGCGTTCTTCATGACGCTGCCGCTGATCCTGATGATCGCGGTGCTCGTGCTCTATCCGGCGTTTTACTCGGTGCACCTAGCGACGCTGAACAAGTCGATGGAGCGCTTCGTCGGCTTCGGGAACTTCACGTTCCTGTTCAAGCGCGAGACGTTCTGGATGGTGGTTCAGCAGTCCTGCGTGTTCGCCATCACTGCCGTCATCCTGAAAGCGATCATCGGCTTCGTCGTCGCCCATTTCGTGCACAACATCCCGGCCAAGGGGCAGCGCAAGTGGCGCGGCATGCTGCTGGTGCCGTGGGTCATCCCGCCGGCCATGAGCTGCCTCGCTTGGCTCTGGTTGTTCGACCCCTCCTACAGCGCCTTCAACTGGATTCTGGCGAAGTTCGGCGTCGAGGCGATCCCATGGACCGGTGAGGCCTTCTGGGCCCGGCTGTCGGTGATCCTGGTCAACGTGTGGATCGGCGCACCGTTCTTCATGATCATGTATCTGGCGGC
>JAWLCO010000185.1:0-5653 GCA_041687075.1 Hyphomicrobiaceae bacterium | reverse complement strand
GCCGGCTGGGGCCAGTTGCCCGCGCGAAGGGATGTGCCATGACCCGCAAGCTCAGCCTCGCTCTCCTCTTTTTCGTTCTTCTGCTGCCTGCGCATGCCATTGCTCAGGTGAAGACCTTCTCTCACGCGGGCATCGCGCGTGATGCCGAGCGGTACGAAGGCGCCGTCAAAGCCAGCATCGCGTCCGGAGCAGGCGAAGCCCAGGCGCTGATTGCGGCCGGCCGGCGGGCACTCGGCGAAAACGATCCGCGGATGGCCACTCGCGCCTTCACGCAGGCGGCCAGCCTTGCGCCGCAGGACGCAGAGGCCTGGATCCTCCTGGCTCATGCGCTACTTGCCACGACACCCGATCCGAACCGCCCGGCCGAGCGCTATGATCTGCCGGCCAATGCCAGCGCCGCGGCTTATCTCGGCTACCGGCGGGCGTCGATGCGGGACCTCGAGGCAAATGCGCTGGCGGTGCTCGGCGAGGCACTGAAGCGCCGCTCGATGTGGCGGCCAGCCATCGAGGCCCTCAAGGCCAGCCTCGCCATCGAGGAGGTGCCGGAGATCCGGAGCAGTTACGAGGCGCTGCGCAGCGAGCACGGTTTCCGTCTCGTCGACTACACCGTGGAGCAGGATTCGGCCGCCCCGCGGGTCTGCCTGCAGTTCTCGGAGAACCTGCAGCGCGGGCAGGACTACACGAAGTTCGTCGCCGTCGACGGCAAGGATGCGCAGGCGCTCGTGGCCGAGGGAAAGCAGCTCTGTGTCGAGGGGTTATCCCACGGTCAGCGCTATCAGGTGCTCGTGCGGGCAGGCGTGCCGTCGGAGGTGGCGGAGACGCTCGAGAAGCCGGCCGAGCTCGCCATCTATGTCCGCGACCGCTCCCCATCCGTGCGCTTCACCGGTCGCAGCTACGTTCTGCCGAGCCGCGGCCAGTCCGGCATCCCGGTCGTGTCGGTGAATACGGAGAAGGTCGCAATCGAAGTCTACCGGATCGGCGACCGCAGCCTCGTCACTGCACTGACGAACGGTGATCTGCGGCGGCAACTCTCCGGCTACGAACTGGAGCAGTTGCGCCAGTCGACCGGCGCCCGCGTGTATCGGGGCGAGCTCGACGTTGCCAGCCGCCTCAACGAGGAGGTGACGACGGCTGTTGCCGTTAGCGAGGCCGTACCGGAGCTGAAACCCGGCGTGTACGCGATGATCGCGAAACCGGCCCAGTCGCAGGACGAGTACGGTCCGCACGCGACGCAGTGGTTCATCGTCTCCGATCTGGGGCTCGCCACGTTCACGGGGGAAGATGGCGTTCACGCCTTCGTCCGCTCGCTTGCGACCACGGAACCCGTTGCGAACACCAGCCTGCGGTTGGTGGCGCGCAACAACGAGGTGCTCGGAACGGCGAAGAGCGATGCGCGCGGCTATGCCCGCTTCGAAGCCGGCCTCACGCGCGGAGAAGGGGGCGCTGCCCCGGCGCTGATCGTGGCAGAGGCCGAGAACGGCGACTACGCGTTCCTGGACCTCACCGCAGCAGCGTTCGACTTGACCGACCGCGGCGTCAGGGGGCGCGAGCCGCCCGGTCCTCTCGACGCTTATCTATTCACCGAGCGCGGCGTTTACCGGCCCGGCGAGGAGGTGAACCTCACCGCGCTGGTGCGCGATCGCGGCGGTCAGTCGTCAGGCGTACCGGTGACCCTGATCGTGACACGCCCGGATGGCGTGGAGCACAGCCGCATTGCCTTGACGGATGACGAGCTGGGAGGACGCACGGCGGCCTTGCGGCTCGGTTCCTCCTCCATGACAGGCACGTGGCGCGCCCGGCTGCATGCCGATCCCAAGGACGACCCGCTGGCCAACATCGCGTTCCTGGTCGAGGACTTCGTGCCCGAGCGCCTGGACCTCGACATCGAACCCGTCGCGAAGGTCCTTGCGCCGGAAGAGACCGGTGTCGTGAACATTTCCGGGCGGTATCTCTATGGCGCACCGGCCGCCCATCTGGCGGTCGAGGGCGACATTGTCGTGAAGCCCGCGGCCGAGGGGCTGAGCGCCTTCCCCGGCTACCATTTCGGGCTTGCAGACGAAACCCTCAATCCCGTCCGCGCACCCATCGAAGGGCTGCCGAAGACGGACGCTGACGGAGATGCGGAGCTCAACGTCATGCTCCCGCCGGTGCCGCGCACCGGGCGACCGCTCGAAGCCGAGTTGTTGTTGCGGCTGCGCGAGCCGGGTGGCCGCAGCATCGAACGGCGTGTCACGCTTCCGGTGGATCTGAGGGCAGCGCGCATCGGCGTGAAGCCCCTGTTCCGGGATCTGCAACTCAGGGAGGACACGACGGCGGAGTTCGATGTCATCCTGCTCGATGCTGACGGCCAGCGCGCAAGCGTCAGTGGCGCGCACTGGGAGCTGGTGCGTCTCGAACAGCGCTGGCAGTGGTACAGCCGTGATGGATACTGGACGTATGAGCCGATGACGCTCACGCGTAAGGTTGCGGGCGGCGTAATAAACATCGGGGCGGATCAACCCGCCCGCATCAGCGCGAACGTGGATTGGGGCCGCTACCGGCTCGAGGTGACCGCGCCGGAGCCGGGAGGCCCGGTCTCCAACGTCGTCTTCACGGCAGGCTGGTACGCGGACGAAGGCGCCGACAGCCCCGAAATGCTGGAGGTCGCACTCGATAAGCCGACGTACAAGGCAGGTGACGTAGCAAAGCTCAAAATCGCCGACCGTCAGGGCGGCCGCGCACTCGTCGCGGTGCTCGGCGAGGGCCTGCTGGCGAGCCAGGAGGTCGAGCTGCCTGCAGGCGGGGGCGAGATCGCGATCCCCGTCGAGAGCACATGGGGTCCCGGTGCCTACGTCACGGCCATGCTCTACCGGCCACTGGACGAGAAAGCGAAGCGCATGCCGGGTCGAGCGATCGGCGTGAAGTGGCTGCCCATCGATCAGAGCGCGCGGACACTGAGCGTTGGCCTTGACGCGCCGAGCCAGGTCCGCTCCGGCACCACGCTCATGGTGCCAGTCAAGCTCGGCGGTCTTGTTGCGGGCGAAGAAGCGCGCGTGACCGTTGCCGCCGTCGATCTCGGCATTCTCAACCTGACCCGCTTCGAAGCGCCCGCGCCCGAAGGCTGGTTCTACGGCCAGCGCCGCCTCGGCACCGAGATCCGCGACTACTATGGCCGTCTCATCGATGGCATGCGCGCAGAACGCGGCCGGCTGCGCTCCGGAGGGGACGGGGGAGGCGGCCTCGCCATGCAGGGCAGCCCGCCCGTCGAGGAGATCGTGTCGCTCTACTCCGGCATCGTCCGGGTGGGCGCCGATGGGACGGCTACGGTCGACTTTGACCTGCCGGAGTTCAACGGCACCGTCCGGCTGATGGCGGTGGCCTGGAGCGCGGGCAAGCTGGGACATGCGACGGCCGACATCATCGTGCGCGATCCCGTTGCGGTGCTTGCCGCCGGGCCGCGATTCCTGACGCTCGGCGACGAGGCGCGGCTGCAGATCGATCTGCACAACATCGAAGGCGTTGCAGGTCCGCTGAACGTCACGGTCGAGCAGGAGAGCCCGTCTGGCCTTTGGTCCACGGTGCATCAGCGGGCGGTGACGCTCGCACCTGATGAGCGCACGGCGGAGCATGTCAGCATCAAGCCGCAGGAGCTTGGGCGCGTGGCCTATCACGTCACGCTAGCGGGTCCGGGCGATCTGAAGGTGCGGCGACGGCTGACGTTCGACGTCAAACCGCCGGCCGGCGACATTCGCCGCGTCACCGTCAGCGAGCTGGCGCCGGGAGGCAGCATCACGCTTGGCCCGGATTTGCTTGGCGATTTCATCCCAGGCTCGGCACGCGTAGCGGTGAGCATCGGGCCGGCTGCGCGCCTCGATGTGCCCGGGCTGCTGACACAGCTTGACCGCTACCCGTATGGGTGCGCGGAGCAGATCACGAGCCGCGGCCTGCCGCTGCTCTACGCGAACCAGCTTGCGGTGCAGGCGGGCCTGCCGCGGGATGTCGAGCTCAAGGAGCGCATCGAGAAGGCCATCGCGCGCGTATTCGAGATGCAGGACGCCTCCGGGGCCTTCGGCACCTGGGGCCCCGGCAGCGGGGACATGTGGCTGACGAGCTATGTCAGCGAGTTCCTGACGCGCGCCCGCGAGCAGGGCTTCGCCGTGAAGTCGCAGGCCTTCGCGGTGGCGCTCGACCGGCTGCAGAACTTCGTCAACTACGCGCAGGATTTCGAGCGGGGTGGCGAGGCGCGCGCCTATGCACTCTATGTTCTGGCGCGCAACGGCCGGGCGCCGATTGGCGAGGTCCGCTACTACGCCGACACTCGCCTCGACCGGTTCGCGACACCGCTTGCCAAGGCACACCTGGCTGCAGCGCTCGCCATGCTGGGAGATCGCGAGCGGGCGGAGGCGGTGTTCCGGGAGGCTGCTGCCTCGACCGCCCAAACCGATGTTGCCGTGCGGCGCGACTTCGGCTCGGCGTTGCGCGACAGGGCAGCCCTGGTGACGCTCGCCTCGGAAACCCGTACCGCGCGTGACGAGGCAGCGCGCCTCGGCGCAATGCTTGCCGACTCGTTTGCCCGGCGGACTTACACATCCACGCAGGAGCAGGCTTGGCTTCTGCTCGCCGCCCGGGCGCTTGCTGACGAGGGCCGGGACACCGTGCTTTCCGTCAATGGCGCTGCGCATGAGGGTGCCCTCAGCCGCAGCCTGTCCGCGGCCGATCTCGGCGACGGCAATGTCATCATCCGCAACGAGGGCGAGGCGGCCGTGGACGCTGTCATCTCCGTTCTCGGTTCCGCCACGACTCCGGAACCACCGGTGGCGCGCAACTTCATCCTCGAACGTGCGTTCTACACGCCTGAGGGTACTCCGGTTGATCTCGGGAGTGCGACGGGCGGCACGGGCCGGCTCAGCCAGACCGACCGCCTCGTCGTGGTGCTCAGGGTAAAGGCCGAGTTGGGCGGCCGCATTCTGCTGGTCGACCGGTTGCCGGCCGGGCTCGAAATCGAGAATCCGCGGCTTGTCAGCGGCGGCGATCTCAAGAGCTTCGACTGGTTGAAGTCTGCGGTCGGGCCTGAGCACACCGAATTCCGGGACGACCGGCTCGTTGCGGCCTTCGACCTTACCGGGAGGAACGAGCACGACGGCCGCCGCGCCAACGGCCAGCCTGAGCGGCGTGAAACTTCACTGACGGTCGCCTACATGGTGCGCGCCGTCACACCGGGAAGCTTCGTGCATCCGGCCGCAACGGTCGAGGACATGTACCGGCCGGAGCGGTTCGCCCGGACGGCATCGGGAAGACTGGAGGTAGTGGCGAAGGAATAGCTGCGTGGAGAACACGGCAAGGTCTCGGGGCAGGAGAGAGCGTTGGCTGATCGGCGCCGTCTCCATCTGTCTGATCGTCCTCGTAGGGGTGTACGGCGCAGTGCACCTGACCATGGCGGCCATTGGGCCACCACCACTCGAAAAGGCCGAGCAGCTGTCCCGGACCGTCGTCGATCGCGATGGCAACCTTCTTCGCGCCTTCACCACGCCGGAAGGGCGCTGGCGGCTGCCCGTCGCTCCGAAGGATGTGGATGAGCGGTACCTCGCCCTGCTGTTCGCCTACGAGGACCGCCGTTTCGAGAACCACGCCGGCGTCGACCTGCTCGCCGTCGGCCGTGCGGGGCTGCAGCTCC
>JAWLCO010000184.1:0-5723 GCA_041687075.1 Hyphomicrobiaceae bacterium | reverse complement strand
GCGATGGTCCCGGCGCTCGAGCAGATCATCAAGCGCGGTGGCCAGCTCGGCGTGAAGGAGATCGTGCTCGGCATGGCCCACCGCGGCCGGCTGAATGTGTTGGCCAACGTCATGAGCAAGCCCTACCGGGCGATCTTCAACGAGTTCAAGGGCGGTTCGTTCAAGCCGGATGACGTCGAGGGCTCGGGTGACGTGAAGTACCACCTCGGCGCCTCCTCCGACCGCACCTTCGATGACAACGCCGTGCACCTTTCACTGACGGCCAACCCGTCGCACCTCGAGATCGTCGATCCCGTCGTGCTGGGCAAGGTGCGCGCCAAGCAGGACCAGTACGGCTGTCCGCCGGATGACCGCACGACCGTCCTGCCGCTGCTTCTTCATGGCGATGCGGCGTTCGCCGGCCAGGGTGTCGTCGCCGAGTGCTTCGGCCTGTCGGGCCTCAAGGGCCATCGCACGGGCGGATCCATCCACTTCGTCATCAACAACCAGATCGGCTTCACCACGAACCCGCGCTACTCGCGCTCCTCGCCTTATTGCACCGATGTGGCAAAGATGGTCGAGGCGCCGATCTTCCACGTCAACGGCGATTACCCCGAAGCCGTCGTGCACGTCGCAAAGATCGCGACGGAATTCCGGCAGCGGTTCCAGAAGCCCGTCGTGATCGACATGATCTGCTACCGGCGGCACGGTCATAACGAGAGCGACGAGCCGGCGTTCACCCAGCCGCTGATGTACAAGTCCATCAAGTCGCATCCCACGACGCTGGAGCGCTACTCGAAGCGCCTGATCGATGATGGCGTGGTCACCGCCGATGAGATCGACGAGATGCGCGCCCGCTTCCGCGCTCAGCTCGATGAAGAGTTCAAGGCGGCAGACACGTTCCGTCCCAACAAGGCCGATTGGCTCGATGGCCGCTGGGCCGGGCTGGGGAAAAGTGAGGACGAGGACCGCCGCGGCAAGACCAGCGTCGACCTCGACGTGCTGAAAGAAATCGGGCGGCAGATCACCTCGGTCCCCGCCGATTTCAACGCACACAGAACCGTCCGCCGGCTGCTCGACCGCCGCCGCGAGATGATCGAGAGCGGCGAGGGCATCGACTGGGCCATGGCCGAGCATCTGGCTTTTGCCACGCTCGTCAAGGAAGGCTTCCCGGTTCGCCTCTCCGGACAGGACGTGGAGCGCGGCACCTTCTCCCAACGGCACGCCGTGCTCATCGACCAGGAGACGGAGCGCCGCTACACACCGCTGCGGCACGTCTCCCCCGACCAGGCGAAATTCGAGGTCATCAACTCGATGCTGTCGGAGGAGGCCGTCCTCGGCTTCGAGTACGGCTACAGCCTTGCCGAGCCGATGGCCCTCGTCTGCTGGGAAGCGCAGTTCGGCGACTTCGCCAACGGCGCCCAGGTCGTCATCGACCAGTTCATCTCATCGGGCGAGCGCAAGTGGCTCAGGATGTCGGGGCTCGTGCTGCTTCTGCCGCACGGCTACGAGGGTCAGGGGCCGGAGCATTCCTCGGCCCGCCTCGAGCGCTATCTGCAGAGCTCGGCGGAGGACAACTGGCAGGTCGCCAACTGCACGACGCCAGCCAACTATTTCCACATCCTGCGCCGGCAGCTTCATCGCAAGATTCGCAAGCCGCTGGTGCTGATGACGCCGAAGTCCCTGCTCCGGCACAAGCGGGTCGTCTCGCACCTCGAAGAGCTCGGCCCCGGCACCAGCTTCCACCGCGTGCTTTGGGATGGTGCAGACCGCAGCCACGAGCACTACGATGCCTCGACAGTCGAGCTTAAGCCCGACAGCGAAATCCGCCGGGTCGTGCTGTGCACCGGCAAGGTCTACTACGATCTCTACGAGCTGCGGCACGAGCTCGGCATCGACGACGTCTACCTGATGCGCGTCGAGCAGCTTTACCCGTTCCCGGCACGGGCGCTGATGGCCGAGCTCGGGCGTTTCCCCAATGCGGAGTTCGTCTGGTGCCAGGAGGAGCCCCGCAACATGGGCGCCTGGACCTACATCGAGCCGAACCTGGAGTGGGTGCTTCAGCACATCCGCGCCAAGCACCTGCGGCCGCGCTATGTCGGCCGGGCCGCCGCCGCGGCGACGGCAACCGGTCAGCTCTCACGGCATTTGCAGGAGCAGAAAACACTGGTCGAGGAAGCACTCAAGCTCTGATTTCCGAGGGCATGACCGACAGATAACAAGGGCCTGAGAACAGTCATGGCGATCGAAATTCGGGTGCCGTCACTTGGTGAGAGCGTCACCGAGGCGACGGTGGGGCAATGGTTCAAGCAGCCGGGCGATGCCGTCCAGGCAGACGAAGCAGTCTGCGAGCTGGAGACGGACAAGGTGACCGTCGAAGTGCCCGCTCCGGCTGCGGGCGTGCTGGGCGAGATCCAGGTTCAGCAGGGCGAAACGGTTGCTGTCGGCGCCCTGCTCGGCACCATCAAGGAAGGCGCTGCCGCTGAGAAGCCGGCCGCCGCTCCTGCAAAGGCAAAGACCGCTGCAGCGGCTCCGGCCGCGGCGCCCGCGGCTGCCCCTGCCAAGGCGGAAGGCGAGGTGTTGGAGAAGGCCGTCGCCGAGGCGAAGGGCGGAATGCCGCCCTCACCTGCTGCCCGCAAGATCATGGAGGAGAAAGGCCTTACTCCCGAGCAGATCAGCGGCACCGGCCGCCGGGGCCAGATTCTGAAGGAGGACGTGCTGGCAGCAGCTCCCGCCGCGGCACCCGCGACTCCGCAACAGCCGGCCGCCGAGACGATCGCATTTCCGGTCGCGCGCGCCGCGCCTGCGCCGGCCCCGCAGATGCGTGCGCCGTCGGCCCCCAGCGATGCCGCCCGCGAGGAGCGGGTGCGCATGACGCGGCTGCGTCAGACGATCGCCCGCCGCCTCAAGGATGCGCAGAATACCGCCGCGATGCTGACGACGTTCAACGACGTCGACATGAGCGCGGTCATGGGCCTTCGTTCCCAGTACAAGGACCTGTTCGAGAAGCGGCACGGTGTGCGGCTCGGCTTCATGGGCTTCTTCGTGAAGGCCTGCATACAAGCGCTGCACGAGATCCCTGCCGTCAACGCCGAGATCGACGGCACCGACATCATCTACAAGAACTACTACCACATCGGCGTTGCAGTGAGCACGGACAAAGGCCTCGTCGTGCCGGTGGTGCGCGAAGCCGACCGCCTGTCGCTGGCTGAGATCGAGGCCCAGATCACCGACTTCGGCCGCCGCGCCCGTGATGGCCGCCTCGGCATCGAGGAGATGCAGGGCGGGACCTTCTCCATTACGAACGGCGGCGTGTTCGGCTCGCTTCTGTCGACGCCCATCCTCAACGCGCCGCAGTCGGGGATTCTCGGCATGCACCGCATCGAGGAGCGTCCAGTCGTGCGCAATGGCCAGATCGTCGTGCGGCCGATGATGTACCTCGCGCTCAGCTACGATCACCGGATCGTCGACGGCAAGGAAGCCGTCACCTTCCTCGTGCGTGTAAAGGAACTGCTGGAGGACCCGCAGCGGTTGGTGCTGGAGCTTTGAGCAGCCGGCACGGGGATGCCGGCGGTCGCGACAGTTGAGGGAGTACGAATCATCTTCTACGCCGACGAGCATCCGCCTTCGTTTTTTTTCTGCGAGAATTGCGGAGTTCACGGCGCAGATCAGGATCGATCCGAAAGCCTTCGCCTCGCAAGCTGAACGATTACAGAGCAGATACAGAATGTCCTACGATCTCATCGTCATCGGCACCGGCCCCGGGGGATACGTTTGCGCCATTCGCGCCGCGCAGCTCGGCATGAAGGTGGCTGTGGTGGAGAAGCGGTCCACGTACGGTGGCACCTGCCTGAACGTGGGGTGCATGCCGTCTAAGGCGTTGCTGCACGCGTCCGAGGCCTACGCGGAAGCCGGAAATGGCTTTTCGGCGATGGGGATCAAGGTCAAGCCGGAGCTCGACCTCACACGCATGCACGCATTCAAGGACGAGGGCGTAAAGGGTAACGTCGACGGTGTCGCCTTCCTCCTGAAGAAGAACAAGATCGAGCCGTTCCGCGGCACCGGTCGCATCACGGCGCCGGGAAAGGTCGAGGTGACGGCGGACAACGGCGCCAGGCAGCAGATCGAAGGCAAGTCCATCGTCATCGCGACAGGGTCGGACGTTGCGCGTCTGCCCGGCATCGACATCGACGAGAAGACCGTCGTTTCCTCGACGGGGGCGCTTTCGCTACCGAAGGTGCCGAAGAGGCTGCTGGTGATCGGCGCTGGCGTGATCGGCCTCGAGCTGGGTTCCGTCTGGCGCAGACTCGGCAGCGAGGTGCTGGTTGTCGAATACCTCGACCGCATCGTTCCCGGCATCGATGCCGAGATCGCCCGCAATTTCCAGCGGATCCTCACCAAGCAGGGCTTCAAGTTCAAGCTGTCGAGCAAGGTCACGAGCGTGAACAAGGCCAACGGTGCGCACAAGGTCAGCATTGAACCGGCTGCGGGCGGCAAGGCCGAGACCGCCGAGGCGGACGTCGTCCTGGTCAGCATCGGACGCGTGCCCTACACGGAGGGACTGGGGCTCGAGGAAGTTGGAGTCCAGCTCGACAACAAGCGGCGCATCCTCGTCGACGGCAATTATCAGACGAATGTTCCCGGCATTTACGCGATCGGCGACGTGATCGCCGGCCCCATGCTGGCCCACAAGGCCGAGGAGGAGGGCGTTGCCGTGGCCGAACTCCTTGCGGGCCAGGCGGGTCACGTGAACTACGGCGTCATCCCGAACGTGATCTACACGTCTCCGGAAGTCGCATCGGTTGGCCGTTCCGAGGAAGAACTGAAGGAAGCAGGCGTCGCATACAAGGTCGGCAAGTTCCCTTACACCGCCAACGGCCGCGCGAAGATCAACAGGACCACTGACGGTCTCGTGAAAGTGCTGGCCGATTCCGCAACCGACCGCATCCTCGGCGTTCACATCATCGGCGCGAATGCGGGTGAGCTGGTTGCGGAGGCCGCCGTGATCATGGAGTTCGGCGGCTCTGCGGAAGATCTGGCCCGCACCTGCCATGCGCACCCGACACTGTCCGAAGCGGTCAAGGAAGCCGCCCTGGCCGTCGACAAACGCGCCATCCACATGTGATCGCCGCCCGCCCGTGAGCCCGCCCGCACCCGCGGATGCGCCGCAGCATGCAATGATGCGGTGCTGATCCGGAATCCTGCCACGCACGCGACCTCGCCAGTCGCAAGATCCCGTACCTGCGGTGCACCGCTGAGGCGCTGCACCGCGCACGGGATGACGGGTGAGTTAGGGGAGGTTTCGCCGAGTACTGCCGTAGCCGTACTCCGTGAAACCCACTACCCGTCATTCCGGATGCGCCGCAGCATGAATGATGCGGCGCTGATCCGGAATCTTGCCGCAAGGTAGTCGCCCAGACGCAGATCCCGTATCTGCGGTGCACCGCTAAAGCGCTGCACCGCGCACGGGATGACGGGTAAGATGGGCGTGACGGGGGGCCGCCGATCGCTGCCGAAATTGCCATCTGTGAACCGAACCCCACCAACCGTCATTCCGGATGCGCCGCAGCATGAAATGGTGCGGTTCTGATCCGGAATCCTGCCACGCACACGACTTCACCAGTCGCAATCCCGTAACTGCGGCGCACCGCTTTTCGTTCTGCACCGCGCAGGAGATGAAGGTTCTATCTGCGCTCAGCTCTGCGACCGCGGGTGTGCGGCGTCGTACACGGCGAGCAGGCGTT
>JAWLCO010000183.1:0-5908 GCA_041687075.1 Hyphomicrobiaceae bacterium | reverse complement strand
GCCTTCACCAACGAGGCGCTGCTGCACAAGCTCGAACAGGAGCTCGATGCCGAGCGCCTGCGCATCGAGAAGCGCCGAGACGAGGACCGGCGCGTCGATCACGACCGGCTCGAGCGCATCGAACGCGACATCCACGACATGCGCAACCTGATGTTCGCCGCCTTCCAGCGCGGCCGCGACGAGTGACGGCGCCTCTGGCGTAGCGCACGCCCTGCACACCTGACGTCAAGGTGACGCTGGCAGACGTCCAGACCCGCAATCCCCACACATCGAACCTGCTGCCCGGCCCGGCGGCGGCGGGCTCTTCCGCATGCCTGTCACACCAAGGAGAACATCATGTCCGACCCTATTCGAAGCTTCCGCCATTTCCGTGACGTTCCCGACCGCGACTGGCGCTGGAAGAATTTCTCGCCCGCCGAGATCGCCTGTCGCGGCACCGGCCAGCTGAAACTGCACCCAGCAGCGCTCGACACGCTGCAGGCGCTGCGCGACCGGCTGGGAAAGCCGCTGATCGTCCGCTCGGCCTATCGCTCGCCCGAGCACAACCGGGCTGTCGGCGGGGCAAGGCGCTCGAAGCATATGATTGGGACAGCCTTCGATATCGCCATGACGAACCACGATCCCGCATCCTTCGAGGCCGCGGCGCGGGAGGTCGGGTTTCTCGGCTTCGGGTATTATCCCCGCTCGAACTTCATGCATGTCGATCTGGGGCCCGCGCGCCAGTGGGGCGCGCCGTTCCCGCCGCGCGCGACACCGTTTGCGCCCGAGACCCCGCCCGCGCGCGAAAAGCTGGCGGAAAGCCGGACGCTCAAGGGGACGGGGGCGGCCGGCGCCGCAACGGCCGGCGCTGCCGGTGTGGAGGTGGCACAGGAAGTCCTTGCCGAGGCGCAGGGCGCGGTGCTGCCGCTGGTGCCCTATCTCGACACGCTTCGCTGGGTCTTCATCGCGCTTGCGCTCGCGGGGATCGGCGTCGCGGTCTGGGCGCGGGTGGATGGCTGGCGCAAGGGGCGCCGGTGATGTGGGGCGCGGCTCTGGCCGGGATCCTTGCCCGGCCATGGGTGCGGCGGGCGGTAGGTTTTGGCCTCGTCGTGCTCGCGATCACCCTGTTCATTTTCAACCTCCTCCGTACGGGAGAGCGCGCGGGCCGCGCCGCCGAACGGCTCGACATGCTGGAGCGCAATGATGCCATTCAACGTCAAATGCTGGACGCGGCTGCGCAGCGGCCTCGTGATCGTGACGCTCTTCTCAAGCGGTTGCGCGGGGGTGGGTTCTGATGCTCCGCCCGGGGTTTGTCCGCCGGTGGTAGATTACAGCCAGGCAGAGCAGGCGCGCGTGGCACACGAGGTGGCGGCGCTCCCGGAAGGCGCCGTGATCGTTGGCTGGCTGGCCGATTATGCGGTGCTGCGAGAGCAGGCGCGGGCCTGTCAGTGAAGCTTAACTGCGGAATGCTTGAACGGGCGGCTGGTCCTGAACGGGACGACCGAAATTCGCGGTTCGCGGGGCGAGATCAGCGGCGTCCACGTCTCCGAGACGACCGCCCTCTGGCTGCACCGGACGTTTGAACACACTGCGGCGAAAGCCGGCTCAGAGCCCACACCGGAATAGCCAAATTTTTGCTGCGCGCGCTCGCAGAACATTCCCCACCGCAATGCGGCTAATTTCCAAGCCGAAGCGGAGCGCGAAAAGCCGTCGTTCATTCAGCCTGTTTCAGCGGCGTCTTTGTATGTCCTCGCGCTTTTCTTAAACGCTAATTGATTGCCTTTCTCGTTCTTCGCTGGCGCAAGACAATCAGACACTACCATATCACTTGTTTTCATCCATCGGCAGGCATCGATCTCGTATAATGGACCTCGTTCTCTGCATGGGCATATGGCGGTTCACATCCTTGTAGAGCAGATACCGGAACGGCCCAGGGCCACCGGCATAGCAGGCCTGCGGACAGAAGGCGCGTAGCCAAATGAAATCGCCGGCCTCGACTTCGACCCAGTCCTGGTTTAGCCGGTACACTGCCTTGCCTTCCAGCACGTAGAGCCCGTGCTCCATCACATGAGTTTCGAGAAAAGGAATGACGCCACCGGGCTGGAGTGTAACAATGGTGACGTGCATGTCATGGCGCAGGTCTTCCGGATCGACAAACCGGGTGGTTGCCCAGACCCCGCCGGTGTCGGGCATCGGGGTCGGTTCGATATCCCGCTCGTTGGTGACGAAAGCATCCGGTTTGTCGAGTCCCTCCACCGCTTGGTAGGCCTTGCGGATCCAGTGAAACCTCACATCAGCAGAAGATGTGTTGCGGACGGACCAGTCGGCGTCAGGTGGGATGTATGCGTAACCGCCCGGCGCCATGTTATGGGACACACCATCACATGTCAGAGAAAGATTACCTTCGACGACGAAGAGAGCCGCCTCGATCCAAGGATCGGTTTCGGGCCGTGTGCTTCCGCCGTCGGGCTTCAGTTCCGCGATGTACTGTGAAAAGGTCTCCGCAAACCCGGACAGGGGCCGCGCCAAGACCCAGAAGCGCGCGCGCTCCCAGAACGGCAGAAAACTGGTCACGATATCGCTATAGGTACCCTTGGGGATGACCGCGTAAGCCTCAGTAAACATGGCCCGGTCGGTCAGCAGTTGGGTCTGGGGCGGCAGACCGCCCTTGGGTGCGTAGTACATTCTCGATCCTCACGGCTGTAAATCAATCATCGGCTTTGCTGTTCACGTTCAGGATGTCTGCGAGTCTCTGCCGCGCAATTGTCTCGACACTGCGGCGTGTTGCAGCCGTATGATCCGCGACGACATCCTATCCAAGCGCCTTGAACCTGGCGGTGACCGATTGCTGTTCTGCCTCGGTACCGCTGCGATAGGCGCGGCACAGTAGGCTGTGCACGCCTGCGAGACAGTCGTGAGACGGCCCCCGTTCAAAGCTTGCAGCGCGTTCTGCCACCCATGCGGTGCCATCGAACACCGATGAAAAGTGGGCTGCAAAATCCTCTGCAGACAGGCTGCTTACTTGAATGCGACGAACTGGCGGATGGGTGGTTTGCCAGTGTTCAGCAATATCTAAGCGGCGCGCGCACCAGACATCCTCGAAGCCCTGGATGTACTCGACAAAGCGTTTCAGCCCTGCGAATTTCCCAGGGCGGCCGATTAGGCGGCAATGCAGGCCGATGCTCATCATCTTGGCTGCGCCGTCCTGGCCTTCCGCGTAAAGCACATCGAAGGCGTCCTTGAGATATTGGAAGAACTGTTCGCCGGTGGTGTACCCCGGCGCGGTGGCAAACCGCATGTCGTTGGCCTCAAGCGTGTAAGGGATGATCAGCTGATCGCGTTCGCCCACCTGTAACCAATGGGGCAGATCATCGTCATAAGTGTCTGAAACATAATCGAACCCGCCCTCTTCGGCCACTAGCCGCACGGTGTTTTCACTGCAGCGCCCTGTGTACCAGCCGCGCGGGCGTTCGCCGGTCACTTCGGTGTGCAAACGGACCGCTTCTATGATAGTAGCGCGCTCTTCGATCTCGGACATATCCTTTTGCTCGACCCATTTCAGACCGTGGCTGGCGATTTCCCAATCGGCGCCTTGCATGGCCTCGACCTGTTCCGGGCTGCGGGCAAGGGCACTGGCTACCCCGTATATGGTCAACGGTATGCCCGCGCAGGTGAACAACCGGTGCAGTCGCCAAAATCCCGAACGCGCGCCATATTCATAGATGGATTCCATGTTCCAGTGACGCTGTCCCGGCCATGGCGCCGCCCCCGGAATATCCGACAGGAACGCTTCGGACGCGGCATCACCGTGCAGCACGCAGTTCTCGCCGCCTTCTTCGTAATTAAGAACGAACTGGATCGCGATCCTTGCATCCTTGGGCCATTTCGGATCGGGTGGATTCCGTCCATAACCGCGCATGTTGCGTGGGTACATTCTACTACCTTCCAGTGTTTGCACTGCCGAAAACTGTGAGGTTACCCGTCCTATGGACGGGCAGCGACTTCATTCATCAGGTCGCCAACAATAGCCTGCTTGTCCACGGCAGGCGCGTAGGCCCCCGCCTTTGACGTCGACAGGCCGGCCGCCACGAGGGCCTCGGCCATCCCGACCGCGCAGGCAATGCCGTCGATGACGGGAATGCCGAATTCTTTGGAAAGCTGTTGCATCAGGTCGGCCATGCCCGCGCATCCGAGGACGATCGCCTCGGCCTTGTCATGCTCGACGGCCGCAGCAATCTCGGCCCGGATTCCCGCGAGACTGGCAGGATCGCTTTCCTCCAGTTTCAACACCGGAATGTCGGTGGCCCTGACGCTGGCGCATTTCGCAGCAAGCCCGTAGCGATTGAGATTGTCGGAAATACCGGCCACTGAACGCGAGAGCGTTGTCACCACCGAGAACCGGTGCGACACCATGGCTGCCGCGTGATACCCCGCCTCACCGATTCCGATGACCGGAACATCAAACAAACAGCGCATGGCATCGAGCCCGGTATCATCAAAACAGGCAACGATAACCGCATCGACATCACGATGCTGCCGCGCCTCGTCCAGCAATCCCGGCACGCAAACGGCGACATCGTAGAACCCTTCGATGCTGTGCGGTCCGGATTTTGAGGTGGTCGCGATCAGCCGGGTGTCGGGCCGCGCCACATTGCGGGCCGCCACTTCGGCCTTCTGGGTCATCGAAACTGTGGTGTTCGGGTTGATCAGAAGTAGTTTCATGCCACCCCCTATACATCGCCGCCAAGATAGGCGGCCTTGATCCGGTCGTCGTGCAGCAACTCTTTTGAATTGCCCTCTATAACAATGTTTCCGGTGCTTAGCGCATAGGCCCGTTGCGAAATGGACAGCGCCATGCGCGAGTTCTGTTCGACCAGCAGAACCGAGACGCCTTCATCACGGTTGATAGCCACAATCGAGCGGGCAATGTCCTGAACAAGCTTGGGGGCGATCCCGAGCGAGGGTTCGTCCAGCAGCAACAGACGCGGCTTGGCCATAAGGGCGCGGCCGATAACCATCATCTGCTGTTCGCCACCCGAGAGCGTTCCCGCCGATTGCTTGTAGCGCTCCTTCAGGCGGGGAAAGCGTTCGAGAACACTGTCGAGCGTGTCCTGAACGCCCGAGTCCTTGGCTCGCGCGAAAGCGCCCATCAGAAGGTTGTCTCGGACGCTCATATACGGAAACATGCGGCGGCCTTCGGGCGCCATGGCAATTCCGGCGGCCACGATATTGGCGGGGTTCGTTCCGTCGATCTGCTGCCCTTCGAAATGAACACTGCCGGCCCGCGGTTTGGCTAATCCGGTGATCGCCCGCAGGACCGAGCTCTTCCCGGCCCCGTTTGCGCCGATCAGGGCCACGGTTTCACCCTTTTCGAGATCGATCGAGACGCCTTTCAGCGCATATACGTGGTCATAGTAGAGCTCGACCTCCTTGAGTTCTAACATCTTGCTCATGGCTCAGACCCCTATCTCATCATCAGCACTTCCCAGATAAGCCTCAACCACGCGCTCGTCGTTCTGAATTTCCGATGGTGTGCCCTCGGCGATCATCTCACCGAAATTGAGCACGACGATCCGGTCGGAAATTTTCATCACTGCGGACATGTCGTGTTCGACGAGCAGCACCGTCACCTCGCGTTCGTCGCGCACCTTGCGAACCAGATTGACCATGGTCATCCCCGAGGACCAACGCGATGCAGTCGCCGCGCTGTTGCACGTGGGTTGGGGCACGGTTTTGTGAGACAGTTCGCAGCGCTATTTTCCGACCGAAGGAGAATTAGGATATGGACGACAAGAACAGCTCGACATCTGGCGCGACGGAGGCCACGGCGCCGGCGGCGCGCGCCCATCACGCTGGCGACGGCGGGGCCGTGGCCGGTGGTGCGAAGCGCTTTTCGGCGAAACGCAAGCTGGCGGCGGTTCAGCGGCTT
>JAWLCO010000182.1:0-5917 GCA_041687075.1 Hyphomicrobiaceae bacterium | reverse complement strand
AGCGCCGCGACGAGGACCGGCGCGTCGATCACGACCGGCTCGAACGCATTGAGCGGGACATCCACGACATGCGTAACCTGATGTTCGCCGCCTTCCAGCGCGGCCGCGACGAGTGACCGCGCAGTTGGCGCGGCTGGCGTAGCGCACGTCCTGCACACCTGACCTCAAGGTGACGCTGGCAGACGTCCAGACCCGCAATCCCGACATATCCACGCCGCCGCCCATCCGGGCGTAGACCACTTCCGCATGCCTGTTACCCCGAAGGAGACCACCATGCCTGTCACCGTCCAGACCTATCGTCATTTCCACGAGGTGCCCGAGCGTCTCTGGCGCTGGCCCGACTTCTCGCCCGCCGAGATCGCCTGTCGCGGCACCGGCCAGATCAAGCTGCACCCCGAAGCGCTCGATACCCTGCAGGCGCTGCGCGACCGGCTGGGCAAGCCGCTGATCGTCAACTCGGCCTATCGCTCGCCCGAGCACAATCGCGCCGTCGGCGGGGCGAGGCGCTCGAAGCACATGGACGGGACCGCCTTCGATATCTCCATGGACAATCATGACCCGGAGGCCTTCGAGGCCGCAGCGCGCGAGGTGGGGTTTCTCGGGTTCGGCTCCTATCCGCGCTCGAACTTCCTGCACGTCGATCTGGGGCCCGCACGCCAATGGGGCGCGCCCTTCCCGCCGCGGGCCACGCCGTTTGCAGAGGAAACGCCACCTGCGCGCGAAGTGCTCGCCGAGAGCCGGACGCTCAAGGGAACCGGGGCGGCGGGCGTGGCCACCGTTGGGGCGGGCGGCGTCGAGGTCGCGCAGGAAGTGCTGGCCGAGGCGCAGGGGGCAGTGATGCCGCTGGTGCCCTATCTCGACACGCTCCGCTGGGTCTTCATCGCGCTGGCACTCGGCGGGATCGGTGTCGCGGTCTGGGCGCGGCTCGATGACTGGCGCAAGGGGCGGCGCTGATGTGGGCCGGTCTTGGGACTTGGCTCCTCGCACGGCCATGGGCGCGGCGGGCGGTGGCCATTGCCTTCGTCGCGCTCGCAGTCGCCCTGTTTGTTTTAAATCTCCGCCGCAGCGGCGAACGAGCTGGCCGCGCCGCCGAGCGGCTGAACATGCTGGAGCGCAACGATGCCGTTCAAAAACAGATGCTGGACGCGGCCGCCAGCCGCCCTCGTGATCGCGATGCTCTTCTCAAGCGGTTGCGCGGGGGTGGGTTCTGATGTGTCGCCTCGGGTCTGCCCGCCGGTGGTGGCGTACAGCCAGGCCGAGCAGGCGCGCGTGGCAGACGAAGTGGCCACGCTGCCGGAGGGCACCCTAATCGTTAGCTGGCTCGCGGATTACGCCATGCTGCGGGACCAAGTGCGAGCCTGTGCGAGAAGATAAACTGGGTCCATGGTCTGAACCGTCGTTCGGCCGCGGGGATGCGGCCATTCTCGACCGATGAATCGGAACGACGAAACGCAGACCGCGGCGAAAGTTGCGAGGATCCTTTCGCCGGTGATCGGAAGTCTGAGATCGGCGGGGTGACGTCGTTTCACGAGATCGCGGAGGCTATAAACGAGCGCGGTATACTCAGCCGGCGTGGTGGCCGGTGGCACGTATCTAACATGCGGACCCTGCTTGTGCGATTGAAGCAGGGATCTTGCACGACGGATGATGCGGTCTTGCGGAGAGCGCGTCGATTTAGGACAGTCGCGTATGCTCTCCTTTCTCAAGATTGCCGGAAGTATCGTGGCGCTTTACTTCGTCGTGGTAGGCATGGCCGCGGTTTTTCAAGGCAAGCTGCTGTTTCCGAGATGGATGGTGGGTCCCGGTGCACCCCTGCCGCCCAAGGCCGAGCGGCTCACCCTCAGCGTTGGGTCCGACGAGCAACTGGTCGGTGTGCATCTACAGGCTGGAGGGCCATCGTCCGAGGGCGCAAGTCTCCTTCTCGGTTTCGGCGGCAACGCGTGGAACGCACACGATCTGGCGCTTCATCTGCACTCGGTCTTCCCCGACCGGGACGTCGTCGCGTTCCACTACCGCGGCTATGCGCCCAGCACCGGCACGCCCTCCGCGCGGGCAATCCTGAATGATGCGCTTGAAATCCATGACGACGTCGTCGACAGGCTGGCGCCCGACGGAATTGTGATCGTCGGGCTTAGCCTCGGCGCCGGTCCGGCTGCGCACGTCGCCCGGTCGCGCACGAGCAAGGGGCTGGTTCTGGTCACCCCGTTCGACACACTCGCGGCGCTTGCCCGCGAGCACTACCCGTGGCTGCCAGTTGGTCTTTTGTTGCAGCACCACATCGACGTGGCCGCAGACCTCAGGGCCGTTACGGAGCCTGTGGCGCTGATCGCCGCGGCGGTGGACACCATCGTTCCGCCGCGCAGAACCGAACCCGTCCGAAAGGCCGCGGACAATCTGGTCATGGACCGGGTCATTTCCGGTGCCGGCCACAATGACATCTACGATCGCGCACAGTACCTGCGCGCGATGCAGGATGCGCTTTTACGAATCGAAAACAAATGACCGCCCAAGAGGCCGAAAAGCCGATCGTTGGCGCCATGCCGCCGAGAGACGACGTTGAAGTGCTGCCGGTCAAATAAGCGGTAAGGATTCTGGGGGTGGTTCGGGTTGTCGGGCGGAATGCCGGCGCGCGACATAACGACACCGGCGTTCATGGCGGCGTGTCCATTCTTTCGAGGCGCCCACGATGCCATCGCTGACGCGGACCCCTTTCGCGCCAGATTTTAAGTCTGGTAAGCACGGGCGGATCGAACGGGGCGAAGCCTCGGCTCTGCGTCCGTCACGCTCCGTCATCCCGCACCCACCGCAGTGCGCTTTTCGACGATCGCGTTCGTGTCGATCCCGGAACCCGCAAGGCGATCCGGGATGCTAATGCGGAAACACGCTCCTTCAGCGAAGCCATGGACGAGACAGATGTCACCGCCATGGGCGCGGACCAGATCGGCGGCGATCGCAAGCCCGAGTCCGGAGCCGTTGAGCCGAGTCGAACCGACGGACGCCTCGAATAGATGCGTCAGTGCTTTCTTTGGAACGCCAAGGCCGGTGTCACGCACTTCGATTGTGCAGCCAGCCCCATCGCGCCGGCCATCGACACGGATCTCCTTGTAACGAAAACCCGGGCCATCCAGTGCCAGAATGGCATTGTCGCAGATATTTAGGAGCGCGCGGAACAGATCGTCAGAATCCGCGTCAATCTCGACGGTGGCCGCGACATTGTTGATCCAACTGATTTCTCCGTGGTCGAGATCGAGCGTGCTTGCGACCTCGTCGACCAACGGTGCCAGTGCAAGCCGCTCCCTTTTCGGCAACCCCTTCAAGGCCTTTTCATCATCCCGCGTTCTCGCGCACAATGCGGTGGCCCTATCCAGCGATGCGGTCAGCTTCGGCGCCAGTCGCCGCACCGTAGGGTCATCAAGCTGCGATAACTGGTCCGACAGAAGTTGCGCACTGCTCAGGATGTTGCGCATATCGTGGATGGCCTTGCGCGCGGCAAGGCCGGATCTCGCTTCGTCCACTCGCATATCATTCCGGGCACCGAAATCGCGACTCGTCGCGCCGTTGATCCGGTTCTCGGGAGTTTTGGTCTGGTCAATATTCATTTTCAATAGCCTTTATTCTCGTTGGCCGAGGCAGACATGGCATCCGCCCCGGCGGAGACATCCTCACCCAACCCGTCCACGGTGTTACAGGCTTGGAGTACGAAAGATGCGGCCAGGGACGCGGCGATAAACTTGAGTGAGGTGCGCTTGGGCGTCTTCATGTCCGTTTCTCCTCGTGTCGATTTACGCACGGCGATGGCCGCGATCTCTTACGCTCAGACTACGTCGATTTTCAGAAACTGGGCACTTACCTGTATCAGCCTCTCGGTTGATCTGGCCGGGCTCCATCCACCAGGAACAGGCCTGGCCATTCATCACGAGCGGGACCGCCCGGCAGATCGAGGCCGTGGCGGCTACTCCCCGGTCTGTGTAGGGTGACAAGACGATCATGAAAGCGAACAATCTTTGGCATGTGCGCGCAAGTTCGATACACGGGCGGCAGCAGCAAGACCGCTCGTGAGCTGACGGGGCATCGTGCTTTCCAAGCGTGCGTCCAGACCGTGCCAAATCCGGGAACCTTCTGCCAGCGCCATTGACTCTCTGACTCTATCGGCAACCAAAACCAAGCAGAGGTGAAACGATGGCAGCGAGCAAACCGGACGACAATGCTGCCATGCGGAAGACGCTATGGCACCCCGGCACAGGGCAGAACACGAGGACCGTGGCATCCGGGCGTGGAAAATATGTTGACTGATCTTGTGACCGGGTACCAACCGTATCTTGCGCTGGTTCTGCTGCTGATCCTGTTTGTGGGTTTCGTGCATGAACGCTTTGCCCCGGACGTTACGGCCGCGGGAGTGGCTGCGCTGTTCATAATCTTTGGCCTGGTGCCCACCGAGAAGGTTCTGGCGGTGTTCTCGAACCCGGCGCCGATCACGATCGCGGCCATGTTCATCATCAGCGGCGCGCTGGTCCGGACCGGCCTTTTAGATGCGATCGCGAACCGCGTGGTCGCCGCCGCAAGCCATCGGCCGGTCGGGGGAACCACCGTGTTCCTGCTGGCAACGCTGCTGGCCTCGGCCCTGATGAACAACACGCCCGTTGTGATCGTCCTCATACCGGTGGCGATCCGTTTGGCACAAAGTCTCGACCTTGCAGCCACGCGCCTGCTTATACCACTCTCCTACATGGCGGTCCTGGGCGGGACATGCACCTTGCTTGGCACATCAACCAACCTGCTTGTGGATGGTGTGGCCCGTGAAACCGGAATGCTGCCGTTCTCGATCTTCGAAATCACGCCGGTCGGCCTGATTGTCGCGGTCACGGGCGGGGTTGCCCTTTCGATTCTCGGCCCATTCCTCTTGCCGGACCGCAAGGATCAAGCCGATCCCGGAGATGAAGAAGAGGCAACCTTCCTGACGGAGTTGCGTCCGCAGGACGGGTACGTAGGTCTCGGCATGCCCATCGGTCGGATTGGTGATCTGAACCGACAGGGGGTGAAGGTCATCAACATTCGCACCCGGTCGAATGTCAAACGGGAGCGCTTGAACGCGCATGTTCTGGAGAAAGGCGACAGGATCATTGCCGACGTGACCACGTCGGAGTTGCTCACTCTTAGAAATCGCAGCGGTTTGAATGTCGGATTGCGTCAGGGGCCAGAGGTGCAGGATACCTCCCAGCTTGTCGTTGCCGAAGCCATCGTGACACCGTTGCGCCGAAGCAGTGGCGTGCGCATTGCGCAGTTCGCCATTGGGCGTCGTTACGGCATGCGTGTGCTTGGGGCGCATCGCCATGGGAAAAGCCTTGGACCCGATCTGTCAACCGCACTCCTGCGGCCCGCCGACAAGCTGTTGCTGGAGGGGACTCCCGAAGGATTTTCGCACATGACCGAGGCAGGAGATCTTGCAGCGATCACGCAGGCAGGCGGGCGTGCCTTCCGTCGGCGCAAGGCGCCGCTCGCCCTGCTTGCCCTCGTCGCGGTTGTCGCGCTCGCCGCGCTCGGCGTGGCCGAGATCAGCGTTCTCGCCCTCATCGCCGTTGCCGCGATTCTCGTACTGAGGTGCATAGACAATGACGAAGCGTGGGCTTCGATCGACGCCGGCGTCCTGGTGCTCATCTTCTCGATGCTGATCGTGGGCACGGGATTGCAGCACTCGGGGGCCGTCGCCCTTGTCGTCGAGGCGATAGCGCCCGCGCTCGAGGGACTGCCGCCGCTGGTGGCCCTTGCGGCGGTCTATCTGCTGGCCTCGATGCTGACCGAAGCGGTCACCAACAATGCGGTGGCGGTCGTGGTGACGCCGCTCGCCATCGGTCTTGCCGTACAGATCGGGGTCGACCCTCGCCCCTTCGTGGTGGCGGTGATGTTTGCCGGAAGCGCG
>JAWLCO010000181.1:0-6090 GCA_041687075.1 Hyphomicrobiaceae bacterium | reverse complement strand
TACCAGTTCCCCTCCCCCTTGCGGGGAGGGGTTAGGGGTGGGGGTGAATTGAAGCCGTTGAACTCCTGGCTCCACCCCACCCGCGCGGCTGCGCCGCGCTCGCCCTCCCCGTCAAGGGGAGGGCTGATGTTGTGCCGTGGAGAGCCGGTCCAGTGACCACTGCAACCCGTCATCCCGTGCGCGGTGCAGCGCGAAGCGGTGCACCGCAGATACGGGATCTGCGTCTGGGGGTGTGCCCGTGGCAAGATCCCGGATCAGCGCCGCACCACTGCGTGCTGCAGCGCATCCGGGATGACGGGTGGTGGTGTTTCGAGAATGCACGGCAGTGACGGTACCATTTCCCCTCCCTCTTGCGGGGAAGGGTCAGGGGTGGGGGTGAATCGAAGCCGTCGAAATCGTGGCTCCACCCCACCCGCGCGGCTGCGCCGCGCCGCCCTCCCCGTCAAGGGGAGGGCCTGAGAGGGAGCTCGCCCCCAAGTGATGGACGGAGCATGTCCGTCGCGTGGCGCCAGCGCAAGTTGAACTCGGTTCACACGCGCCCCGGGTTGACACGCACGCCAGGCGCCGGGCGTTCGAGCAGGACTTCGCGGCGGAAGCGGTAGAGGCGCGCGGGGCGGCCGCCTGTCTTGGCGCGCACCTCGCCTGTGGGCTCAACGAGGCCGGCGCTTTCGACCAGCCGGCGGAAGTTCTGCTTGTGCAGATGCGGCCCGAGGATCGCCTCGACCGTTTTCTGCAGCTCGAACAGCGTGAACTCATCCTCCATCAGCTCGAACACTACGGGCCGGTACTTGATCTTGGCCCGGATCCGCCCGATGGCCGTCGCCAGGATGCGGCGATGGTCGAACCGCATCGGGACGCCGAGCCGGGGCAGGTTGCCCCAGGTGAGTGCAGCCTCGCGGCCGTCGCGCCGGGCCTCCTCGACCAGACCCGCGCTGTAGAGAAGCTCGAACCGCTCGAGCACCTTCTCCTCGTCCCAGGTGCCATCATAAAGCCCGAAGCACATCTTGAGCCGCTCGGACCGTTGGATCGGCCGGGCAGGTGAGGACGACACGCAAGGTCTTTCCGCCCAGGCGATGAGCTTCGGCTCGATAACCTCGGTCAGAATGGCCGGCTTGCCGCGCCGCCAGTCCTCCCAGGGGAAGTAATCGTACCAGCTCCGCCAGTCCCAGCGGTCCGCATCGCCGCTCAGTCCGGGCCGCGTCAGCGCGAGGTATCCGATCGAGACGACGTGCGGGCCGGTGTCGCCCGGCTGAGCGTGCCGCCCGCGATCGCCAAACGTATAGAGCTGCTCCACATACCCGAGCTCGAGCCCGGTCTGCTCGGCAACCCATGAGCGCAGGCCGATTTCGAGCGTGCGGTGATCGAGGGGAGAGAAGGGCCCGAAGGGAAGGGATTCGGTTGCCTGTCCGGCATCGCCCTGCGGCCGCACCATCAAGACGACCGGCTCATCCTTGCGCACGGCGAGGATTGCCGCGTTGAGGCCGATCTCGACGGCTGCCACCTCGTGCCGCTCCCGTGCTCCGCTCTCGCGCGCTGGCGTTCGAGTCGTCCGCTTCAGGTGAGCTTCGAAGGTCATCGACGATCTCCTTGAGCGCCGAACTACTCAGGGATCATGGCGAATTTGGGTACTGCTCTTTCGGCGGCCTCCGGCTGTGGCTCCCTGCTCACACGTGCTGGTCGATAATCGAGGGCAGCACAAAAGGCCGGGCTTCGCTCGCCTGTTCCGGCGCTCCCATCTCCTCGATGGCGCTCAGCATCCGGCCGCGGCGGCCGAGCATGTCGTCGGCGAGACTGACGAGAAGGCGATTGGGACAGGCGGTTGCCGAGGCTTCCCTGATCCGCCGCGCCACGAGCCCTTCGGGCACGCGGGGATTGAGCGCGCAGAGCGTGATGAATGCCGCTGCCGTGGATCTGCTAATGCCGGCCCAGCAATGCACGACGAGCGGCCCTTGACCATTCCAGATCCGTGCAAACTGAAGGAGCTCCGCGACGTGGCTGTCGCACGGGTGCACCAGACCGTCCTGCGGCGCCACGATGTCGTTGACGGCAATCCGCAGGTGATTGGCAGACTCGATGCCGGCTGGCGTCTGCAGCATGGTCTGCCGGTTGATCAGAGTGACGAGATGGCGTGCCCCGCTTTCAGCGATGATATCCGGCACGCAGCTGAGCGGGCAGACGTAAAGCCTGCCCGGGCTACCGGCGCCGGCACCCGCAATGGCCCCGAGAGGACCAGGAACGTCTACGCCCTTCATCATGTCACGAAGCTTCAGCGGGACCCGCCCCTTGCCGACTGGATGCGCGAAACTGAAGTTTCAAATGGGCGAAAAAGGCTGCTGTGGCAAGCGGTCCCTGGGCGATGACCGACATGTGATCGCGGGGGGGCCGGCGCAGTTGGCGTCAGTCGCCTTTGTCTTTCTCGCGCAGCCCTGTTCCGAGATTGACCCCGCTCTCGGTCGGGGCCCCGCTGGTGTCGGCTGGCATGCCGCCGGTGCCGACGCCCGGCCGGTTGTCCGGATCGTAGGGTGCGTCCAATGTACCTGCCGGCGGCGACACGGATGCTTCCAGGTAGCTGTCGGTGCCTGGCTCGATCGGGTTCTCCCTGTCGCGCCGCTTGGGAGCTTCCGGCGCATCCCGCTTGCGGCGCGCACGCACGGTCAGGGCATTCTCGACACGAGAGACGCCCTCGGCCTCGAAGGCGATCACCTCGACCATCTGCTTTGTGAACTCGCTTGGAACGGTGCCCCGCAGGATGACATGCGCCCCGTTGACCTCGACCTCGATATCCGACGCGTCGACACCAGGGTCATCCGCCAGCCGCTCGCGCACGTCGTAGCGGATCTGCTCGTCGGCCGGGGGCGTCCCGCGAATCGGCCCTTCGCCGCTTGTCCTTCTCGTCTCCCAGCCCATCGTGATCTTGCTCCTGTTTCTGCCGCCGTAGGGCATCTCTTCAACGTTCGGCCGCGGGGGGCGGTTGCATGCGTCCCACTGCCGGAACCCTCACACACGGGTGGCGTTTCGACTGAGCATGCAAGTGCGTTCGAGGCCTGGAACCAAAGGACTTCCTGATGAAGATTTCAGAGGTCATGACCCGCGAAGTCGAGGTCATATCGCCTGATGCAAGCTTGCGCGAGGCGGCGCGCAAAATGGACGATCTTAATGTCGGAGTGTTGCCGGTGTGCGACGGGCAGAGGCTCGTGGGAATTCTGACAGACCGGGATATCACCGTACGCGCCACCTCGATCGGCGAGTCTCCCGATGTGACGAGAGTCGACGAGGTCATGACCGACGAGGTGTGGTGGTGCCACGAGGACGACAACGTCGAGGACGTGACGCATCGCATGGGCGAGAAGCAGATCCGCCGGATGCCGGTCATCGATCATGACAGGATGCTGGTGGGCATCGTCGCGCTCGGCGATTTCGCCACTGATCGCGCTCCCGGGACGCAGGAGGCGCTGCGGGACATCTCCGAGCCGTCGGAGCCGGACTGGTCCGGCACGCTCTCGAGCCGCCGGGCCGAGCCGACGCATTCTCGTGAGTGAGGCGCGCGATGCCTGATGAGCCCGCCGGCAGCCGGCCCAATGACAAAATCACCGAGGACGTTTCCGCCGGTCTGGAGACAGTGCCGGAGATCGATACGGCAGAGATCGACATCTATGTCGACCGCGGCGTGGTGACCCTCAATGGCACGGTAGATACCTACGCACTCAAGGAACAGGCCGGAAAAATAACGGAAAAAGTCGGTGGGGTGCTCGAGGTCGTGAACCACCTGCGTATCCGGAAGGACGCGGGCGTGGTGCCGGACGTGCGGACAAAACCGCTACGCACAGCGAAATAGCGAAATAAAGGTCACCGAAGCTGCACGACATTCAGCCGACGCGCGGCATCCAGCGCCGTAGCGCCCAGTGCACCGGCGCAAACACCACCAGCGGGAATGCGATCATCAGCATCAGCAGCCACGCCCACTGAGGCATGAGCGTCTGGGGCTTCATATCACTGAAGCCGTAGACATAATTGATGTTGCGAGCCGTGCTGCCGGGCTCGGGGTCCGGTGGCGGCAGGAAGACGTACGAGATCAGAAGAATGACCCAGGCCATCGCTGTCCACGCCCAGAGGGCGCGTGCATCATAGCCAAGGCGCCAAACCAGAAACAGCAGCAGGGCCGGCAGCCAGAGGTGGAACAGGGACAGCGCGCGCAGGTAGAGCGGATAGGCGGCATCGAACATGTAACCGGTCATGCCCGTGATCTCGCCACCGAGCGCGACGGCGATGAAATCGGCGATCCACAACGCCTGAGTTGCCAGCGTGCCGACCGCCGGCATGGAGGCCAGCAGCGGGCTTTCCAGCCAGATCGCGGCCAGCACGAAGAACAGGGCCAGGTCGCTGAAGTAGAGGAAATTCGCCGGCCCGTAGTGGTGCCAGTAGACCGGCACCAGCACGAGCATGAAAGCCGTGTAGGCGAGCTTGAGCCCGAGCGGAATGGCGCCGCGCCTTCCGTTGCTTGAGGAGGAGGGGGCGCGCATGCCCTCGCGATCGCCTTTACTGCTGCCGGCGTGACATGAAGGCCAGCCGCTCGAACAGATGTACGTCCTGCTCGTTCTTGAGCAGAGCGCCGTGCAGCGGCGGGATCAGCTTGCGTGGATCGCCCTCGCGCAGGGTCTCCGGGCTGATGTCCTCGTTCAGCAGCAGCTTGATCCAGTCCAGAAGCTCCGAGGTCGACGGCTTTTTCTTCAGGCCCGGAACCTCGCGTATGTCATAGAACATCTTCAGCGCTTCCGAGACGAGCCGCCCTTTCAGGCCGGGGAAGTGGACCTCGACGATGGAGCGCATCGTCTCGGGGTCCGGGAACTTGATGTAGTGGAAGAAGCAGCGGCGCAGGAACGCGTCCGGCAGCTCCTTCTCGTTATTGGATGTAATGATCACAATGGGCCGGTTGCGCGCCCGGATCGTCTCGCCCGTCTCGTAGACGAAGAACTCCATGCGATCGAGCTCCTGCAGCAGATCGTTCGGGAACTCGATATCGGCCTTGTCGATCTCGTCGATCAGCAGCACCGGGCGGACCTCCATTTCGAAGGCTTCCCAGAGCTTGCCGCGCCTGATGTAGTTGCGGATGTCCTTGACGCGCTCGTCGCCGAGCTGGCTGTCCCTCAAACGACTGACGGCGTCGTACTCATAAAGACCCTGCTGCGCCTTGGTCGTCGATTTGATGTGCCACTCGATGATCGGTACGCCGAGCGACTTCGCCACCTCGATGGCCAGCATGGTCTTGCCGGTGCCCGGCTCGCCCTTGACCAGCAACGGCCGTTGCAACGTGACGGCCGCATTGACTGCGACGGTCAGATCCTTGGTGGCGACGTAGCTTGCCGTTCCCTCAAATCGCATCGACAACTTCATGCTCCGTTCAGCGGCGGCCGTTCATGGGCGGATGCGGCGAGCGCGGCAGATTAGTGGTGATGACCGGGTCCAGCAAGATGACGCGCGGCCTGCGGCGGCGGGAGGAAGGAAAGTGCGCCACCTCTTGGCGGAGAGGTGGCGCAAGTCGAGGTGCTGTTGCACCTGTGGACGGCACGGCGCCGGGGCGTGGCGGCTGCAGAGCCCCGCATGCAGTGCGGGATGGGGATCGCACACGCCCGGCCTGTCGCGCCGCCCTGCTTCCGCGTTCGCCCTTATGGACTCAGCGGGCGCCCGTCTCGGACCCTTCAGGTCCTGGCGTGCGCCAGCGCAATTTCTCCAACGCAAATGAAGACAACGTGAAATTGCAAAGCAAAATCCAAGGTAGTGCCACCTGTCGTCACAAAGCCGCACCCATGCACCTCCCGCCGGGTTAGCCAACTGCAGATGGCGGCACGGGAAATTCTTGACTTGGCAAGTTGGCAGGCTAAAAGCGGGTCAAACTGGTCATGCTCAGTATGCGCTAGTCGCGTCGCTGCGCCAAAATGTTCGCAGGCCAAAGATGAGCACCACAAAAGATCGAAAATCGTACGCCAGGACCAAAGGCAAGTCGATGACGGTGGAGGAAGCAACACTGTCCAGTCTGCTGTTGCCGGACGACTATCGCCCGACGGACGACGAACCGTTCATGAACGAAAGGCA
>JAWLCO010000180.1:0-6091 GCA_041687075.1 Hyphomicrobiaceae bacterium | reverse complement strand
TTGACATCGTGGCCGGCGAACAGCTCAGGCTCAACCATGACCACATTCGGACTCCTCATAAGCGTATTCGTCGTCCTGATCCTCATCGCCGCGTCTGCCTTCTTCTCCGGCTCGGAGACGGCGCTGACGGCAGCTTCCCGTGCGCGGATGCACGCGCTCGAGCAGGAAGGCAACCGGCGGGCGGAGCTCGTCAATCAGCTCCTGGCCACCCCTGAACGCATCATCGGCACGGTCCTGCTCGGCAATAACCTCGTCAACATTCTCGCCTCGTCGCTGACGACGGGACTGCTGATCGGGCTCTTCGGCGAGTTCGGCGTGCTTTACGCGACGGCGGTCATGACGGTGATCGTCGTGATCTTCGCCGAGGTGCTGCCGAAGACCTACGCGATCGCCTACCCGGACCGCATCGCGCTTGGTGTGGCGCCGGTCATGCGCGTGCTGATCCGCGCGCTGTGGCCGCTCACGGCGTCGGTGCAGTTCATCGTCTCCCGCATCCTCAAGGCAACGCCGGGGACCAAGGACGACGAGGCCAACATCCTGGCACCGCACGAGGAGCTGCGCGGCGCCATCGAGCTGCAGCAGAAAGAGGGAATGGTCACCCGCCTCGATGCGGCGATGCTGGGCGGTGTGTTGGACCTGCTCGATCTCAAGGTGCTCGACGTCATGGTTCACCGGACCAAGATGCAGACCCTCAATGCGAGCACACCCACGGACAAGCTCGTCGACGAGGTGCTGAAGAGCCATTACACCCGGCTACCGGTCTGGGAGGACGAGCCGGAGAACATCATCGGTGTCCTCCACGCAAAAGACCTGCTCGTCGCCCTTGGGGGCGTCGACTGGGATTCGTCCCGGCTCGACATCAAGGAGCTGCTGAAGGAGCCCTGGTTCGTGCCGGACACAACCGGCGTGAAGGACCAGCTCAATGCGTTTCTGAAGCGAAAGTCACATTTCGCCCTCGTCGTCGACGAATACGGCGAGGTGCAGGGGCTGATCACGCTGGAGGACATTCTGGAGGAAATCGTCGGCCAGATTTCGGACGAGCACGACATCCAGGATGCCGCCATCCGGCCGCAGCCCGACGGCACCGTCAATGTCGACGGAAGCGTGCCGATCCGCGATCTCAATCGGCAATTGGGGTGGGACCTGCCGGACGAGGAGGCAACCACGATCGCGGGGCTCGTCATTCACGAGGCGCAGACCATCCCGGAACCCGGTCAGGCCTTCACGTTCTACGGATACCGCTTCGAAGTCTTGCGCAAGAACCGCAACCGCATCACGGCAGTGCGGGTAAAGCCACTCAAGGCCTTGGCGCCGGCTCGCCGGCCCGGACCGGTTGCAAATCCTCCCCGATCGACATGACGGCCGGCGTCAGGCGGCGCTTCGGCACGGATCAGGGCAGAATGTCTTCCCCGGGCGCGTAGGCCTTGATCGCAAGCGCGTGCACCCCACCTTTAAGCTCGGCGGCCAGTGCGTCGTTGACCATGCGGTGACGCTCCACGCGGGACTTGCCCCGCATCACCTCGGACACGACAAGAACGCGGAAATGGCTTTGGCCAGTGCCGGGTGAGCTGCGGTGGCCCGCGTGCAATTCGCTCTCATTGATCACGTCGAGGCGCACAGGATTGAGCGCCACCATCAGCTTTTCACGGATCGCTTGCTCGATCGTCATCTGTCAGGGCCTCAGTATCCGCAACGAACCAATTGAATGCAGTCTATGGCCGGATCGCCACGCGGCCAATGCGCGCGATGAGACCTGCTTGTGCGAGCCGGGCCGCGCGATCATACTCCGGCGCCATGAAGCTCGACTCGAAATACTTCGACATGATCCGCATCCACCGCCCACGGGCGGAAAAGCAGGATGCGAAGCATGACCGGCCGTGCTGCCAATGGAAGGGATGCACCGAGGCCGGCCGCTATCGGGCACCCAAGGGGCGCGGCCAGGATGGCCAGTACTATACGTTCTGCGCGGACCATGTCCGGAAGTACAACAGCTCCTATAACTACTTCGATGGCATGAGCAACGCCGAGGTCGAGCAGTACCTGCAGGGCGCCGTTTACGGGCACCGCCCGACCTGGAAGGTCGGCGTCAACTCCTGGGCCAATGGTACGCCGCGTGGCGTGTCGGCTGCCGACCTCCACCGCTTTGCGGAGGCGCGGTCTGCCAACGCGCAAGGCTTCCATGCGTGGCGCGCGCGGCAGAGTGAGCGGCCGGAGCACCGGCGCGCATTGAAGCCATTGGAGCGCAAGGCGCTGCAAACGCTGGACTTGCCGGAAACGGCGCGCGGCGACGAGATCAAGTCACGCTACAAGGCTCTCGTGAAGCTGCATCATCCCGATGCCAACGGCGGTGGGGGATCGGAGGACAGGTTGCGTGAGATCATCCAAGCTTATAACTATCTGAAGCAGGCAGGGCTCGTGCAATAAGGCGGCCACTGAAGATTGGCGCCAAAGCGGGATTCGGCACGGATCGTGTCGAGTAGTGATAGCGAAACTTATCGGAACACATCATCAGCATGCGAGCGCAAGAACAAGCCGGGGGTCCCGGCCTCCCGGACATGAAAGTGTCTGTGCGCCAGGTCTTCGGCCTCGACAGCGAGCTCGAAGTGCCGGCGTACTCCACGCCGAACGAGCACGTGCCGGACGTTGATCCGGACTACCTCTTCAATCGAGAGGTGACGCTCGCCATTCTCGCCGGCTTCAAGCATAACCGGCGCGTCATGATTCAGGGCTACCACGGCACCGGCAAGTCGACCCACATCGAGCAGGTCGCCGCCCGGCTCAACTGGCCGTGCGTGCGCGTGAACCTGGACAGCCATGTCAGCCGTATCGATCTCGTCGGCCGCGACGCCATCGTGCTGAAGGATGGCAAGCAGGTGACGGAGTTCCGGGAAGGCATTCTGCCGTGGGCCCTGCAGACCAACACGGCGCTGGTGTTCGACGAGTACGATGCCGGCCGGCCTGACGTCATGTTCGTCATCCAGCGCGTGCTGGAGGTTTCGGGCAAGTTGACGCTGCTCGACCAGTCGAAGGTGATCCGTCCGCATCCGGCGTTCCGGCTCTTTGCGACAACCAACACCATCGGCCTCGGCGACACGTCCGGCCTCTATCACGGCACGCAGCAGATCAACCAGGGCCAGATGGACCGCTGGTCGATCGTCTGCACGCTCAACTATCTGCCGCACGACGACGAGGTGAACATCGTCCTGCAGAAAGTGAAGTCGTTCGCCAAGTCGGATGGGAAGCGCAAGGCCGTGTCTAACATGGTGCGCGTTGCCGACCTGACGCGGAACGCGTTCATCAACGGCGACCTGTCGACCGTCATGAGCCCGCGGACGGTGATCACCTGGGCCGAGAATGCCGACATCTTCGGCGACATCGGCTTCGCGTTCCGGCTGACGTTCCTCAACAAGTGCGACGAGCTCGAGCGGCCGTTGGTGGCCGAGTTCTATCAGCGCTGCTTCGGTGAGGATCTGCCGGAGAGCGCCGCCAACGTGGCGCTGAGCTGACACCGGGATCGGAATGAACCTGATCTGGGCCGGAACGTATGCTGAGTGCTCCACCTCCACCTCTCCAATAAGGAGAGGCCGGCCCGTTGGGGCTGCAACAAACCGACCCTCTCCCTGCCTGCAGAGGGAGCCGGTGTGTGCATCGCGCCGTTACCGGTTTGGCGAAGCGGTCAGAGTAGTGTGACCGGACACAAGACGAGAGCAATGGCCCAAGCTCCGAAACGCAAGGAACCGCCCGCCGAGCCGCTGAAGCGCGTGCTCGGACTGGCGGTGCGCGCGATTGCCGGGGACGACGAGATCCAGGTCAACTATTCAGCTGGCCGGCCGGAGCTCGACGGCAAGACGGTGCAGCTTCCGGAGCCCTCTCGCGTGCCGTCGCCGCGCGAGGTGGCGGTGATCCGCGGCTGGGCAGACAGCCTCGCCCTGACGGCCGCTGTTCACGACCACAAGATTCACCGCAGGCTGGCGCCAGACGCTGGCCCTGCGCGCGCCGTCTTCGAGGCCGTGGAACGCGCGCGTGTCGAGGCTCTCGGTGCCAATCGCATGCCGGGCATGGCCGACAACCTGACGGCCAAAACCGAGGACCTCTACGCCCACGGCCGCTTCGCAGATGTGAAGGAGCGCTCCGAGGCACCGCTCGAGGATGCCTTGTCGCTGATGGTCCGCGAGCGCCTGTGCGGCCTGCCTCCGCCGAAATCCGCGCAGGCGCTTGTCGACGTCTGGCGGCCGTGGATCGAGGATCGGGCGGGCAAGACGCTCGACCGCATGGATGGCCTCTGCGAAGACCAGGAAGGCTTCGGCCGCCTGCTCCGCGACGTGCTCCGCCAACTCGATCTGACGGAGGATCTGGCCGAGGGCGAGCCCGAAGAGAACGACGCCGATAACGACGAGAATCCGGACGGTGGCGACGAGCAGTCCGAGTCGAGCGAAGATGGCTCCGAGGGTCAGGAGCAGCTTTCCGAGGAGCAGTTGGCGGAGGGCGAAGAGGGCGAGTCCCAGGACGCCACCGACCTGTCCGATACCGACCAGTTCGACGCTGACGCCGAGGGCGAGGAAACCGCCGAAACGCGTGAACCCTGGCGGCCGAACTCCTCCGTCTTGGATGATCCGGAAAAATTTGGCTACCGCGTATTCTCCCGTGCTTTCGATGAGGAGATCGCGGCTGAGGACCTCTCGACGCCCGATGAGCTGGAGCGGCTCCGGACCTTTCTCGACAAGGAGCTGCGGGCGCTCTCCGGAGCCGTCTCGCGGCTTGCCAACCGCCTGCAGCGCCGCCTGATGGCTCAGCAGAACCGCGCCTGGGACTTCGACCTGGAGGAAGGCACGCTGGATCCGGCGCGCTTGCCGCGGGTCGTGATCGACCCGACGCATCCCCTCTCCTTCAAGCGCGAACGCGACACGGATTTCCGCGATACGGTGGTCAGCCTCGTGCTCGACAACTCCGGCAGCATGCGCGGGCGGCCGATCATGGTCGCGGCCTGCTGTGCCGATATTCTTGCGCGCACGCTGGAGCGCTGCGGCGTCAAGGTCGAGATCCTGGGCTTCACGACGCGCGCCTGGAAGGGCGGGCAATCCCGCGAGCAGTGGCTGGCTGCCGGCAAGCCGCCGAACCCCGGACGGCTCAATGATCTTCGCCATATCATCTACAAGGCCGCCGATGCGCCTTGGCGGCGGGCCAAGCGCAACCTGGCGCTCATGATGCGCGAGGGTCTGCTCAAGGAGAACATTGACGGCGAGGCGCTGGCGTGGGCGCACAACCGCCTGCTGGGCCGGCCCGAGCAGCGCCGCATCCTGATGATGATCTCGGACGGCGCGCCGGTGGATGATTCGACGCTTTCCGTGAACTCCGGCTCATACCTGGAGCATCACCTGCGACAGGTGATCGAAGAGATCGAGACCCGGTCACCGGTCGAGCTCATCGCCATCGGGATCGGGCACGACGTCACCCGCTATTACCGCCGCGCGGTGACGATCACCGACCCGTCCGAGCTGGCCGGTGCGATGACGGATAAGCTCGTCGAGCTCTTTGAAGAGAAGAGCGCGACGTTGGCGCCGCGCCGGTCTGACCGGCGTGCGCGTTTGCACTGATCCGAAACACCTGGGTTCGCGAGGTCGGGATTGCGACGGGAGGCGGAAGTGTGCCGGGTTGGCTCTGCTGCGACGGCGCTCGTCCTGCCGCTGCTGGTTTTCCTCACCGTGTTCGCACGCGACGCGGCGGCGCAGAAGCCGGTCGTCACCGAAACCAAGCCAATCGAAATCACGGCCACGCAGATTGCAGGCTTCGACAGAGAGAACCTCGATCGTCAGACCTTCGGTCGTCTGCGGTGGCGCGGCGGACTGGTGCTCTCTTCGTCCTCTAACGAGTTCGGTGGTCTGTCGGGGCTCGTGCTGGATGATGACGGGCGCCGGCTTCTCGCCGTTTCCGATACAGGGGCATGGCTTACGGCGGAGCTGACCTATGAGGGCACACGCCCGAGCGGACTCCGGCGCGCCTGGATCGGGCCTCTGCTGGCACTCAATGGCAGTCGCCTGACACGCTCTCGAGACCGTGACGCCGAGGCTGTAACCCTGTCCGAAGGCAGCCT
>JAWLCO010000179.1:0-6148 GCA_041687075.1 Hyphomicrobiaceae bacterium | reverse complement strand
TCCCCGCGCTTCTTCTTCCGGCCGGCCGCGCGCGGCTTGAAGAGCCCCCGGCGCTGCAGCTTGCGTTCCGACTTGCGAATGGTGCGCACGAGCTGAAGCGCATCGCGTTCGGTCATGGCCTCGCCGTAGTAGAAGCCCTGTCCATACTCGCAGCCGAGGCCGCGCAGGAAATTGGCATCCTCCACCACTTCGATGCCTTCGCCGACCACCTTCTTCCCGAGCTCGTGCGCCAGTGCCACGATGGACCGGACGATCGCCGCCCCCGGACCATCGCCGCTGCTCGCCTGCACGAGCCCGCGGTCGATCTTGATGGTATCGAACGGGAAGCGCTGCAGATACGCGAGCGACGAATAGCCAGTCCCGAAATCATCGCAGGACAGCCCCGCCCCGGCGCTGCGCAGCAGCTCCAGCACGTGCACCGCCTGCTCCGGGTTTTCCATCGCCACCGACTCGGTGATTTCGAGCCGCAACGCCCGAGGCGGCACCAGGGCCCGGCCAAGAATGTGACGGATCTCCTGCACGAGATCCTGACGGAAAAGCTGCCGGCTGGATACATTCACACTGACGAACAGCGGATTGTCCCCGCGCGGCAGGTCCTTCTGCCATTTCGCCGCCGCCTCGGCAGAATGGGTGAGGACGTACGAGCCGAGCTTGACGATCAAATCGCTATCCTCGGCGACCGGCACGAACTCGGCCGGGCTGAGCGCTCCGAGCTTGGGATGCTCCCAGCGCACCAGCGCTTCGAAGCCGGCCAGCTCTTCCGTGGGAAGATAGATGATCGGCTGGAAGAGAATCTGGATCTGATTGCGCTCGAGCGCGCGCCGCAGATCGCTTTCGAGGACGATGCGATCCTCCGGTTCCTTGCGGCCGTCGGGCGAGAACAACTCGACCCGGTCCGCGCCGCTGCGCTTGGCACGGTACATGGCGATCTCGGCCTGCTTCAGCAGATCCTGCGCACTCGAATCGCCGTCCATGACGGCGATGCCGGTCGATGTGGTGAGCGAGATTTCCTTACCGCCGATCTTGATCGGCGAGCGCAGGCTGCGCCGGACACGCTCAGCCAGCAACGCAAGCTCGCGCGGGTCCTGCTCCGAGACGAGCAGCATCGCGAACTGATCGCCGCCGACTCGCGCCAGCGTGTCCTGCGCCCCAAGATGACGCATCAGCCGGCGCGCCACGGTCAGCAGCAGACTGTCGCCGACGATCAGCCCCAGCGAGGCGTTGACGTTCTTGAACCTGTCTATGTCGATGAAGAAAACCGTCGGCCGCAGCTGCTGATCCGCCTTGGCACGCATGATCGCGACGCCAAGCCTGTCGAGCAACAGCTCCTTGTTCGGCAGTCCCGTCAGGCTGTCGTGGACGGCATCGTGCATCAGCCGTTCCTGGGCGCGCTTGGTCTCGGTGATGTCGCGCATCAGACCAACGCATCTGAGCGCCCGCCGGTCGGAATGCGGTACGCTCGCCGCCTCGAGCTCGAACCACCGGTAGGTGTTGTCCGAGTGACGCATCCTGAGCTCGATGTGGATGGTGCCGCCGTTGCGCTCCTGCACGCCCCACAACACCAGCCGGAACCGCTCCCGGTCGGCCGGATGCAGGTGTTTGGCGAAATCGTCGACCTTCGCGGACAGCTCCCCTGCGGTCAGCCCCAGCGATGCCTCGATCAGGGGACTGACCTTGACCTCGTCGCGCCGGGCAAACCACTCCCAGACGGCGGCACCGGCGCCGTCGATGGCCATCGAGCGGAGCTGCAGCTCGCTGGGCGCCGTTCCATAAACAGGCTCGAAGGACCGGAATGCGAACTGGGTGACAGTGAAACCCATCAGCACGATGATGAGAACCAGCCCGGCCACCAGCGCCGAAACGACGATATCGCCCGTGAGCTGACCGGTGAGTGTCACGCCGGCCGCAAAGATCCACACCAGGAAGAGCAGCCAGGTCGGGATGAGGGCCAGCGCGCGGTCCTGGCCCCGCAGGGCGAGGTAAAGCGTGAGCAACGCACCGACGCCGCCGATCGCCACGAACGAGCCGCGCGCGAAGGTGGCCGCCAACCGCGGATCGATGACCGCAATGAAGACGAGTGCGAGTTGCGCAGCGATCCAGACGCTCGCCAGCATGCGGATGAACCCGTGCCAGGAGCTGAGCCGCAGGAAGACGCTGACGAAAATGACGATGCTCGCCGCGATGGCCGATTCGGTCGCGGCCCGGTAGACGGCGTTGTCGTCCGCCCTGAGCTGGAACAACTTGTGCCAGAAGCCGAAGTCGACGCAGAGGTAGCCGAGCACGCACCACGCCACCAGCGCCGCGGCCGGGAAGATCGCCTTGTGATTGGCGGCGAACACCGCCGTGAGGAAGATCGCGAGCAGGCCCGTGATCCCCAGCATGATGCCGTTGAAGAGCTGCCGGTCGCGCGCCTTCAGCTCGTAATCGAGCGGCCTCCATAGAAAGATGCGGGGAATGCGCTCGGACGCCAATTCGGCGGCGTAGGTGATCGTCTGCCCCGGCTCCAGCGTGATGCGGAAGATGTCGGCGCGATCACTCTTCACGCGATCGGGCAGGAACCCGAGCGACGGCGTCACGGTCTCGATGCGGAGCGCGTCGAGGTCTGGCCAGATGACGGATGAGCCGATGACGGTATAGCGCTCGGCAGTCAGCCAGCGCTCGATGGGCTTATCCGTCGGGTTGTGCAGCGCAAAGACGATCCAATTCGGGCTGGTGCCGGGCGTGCTCGCCCGGATCGACATGCGGCCGCTGACGCCGTCCGGCCCCGAGGCCGTCTCTACCTGCAAGGTGTCGCCGTGCCCGCTGTGAACCTCACCCAGCCCGGTGATCTCGATGCGGTCCTCATCGGGCCGCACCGGTATCGGCTCGAGCGCGCGCGCCGGTTCCGTCGCAGCCGCGACCAGAAGCAGCCCGAGTGCGAGGAGCATCAGGCTCTTCAGGTATCCCCCTACCCCCCGCGACGGTGCGGCAGAGCAACATGGATCGCTATCGCTCATTCCGTATCCCCGACCCGCCGAGTCCCTCCCGCGGGTCGTCAACCAAGGTTGCGTAGAGCAGATGGTCTTGCCAGACGCCGTTGATCTTGAGATAGCGCCGCGCCAGCCCTTCGCGCTGGAACCCGTTGCGCTCGAGCACAGAGATCGAGGCGTGGTTGGTCGGCATGCAGGCCGCTTCGAGCCGGTGCAGCTTCAGTTCCTCGAAGGCGAAGCGGATCGCGCCGGAGAGCGCCCGCGTCATGCACCCGCGGCCGGCAAAAGGCTTCCCGACCCAATAGCCGACGGATGCGGCCTGGGTGACGCCGCGGCGCACATTGCTGAGGGTGAGCCCGCCGAGAAGCGTGTCGTCCCTCTCCTGGAACAGGAAGAAGGCATAGCCCAGGTCGTCGCGCAGCTCGCGCTGATAGTGGCGGATGCGCCGGCGAAATGCATCGCGGGACAACTCATCCCGCGCCCACTGCGGCTCCCAGGGCACGAGGTGGTCACGACTTTGCGCCCGCAGCTCGGCCCAGTCGATGTAGTCGCCCATGTGCGGCGGCCGCAGATAGAGACCGGCAACGCGCACGTGAGGAAGCCAGTCGTTACCCAAGCCGGATCTCAGGAAAGCCATGGCGTTGCTCCTCCGCGCTAGCCCGCGAGGCAGCGTTCGGCACGCTGTGCATGGTCGGCAGAACGCCTGCCGGCCCCGACCACGGCAATCGACGGAGGGGCCGATCGGGCAACGCGTTCGGCAACGGCCCGGATCCGTTCGGGTGTCACATCCTCGATCCGCTGCACGAGCTCGGCGGGCGGGAGCAGCCGGTCGAAGAACATGAGCTGCCGTGCCATCTGCTCGGCCCGCGCCGAGGAGCTTTCGAGGCTCGTCAGCAGCCCGGCCTTGATCTGAGCCTTGGCGCGGGCCACCTCCACCTCGCTCGGAGGTGTGGCCGCGATGTTGAACAGCTCCGCTCCGATCAAGTCGATGAGCTCCCCCATCTGCTCCGGACCCGTCGCCGCATGGATGTCGAACATCCCTGAATCGGCCATGCCCCATGCGGTTGAGTAGATCGCGTAGCAAAGCCCCCGATTCTCTCGCGCCGCCTGGAAAAGCCGGGACGACATTCCCCCGCCGAACAGCCCGGAAAAGACCTGCGCGGCATAGAACTCCTGGTCGCGGTAGGACGGCGCCTCGAACCCGAGGAGCACATGACTCTGCTCGAAGAGCTTTCTGGAGGTCCGCCGCCCTCCGACGTATTGCGCCGCCGACCCTTCTTCTGATTCGCCGCCATTGAGGCCTCCAAATAGGGCTTCAGCGTGGCGGACGAGCGATCCGTGCTCGATTGCTCCGGCAGCGGAAATCACCATTCGGGGCGCAAGATAGCGTGTGCGCAGGAAATTTCTGAGGTCGCCGGAGGATAGCCGGGTGACGCTTTCGCGCGTACCGATGATCGGCCTGCCGACAGATTGCCCGGGATAGGCGGCATCCTGAACGAGGTCGTAGGCGATCTCGTCCGGGCTGTCCTGGATACCGGCGATCTCCTGAAGGATGACCTCGCGCTCACGCTCGAGCTCCGTCTCCGCATAGGTGGAGTTCTGCAGGATGTCGGCGAGGATATCGAGCGCAATGGCCTCATCGCCCTTGAGCACGCGGGCGTAATAGGCCGTCATCTCGAGGCTGGTCGCCGCGTTCAGCTCGCCACCGACCTGCTCGATTTCTTCGGCGATCTGGCGCGCCGTCCGGCGCCGCGTGCCCTTGAAGGCCATGTGCTCGAGCAGGTGCGAGATGCCGTGCTCGCTTTCGGTCTCGTGGCGTGCGCCCGTCTCCACCCAGACGCCGAGCGAGATCGTCTCAAGATGCGGCATCCGGTGGGAGACCACCCTGAGACCGTTCCTGAGCGTGGTGATTTCCGTGGTCATGAAAGCTGCTCCGCACCTGCGCCGACCCGCTCTTCCACGAAACGCTCCACAGCGGCGAGATCGTTGGGCAGCAGAGCGGAACGCTCCTCGTCTGTCATCAGGGATGCGAGCCGAGGCGGCAGGCCGGGCCGCTCGCCGAGAATGGCTTCCATGGTGTCCGGGAACTTGGCCGGATGCGCGGTCGCCAGCACGATCTGCGGTGCTCCCTCGGCGGGCAAGCAGCGGTCGGCAGCGATGATTCCGCAGGCCGTGTGCGGCTCGGCCAAATAGCCGCTCGTCTGGCGCACCCGGCGGATGGCATCTGCGACATCAGCCTCTGAAGCCGAAGCGGCTGAGAAATCGCGCGCCAGGAGCTCCGATCCGCCCTTCACCTCGAAGCGGCCCGACTGTGCGAGCGCCGACATCTGGCCCCGGATCAGGGCTGGGTCGCGGCCCTGCGCTTCGAACAGGTACCGCTCGAAATTCGAGGACACCTCGATATCCATGGACGGGGAGGTGGTCGCCGTCACGCCGCGCTTCTCGTAGACGCCGGTGGCCACCGTGCGTGGCAGGATATCGTTGACGTTGGAGCCGATCACCAGCCGCTCGATCGGCAGCCCCATCTGGCGGGCCACGTAGCCGGCGAAGATGTCGCCGAAATTGCCCGTCGGCACCGAGAAGGAGACGGGCCGGTGGGGTGCGCCGAGCGCCACGGCGGCAACGAAATAGTAGGTGACCTGGGCGACGATGCGCGCCCAGTTGATCGAGTTGACACCTGCGAGCCGCATCCGGTCGCGGAAGGCATGGTCGTTGAACATGCCCTTGACGAGCGCCTGGCAGTCATCGAACGTGCCCTCGATGGCCACCGCATGCACATTGGACTCGCGCGGCGTCGTCATCATTCGCCGCTGGACATCGGAGACCCGCCCGGCCGGGTAGAGGATCACGACATCCACAGCCTTCGAGCCGCGGAACGCCTCGATGGCCGCGCCACCGGTATCGCCCGAGGTCGCGCCGACGATCGTCGCCCGCTGCCCGCCCCGCTTCAGCACATGATCCATGAGGCGGGCGAGCAGCTGCATGGCCACATCCTTGAACGCCAGTGTCGGTCCGTGAAACAGCTCCAGAACCCAAAGGTTGCTGCCGATCTGGACCAATGGCGTCACGGCCGGGTGGCCGAAGGTTGCATACGCTGATTTTGCCATCCCCAGCAGCTCGTCACGGGAGATCGCGCCGCCTGTGAACGGATGGATCACCTCGACCGCGACCTCAGGAAA
>JAWLCO010000178.1:0-6199 GCA_041687075.1 Hyphomicrobiaceae bacterium | reverse complement strand
GCTCTTCAACGCGCTTTGCCGGCGGCAGCAAGCTGCTGGCCGAAGTGGCGGGGCGGCCGCTGATCGCCTGGACGGTCGGCGCATTTGTTGCGAGCCGGGCTGCGGAAGTGATCGTCGTGACAGGGCCCGATCCGCAGGCGGTGGAAACAGCGCTCGCCGGGCTACCAGTCCGTTTCGTGCACAATCCGGAGCATCTTGCCGGGATGGGCGGGTCGATCGCTGTGGGGATTTCGGCGCTCGAGCATGGGGTCTCGGGCGCTCTCATCTGCCCGGGTGACATGCCGGGAGTGACGGCGGAGCTCGCCGATCACCTGATCGCCGCCTTCGAGGCGACCGGCTGTGATCGCATCATTCGACCCATCCTGCCGGATGGAAGCCCGGGCCATCCGGTGCTCTGGCCGCGTCGCCTCTTTCCTCGTCTTGCCCAGCTCACAGGGCCCGAGGGTGGCAGGCAGTTGCTTCGCGAGCTTGGGCGCGATGTCGAGCGCGTTGCCTGGAGCGAACCGTCGGCCGCGCTCGACATCGACACAGTCGAGGAGCTGGAGCGCTATCGCGCGGCCAAGCGGGATCCGCATAACAGATAGGCGCTGCAGCGCTTGACGATGTGCCCGCAACCCTGGATGGCTCGGCGTCAGCAATAGATTGACGGGGAGCGAACGCCTGATGACATCCGGTCAGGTGGAGACGCAAAGATCGCCATCGCGCCCGCGGCTCGCCCTGTTCGGGTATCCGATACCGGCTTGGCGGCTTGCGGTCGTCGGGCTCGTGGTGCTTCTGGCCACCGCGATCGCGATGACACCGGCGCCCGAAGCCATGCCGCAGCAGTCGATGGTGGCGCTCGGGTTGATCGCGATGACCGTGGTCCTGTGGGCGACCCTGGCCATTCCGCCGGCGGCTGCGGCCATGATGTTCATCATCCTGGTGCTCGCAACGGGCGTGGCTCCTCCGCACGCTGCGGTCTCGGGCTTTCTGTCGAGCTCGCTTTGGCTGGTATTCGGCGGCCTGTTGATCGGCACGGCGGCAGAGCGCACCGGCTTCGGCCGCTTCATCGCGCGCAAGTTTCTGGGGCGGTTTCGCAGCTCCTACTCGGCGCTGGTGCTGGGCGTGATTGCCGGTTCGACGATGCTGACCTTGCTCGTGCCGTCGAACATGGGCCGGCTGGCGATTACCGTTCCGGTCGTGCTCGCGCTGGCAAAGGATGCGGGATATCGGCTGGGATCGAACGGCCATATCGGCCTCGTGCTGATCGCGGTGGTCGGTAATTTTGCAGTCGGCCAGGGCGTGCTGCCGGGCAACCTGCTCAACATCATGATCGTCGGTGCCGGGGAGACGCTTTACGGCATCAACGTCACTTACATGCACTACATGCTGATGTGTGCGCCAGTTCTCGGTATCGCCAAGGCGTTGCTCGTGTGGCGGCTCCTTGTCTGGATGCATCCGGCACCGGCCCCAAGCACCGAGGACAGCGCATCGATTCTCGATCGGCTCAGCCCCGAGGCAAAGCGCGTCGGCATCGCCCTCGCAATCGCCATCCTGCTCTGGGCGACCGACTTCTGGCATGGCATCAAGCCCGGCTGGGTGGCTCTCGCGGCGGGTGCGGTTTGCGTTATGCCCGGCATCGGCGTTCTGCCCACCCGGGAGATTTTCAACCCGCAGCGCTTGCTCATCATCATCTGGGTCGGGACGGTCCTGAGCCTCGCTGCCGTGATGACGGAATCCGGCGCGAGTACGCTGGTCTCGGGCGCATTGGCGCGGCTCGCCGGCGTGGAAGGGCAATCTCCGCTCTACGGCTATTTCGCGATGGCCTATCTGTCATCGCTCATCGCCACGCTCTCGACCTTTGGCGGGGCAGTCCCCACTATGGCCGCCGTCGGCGCCGAAATCAGCAGCGCAACGGGGCTTCCACTCGACACCGCAGTGATGGCGATCGCCCCGGGCGTGTCGGCGATGTTCTTCCCCTACGTGGCCTCCCCGATCGTGGTCGGCCTCGCCATGGGCCAGGTGAGCCAGCGGGCCGCCCTGCCATTCATGGTGACCTTGGCGCTGCTGACCTGTGTTGTCGTTATCCCGCTGAACGCATTGTGGTGGTGGGTGATCGGGGTGTTGCCGTGAGCGGATGCGGGCTTCCTTGACCCTGACGCGAGAGCGCACTGGTCGTATTCCGGTGGGTGAAGCGACTTGAATCGTGCATGCAACACCCACACTCACCCGTCATCCCGTGCGCGGGTGCAGCGCGTCAGCGATGCACCGCAGACACGGGATCTTGCGGCTGGCGAGCGGGAGTCCCCGCAGCAAGATCCCGGATCAGCACCGCATCATCTCATGCTGCGGCGCATCCGGGATGACGGGTGAGTATGGGGTCAGCGGAACGGGCTTAATGCGCCGCTTCCCAGTTATCTGCGGCCTTCGCATCCACCTTCAGCGGCACGGCAAGCGCCACGGCGGGCTCCGGGCTCTTTTCCATCACCTGCCTGACGGTCTCGATGAGCTTCGGGATTTCCGCTTCCTTCGCCTCGAACACCAGCTCGTCGTGAACCTGCAGCAACATGCGGGCGGAGCTGAGCTTCGCATTCCTCAAGGCCTCCGGCATGCGGATCATGGCCCGGCGGATGATGTCGGCGGCCGAGCCCTGAATCGGCGCGTTGATGGCGGCCCGCTCCAGAAACCCGCGCATCGAAGGATTGCGCGTGTTGATCTCCGGATAGTGCACGCGCCGGCCGAAAATGGTCTCGACGTACCCGTTCTCGTGCGCGAACGCCTTGGTGCGCTCCATATAGTCCCGAATGCCGGGGAATCGGGCGAAATAAGTCTTGATATAGGTCCCCGCTTCCTCTCGCGAGATTCCGAGCTGGTTCGCCAGCCCGAATGCCGAAATGCCGTAGATGATGCCGAAATTGATCGCCTTGGCCCGGCGGCGTACTTCCGCAGGCATATCCTTGATCGGCACACCAAACATCTCGGACGCCGTCATGGCGTGAATGTCGAGGCCGTCTGCGAACGCCTGCTTCAGCGCCGGGATATCGGCGATGTGGGCCAGCACGCGCAGCTCGATCTGGCTGTAGTCGGCCGAAACCAGCAGCATCCCCGGTTCCGCGATGAAGGCGGTGCGGATCGCGCGCCCTTCCTTCGTGCGGACGGGAATGTTCTGCAGGTTGGGATCGCTCGATGCGAGGCGTCCCGTCGTGGTCGAGGCCAGCGAGTAGCAGGTGTGGATACGGCCCGTTTCCGGATGGATGAACGTCGGCAGCGCGTCCGTGTAGGTGGACTTCAGCTTGGCGAGCTGACGCCACTCCAGCATCGTGTTGACGAGCTTGCGCGCCTGCTCCGGCAGGTCCTCGTTCTGGGCCAGATCGTCGAGCAGGGTGGCGCGTGTCTCCCACTGGCCGGACTTCGTCCGCTTGCCACCCGGCAGCTGCAGCCGATCGAACAGCAGCTCTCCGAGTTGACGCGGTGAGCCCAGATTGAATTTGTGCCCGGCGAGCTCGTAGACCTCCTCCTCCAGCCGCGCGATGGTCTGGGCAAAGCTGCTGCTCAACCTCGACAGTATGTTCCGGTCGACGCGAATACCGGCGCGTTCCATGCCGGCAATCACCGGCACCAGCGGCCGCTCCAGCGTCTCGTAAACGGTGGTCATCCGTTCGGCCACGAGCCGCGGCTTGAAGCGTGTCCACAGCCGCAGCGTCACGTCGGCGTCCTCGCCCGCGTACTCCGTCGCCTTGTCGATGGGCACGTTGGCAAAGGTCTTTCCGTTCCGCTTGGGTCCCGGTGCGTGCTCCATCACCTTGTCGAAGCGGATGGTGGCATGTTTCAGGTGACGCTCCGCCAGCTCATCCATGCCGTGATTGCCGCGCCCGCCGTCGAGCGCATAGGACATCAGCAGCGTGTCGTCGAACGCCTGGATCTCGATGCCGTAGCGGCTGAGCAGCAGCCAGTCGCACTTGATGTTGTGGCCGATCTTGAGAATCGACGGGTCCTCGAGCAGCGGCTTCATCACCTCGATGGCCGGCTGCAGCGGCACCTGCTCCAGCCCGTTGCCGTCGCCGAAATCGAAGGCATCGCTGGCAGGCTTGTGGGCAAGCGGCACGTAGCAGGCCAGCCCCGGCGCGATTGCCATCGAGAAGCCGACGAGATCCGCCTGCATCGGGTCTCGCGATGTCGTTTCGGTGTCGATGCTGAACCGGCCGACGTTCCGCGCCTCCGCGATCCAGTGCTGCAGCCGTTCGAGCGTGGTCACCGTTTCATACTTGGAGCGGTCGATGGCCGGGGTGACAGAGGCCTCTTCGGCGAAGGCGACTACGGCGGCCGGCGTGCCGGCTCCGGCCACTGCGCCGCCACCGTCGGGCTTCCTGCCCGGCGCGGTGCCCGCAGAAGCCGCTTTCCCAGCCGGCCGCTTCGCCGCCGGCTTCTCCGGCATCGGCGGCAGCTCGGCGCCGAGCTTCTCCGCGATCCGCCGGGTCAGCGTGTTGAACTCCATCTCGCGCAGGAACCCGAGCAGGGCGTCCGCATCCGGGTCCTGCACGCCCAGCCGGTCGACGGCCACTTCAACCGGCACATCACGCTTGAGCCGCACGAGCTCGCGGGAGATGCGCGCCTGCTCGGCGAACTCGATCAGCCGCTCGCGCCGCTTCGGCTGCTTGATCTCGCCCGCGCGTTCCAGCAGCGTGTCGAGGTCCCCGTACTCGCGGATCAGCTCGGCGGCCGTCTTCACGCCGATGCCGGGCACGCCGGGCACGTTATCGGTCGCGTCGCCCGAAAGGGCCTGCACATCGACGACCAGCTCCGGCTCGACGCCGAACCGCTCCAGCACCTCGTCACGGCCGATGCGCTTGTTCTTCATCGTGTCCAGCATGACGACGCCGGGCTGGATGAGCTGCATCAGGTCCTTGTCCGATGACACGATGGTGACGTCGCCGCCCTTCCTGATCGCATCGCAAGCATAGGTGGCGATGAGATCATCGGCCTCGTAGCCGTCCTGCTCGATACAGGCGACGTTGAACGCCTTCACGGCCTGACGGATGAGCCCGAACTGCGGCACGAGCTCTTCGGGCGGCGGCGGCCGGTTGGTCTTGTAGGCCTCATAAATGGCGGTGCGGAACGTGTCGCGTGCCGTATCGAACACGACGGCGATGTGCGTCGGCCGGTCGGAAAGCTTGCTGTCGCCGAGCAGCTTCCAGAGCATGTTGCAGAAGCCGTAGACGGCGCCGACGGGCAGGCCGTCCGAGGGCCGTGTCAGGGGCGGCAGCGCGTGAAAGGCGCGGAAAATGTAGCCAGAGCCGTCGATCAGGTAGACGTGGCTACCCTTGACGATGGGCACGGGTTCTCCGTCGGGCACGGTGCACTCGGCCGTCCGGCGGGCGGTCTCTATAGCGGTTTGGAGCGTCATGGCCGGCACTATACGCGGTCCGGTCTGTCCGGTCAGCAGGCTGACGCGGAACCGTCGTCGCGGGCGACGGTTTCCGCTGGGAACTCAAGGTTTTCTGTGGATTGTCAGATGCCGGCCCAAATCCCCGTCGACGACGCGAGCCTAGCCGACGTGTTGCAGCAGGAGGGCGCGGCGAGCGAGATCGCACCAGACCTCGCCTACCGGCGGATTGCGATCGTCAACATTGCCCTCTGCGGCGCCACCGACAGCCTCGAATGGGTGTTGATCGATGCCGGGCTGCCCGGCACTGCCGGCCTGATCGAGCGGGCGGCGCGGGACAGGTTCGGCGACCACCCCCCGACGGCCATCGTGCTGACGCACGGCCATTTCGACCATGTCGGCGCGCTGGAGCAACTCGCCGAGCGCTGGCGCGTGCCGATCTATGCTCACGCGCTCGAATGGCCTTACCTCGACGGCTCGGCCTCCTATCCGGCGCCCGACCCGCGCGTCGGAGGCGGCCTCATGGCCTGGATCGCGCCGGTTTATCCGCGCGGGCCTGTCAACGTGAGCCGCTGGCTGCAGGTGCTGCCGGAGGACGGCAGCATCCCGCCGATGCCGGGCTGGCGCTGGCTGCACACGCCGGGGCATACACCCGGTCATGTATCACTCTGGCGGGAAAGCGACCGCACGCTGATCGCAGGGGATGCTTTCATCACCACGGGGCAAGAATCCGCCTATGCCGTCGCCCGGCAACGCCCCGAGCTGCACGGCCCGCCCGCCTATTACACCCAGAACTGGGAGCAGTCCCGCCAGTCCGTCGCGCGTCTCGCAGCTCTC
>JAWLCO010000177.1:0-6254 GCA_041687075.1 Hyphomicrobiaceae bacterium | reverse complement strand
CTAGTGTTTGTCCCGCTATTCAATTTGTGCAGCGTGCCCCCGTCTGCCGAAGCTTCAGTAGAGGCCCAGTAATAATCTGTACGCAAGGAATTCTCAGAAATTGCGTTTATGGCAGAGTAGTTTTTACCTAGTAGAATTAATTCATCGCTTGCAGGTGAATACCAATCATCGTAACCACTTGCCTCTAGATTATAACAGCGCGAGAATGCCGGGTAGTTTGAGATATCGTCTTTGAGGTTCGCAACATTAGCACGACCATCTCGCGTTGAATTCGGGACAATGTCTATTTCACCGTAGGAGTTTTTCCAACGTCCTGAGTAGTCCTGATCGTAGAGATAAATCTTCTCAGGTCCGAATCCATAGTCAATAGTGCCAACATATATCGTGTCATCATCACATCGGTCAGCAATATCGGGACATCCTTGTGGACTTCTTGAGCGCGGGCCAATTTGTCGCCAGTTCGTGTCGTCGCAGAACTTCATAACTTTCAGGTCTTTATCGAATTTCACCTGCCCTGCGACACCCGCCGGGGTTGTGCAATCCGCATGTGCCGTCGCTGTGTCAAAAAGTACGACGGTCAGAAGGACGAGTATGAATGCGGGCCATCTAGTCGTCATGCGTCTCCTGTTCGCTGCCGTTCCCGTACTTGACGGGCGGCGGCGCGTTCCTGATGCTCTCGATGGGGGCTTCTGTAAGGTCGTAATAGGTGCTGAATCCGTCCGGACAGGGCGGAGCGGTTTCGGCCTCATATTCAATTTGCTCACCGGTTTCCGGATTGGCACAGAGCTTGATAACCTGCGCTTTCTCCCCGGCGATATGTGCTGCGCGTTCCTCTGCTGAAGCGCTGAAGGAAAAAGTTGCGAGCAATACGAAAAACAGAAAATGCATTTCAAATCTCCTTTGATAATCCTAACGGAAATTTTCTAATAAGTGCTTAAATTTATGGTGTTTTCCACAAATCATAGCGAAGGCGACGCTTACAGCTGGCGTCACCTTCGAACTTTTCGGACCTCGCCCTCGCATTGGTACAGGACGTCATGGCCGGTCGGGCCGCAGTCGCGCCAGCGTTCATCATGGATCGATTTGTCTTTGGCGATCCGGACGGCGACGTCCTCGTTCTCGGCCTCGATAATGATGTTATGCACGACATGTTCGCCGCGTGAGATGATATAGCGTGGTATGGTCTTTTCCTTTCGCTGAGTTGTTTAAATCCGAGCCAAGAGGTCGCCTATGCGGCGGCCTCGTCGGCGTCATCGATCACAGGCTGCAAGCCGTGGAGATAATCGGTGGCGCGCTGCGATCGAAGGCGCGGGCTGCGCGCGCATTTTCGAGGATCACGGCATATCCGGCAGCGCGGCGGTACGTCCCGGCCTGTCGGATGCGCTTGCGGCCATGACGGCGGGCGATAGCCTTGTGGTCTGGAAACTCGACCGGCTCGGGCGCTCGCTCGGGCATCTGGTCGGGCTGCTCGATGATCTGGGCAAGCGCGGCGTGGGTTTTTCATCGCTGACGGAAAGCATCGACACGACGACCGCAGGCGGACGGCTGGTCTTTCACATGATGGCCGCGCTGTCGGAATTCGAGCGTTCGCTGATTATCGAACGCACAAGGGCCGGTATGTCCGCCGCGCGGCGACGCGGCACGCGGCTCGGGCGTCCATTGAAAATGACGCCGGAACGGCGGGAGCGCGCGCGGGCGCTGCTGGCCTCCGGCGAATACAGCAAGCGCGCGGTCGGCGCGCTGCTCGGCGTGCATGAAAGCACCATACGCCGGACGATTAAGGAATAACGTCAGGATTCCTTCAGGGTCGTGCGCGGGTTTCGCTTGGCCGTACTGTCTTTCACGAAACGGCCCGATTTCGCGCTCCGTGCCGATCCGGTTGCGCCGCCGCCGATTTTCTCGAACACCGTCGTATCGGGGCTGCGCTTGCCATGCGCCTTGGTGACGTAGCGCCCGCTGATCGCGCTGCGGAAATGACCGCCGCTGCCTGATTTCTTCGCCATGATCCGGTTTCTTTCGTTCAGGGACGTGCCGCCTGTTCCTAACAGTCGGGCAGATTGTCCAGATTGTTCTGCGAGCTTTTATCTGCGTTCGTGCGCAGATGCTTCTTGCCGCCCACGGTCACGACATGCACGTCGGTACGGTGGCCTGCACGGTCCACATAATAGCTGTGGGTCTTGTTCTCGATATCGCGGACGGAATCCGCCTTGCTGCGGGGCGACCAGAACTCGCCGCTATTGCATAGCCTTGTGATATCGCCGTCACTGTCCTTGCCCGTTGCCGTTACTCTGCGATCTGCCATCTGCTGGCCTCCTACTATATAGCGTGCCCGACTCGGCACTGCATACGACATAGCAGATTTCGGCCAAGAACGAAAGTGAAACACCGGCGCGTGCCAGCCGCAGGCGGCGGCATCAAACGGGTGCCGCGCCCTCGTACTTGTACAGGATGTCATGCCCGAGGGGGCCACTGAAGATCGCGCTTGCCCTTACCCAAGCCGCCTCAACACGGGTTCAGTTCCCCGAGATCATGCTCAAAAAGTGAAGGATCGGGGTTTGCCGTCACCCGACTTGAAGGCGGAAAGGTCAGACCGTTCAGATTGGCGCGCGCACCGCAGAAAGGCGCGCAGGCTTCACGAGGCGATGCGGCGAGCGCGATGACGCCATCCTCCTCCCGCAATTGAAGCTTGCAGCCCTGGTTCTCCAGAAGCCAGCCATCCGTCGTCGCATTGGCCGTGCCTTCGATGCCGCAATGGAACATGCCTTGCCAGCTTTTGATCCGGACCTCGAAGGCATCGCCGCCCGCAGGCCGCACGATCAGGAAGCTGTTTCCGTCGTCTACGCAATAGAGTCCTACCGGATCGGCATGCGCAGACGTTGCAAACCTCAAGGTGTCGCGCTCAACGGTTACTGGCCTGTCCCCGTCTTCTCGAAGGGCAGCATTTCCGATTGCAGCAGCTGCATTTGCAACGGGACCAGCAGCCCGTCCTCGGCCCGGCGCGGACGCATCCGCACGAAACACTCCCCGGCGACAAACATCTCGCGCGCCACCATGGCCTGCAGCCCGTAGAAGTCGGTCAGCCCGTCGGCATCGGCCTCGTCGGTCCAGGCGAGCCACAGCCGTTGGACCTGATCGCGCAGGTCGGCATCGTCGATCAGCGACGAGGGCTTGATCCCATCGCCCACCACGTTCGCGGCAAAAGCCTCGCAGGCATTCGCCGCATAGCCGTTGGTAACCACCAGTTCGCGGGCGCGGGCGAGCAGCTTCGGCCCACCCGAGGCCACCAGCGTGTTGATGTTTTCCAGCGGCGGGTTCCAGCCCCGCAGCCGGCGTTTGGACATCGCGCCTTCGAGGCGCGCGCGCACGGCAGCAGGACCACCCCTTGCGGGCCGGCGAAACCGATCGAACAGCCCCATGGATCACAGCCCCTTCGCGGTTGTCACGCGCACATGGCGCACGATGCGCCGTCCCTCGAGAGCCGCGATCTCGCGGTCCAGCGACTCGATCGCCCGGTCGATCTCGGCCACGCTGCGGTAATCCACGGTCTTGCCGTCATAGCTGACGCGGGCCACGCCGGAGGCGCGCTGCGCCGAGAGCGCGTCGCGGCGGGCGCGAAGGTCGGTGAGTGTCACCATTTGGATTGACCTGTTTCCACAAAACGGTTCATTCGGGGTGACAACCGACAATCAGGAGCGACTCGATGACCCCGTCAGAGATCATGCATGACCTTGCGCGCGACGACATGTTCCCCAGGGCGGCCATGGCCGCGGCTCGCGAAGACCGCGAAACCATGGTCCCGATCTTCGTCGATCTGGTCACCCGCCTTGCGGTTCAGGATATCCCCGACATGCAGGACGACGATGTGACGGCGCTCATACCGGTGTTTCGCTTGCTCGGCGAATTTCGCGAGCCGAGCGCCTATCGTCCCATGCTCAAATTGCTGCGTCAGTCGGACGAATCCCTCAATTATCTGCTCGGCGACACAGTCACGGAGACGAGCTTTCTCGTGGTAGCCGGGACATTCGATGGCGATCTCCAGCCCTTGTTCGAGGCCATAGAGGACCCCGAGGCCTACGAATTCGCCCGTTGCGCACTGATGAACGCGCTCGTGAAGATCGCGCAACTGCATCCCGATCACCGCGCAACGATCGAAAGCTATTTCCGGACTTTCCGCAGACGCCGTCCCGATGTCCCCGCCGAGGAAGTGCTGATCGGCTGGATGGACGGCATTGCCAATCTCGGGCTCGAAGACATGACCGAGGAGGTGCGCACGGCGTTTGAAATGGGCCTGATTCCGGACGATTACTGCGATTTCGGCGAGTTCCTGGAGGACCTTCAGGCCACACGTGATGCGGATGGTGCCCCGGCAAATCGCCGCTACCAGACACATCTCATCACGGACGCCATTGACGAATTGTCGAGATGGCACGGCTTTTCAGATGCGTTCTTTGCCGAGTTGAAAAGGTACAAGGCCAGAAACGTTCTCAGTACACCTCCCTCGGCCGATACATTCATGCATGAGACGCCCCAGGTTGGACGCAATGACCCTTGTCCTTGCGGCAGCGGCAAGAAGTTCAAGAAGTGCTGCCTGCACTGATCGGGGCGGGTCACCCCATGTAACTCGACCGCATCGTCCGCCGCCGCGCTGACGGACGTGGCGTAGGTTTTGCGGCCGCATCACCATCCGATCCATCCGGTTCCACGGCCAGCGACCGCTCCAGATCCTGCCAGCGGGCCTCCGACCAGCGATCTGCGCCGGCAATCCAGGCGGCCGCCCGCGCATAGACGCGGCAGTCCAGCGCCTCGTTGCGCTCGCGCAGCTTCTGCCATTCGAGCTTCGAGAAGCCGCGCTTGCCCTTCACGGTGACGAGCTGCTCGGCGGTCAGCTGCTTGAGCCATTCGCCGTCGGCCCATGTCGGCAGATGCACCGTTCCCGCCGGGAACGCGGCCCCGGCCGTGATGTCCTCCGATGTGGGTCTTTCCTGGCGCAAAAAGCGGTAGGTCTCGGCCTTGAAGGTCGAGGTCGCCACGGACCACAGCCGCGCGCCGCGGCGCAGGCGCTTTCCGCCGATGGTGGCGTCGACATAGGTCGGGCCTGTCACCGGGCTGGCGCGGTTGAACCCCTCGAGCCCCTTCACGGGTGCCACCTGCGCGAATCCGACCTGCCGCGCCCAGCCATAGACGGCGCTGGTCTCGTAGCCCGTGTCGATCGCCAGTTTGGCGATGGTCAGGTGCTGACCGGAGGCATGCGTCCATGTCCGGACCAGCAGGTCCGTCAGCTTCTGCCAGCAGGCCGAATCGCCGGGACCGCCGTCGATGACGACGTGATCGACCAGCCAGCTTTCCAGACCGCGGCCCCAGGCCCAGACATCGATCTCGATCCGGTCCTTCTGCACATCGGCACCCGCTGTCAGGAACAGCCCGCCAGCCGGAATAGTACCCGCTTTCCACTCTTCGCGCCGCTCCGCCAGCCGCTGCCAGTCCGGCGCCTCGCCCGTTTCGAACCACGTCTCGCCGAGGATCGTGTTGCGGAACGCGCGCATCGCCTCGTCATTGCCCTGTGCCGCCTCCCACGCACGCGCGATCCGCGCCCAGGCGCGCAGCAGGTCGTTGGCACCATCGAACCCCGCGACATCCTCATCCAAGGCCGCTGCGGATCTCGGGGAGGCTGTCGAGCTGGGCGCGGACATGGGCTTCCAGAACCTTCTGCATCACCGCCGCCTCCACCGTGATTCCCTCGCCGAGGGTGGCTGCCAGTTCCGAGGCCATGAGGGCTGCCACCCGCGCGGGCCAGATCACCCAGGCATCGCGTTCCTCACGCGCCAGCCGAAAGATCAGCGTTTCCGCGCGCGCCTTGTCGACCAGGTCGCCCTTGAGCTTCTGCAGCCGGATGCGGCGTTCCTGCGCCTTGAGCACCTCGTTCGCGGTCTTGGCCTGCAGGAAGGTCGTGCCGCCGCCGACGGCCGGCGCGGCCATTCCCTGCTCCTTGAGCGTGTCCCCGACCGCAGAGACGGCGGCCTCGGGCACCGGCTTCAGCTTGGGCTTGCCGGTCGCGGACGCTTTGGGCGCGGCGCGGGATTTCGACGGGTCGGTCGTCTCGGCGCGGCGCGTGCGCTCAAGAAGAAACTCGGGCTTACGATTACCTCCGAGAAGGCCGAGCATCGCGGACGCGTCTATCGCATTGAAACCAGCCCCCTGTGACCTCCGGGAGACCCATTGTGTCGCCAGCGTCGGTGCTGGTTGCAGAATCGTCT
>JAWLCO010000176.1:0-6340 GCA_041687075.1 Hyphomicrobiaceae bacterium | reverse complement strand
GAAATTCGGCACGGCGATGCCCATGAGGCCCAGGAAGGTCAGCCCATAATCACCCCAGCTGTACTGGTGTGTCGCCGAATAGATGCCGATCGGGAAGGCGATGATCCAGGTCAGCAGAATCGTCGCGAACGAGACCAGGACGGTAAGGAAAATCCGGCTGCCGACGAGGTCCGATACCGGCATCTGGTACTCGAACGAATATCCCAGGTCTCCCTGCACCAGTCCCGCGAGCCAGATGAAGTAGCGCTCCACCGGGTGCTTGTCGAAGCCGTACTCCCTTTTCAGAAACTCGATCTTCGCCTTATCGACGCCTTCCCCTTGCGCCTGCAGCTCGGCCATGTAGCTTTCGAAATAATCGCCCGGCGGCAGCTCCATTATGGTGAATACCAGCGCGCTGGTGAGCACCAGCGTTGGTATCATGATCAAGATGCGGCGGATGATATAGAGGAGCATACGGCTGCCCGGCTACTCGGCTGCGTCGCGAAACCAGAACGTGTCGGGTAGGTAGCGACCGAAATAGCCACCCGGATCGAATGCCCAGACCCCTTCCTCCGGTACGTTGACGAGCCGTTTCGACACGATGACCGGTTGCCGCGTGCCATTGACGGTGCCAATGGTAAAGACCTGATCGGCGTGGATCTTGAGCATTTCATGCCAGATCCGCGCGCGGTCCTGTGTCGAGCGCGATCTGCGCCACTCCTCGTAGAGTTCGAGCAATTGCCGCACCTCGCGCAGCTCCGGCGACTCCCCTACCGCGCCCTTCTCCTCGTAATGCTGCCCCCACTTCGGCCACTGGAGCTGTGCCTGTGCTGTCGGCGCCAGCTCGTGCGGGCTCATGTCCGGGGTGGCCAACGCGTTGTCAAAACCGCTCCAGACGGACATCAAAGTGCTCCCCGCATAAATGCGCTTGCGGAACAGGTCACGCTGGGTCGGCCGCGTGTAAATCTTGATACCGATTTTCAGCCAGTTGTCCCGGATGAGCGAGAGGACGTCCGACTGCTCTGTGCTTTCTCCTGCGGTTTCGATGACGAGCTCGGCGCGCCGGCGATCGGGCAGGAAACGAACGCCATCCCAATCCCGCTTGACGAGCCCGGCCTCATCGAGCAGCTCGTTGGCCTGCTTGAGGTCAAAGCGCGTCCAGGCCGTCTCATATTCCGGCCTGTGCAGCGGGCTTTGCGGCAGCATGGTGTTGGCACTCTCGCGCGCAAGCCCGTAGAAAATGGCCTGATTGATCTCGCGCCGGTCAATGGCCAGCGAAAGCGCCCGACGCACGCGCACATCCTGCCAGAGCTTTCGCCAAACGGGATCCTCCGCATTGAGGTTCGGGATCAGCGCCATGCGCGAGCCCTCTCCCCGCGCCCAGAGATTGACGTTGAAGCCTCCCCGCTTCTCTGCGCTTTTCAGAAACGTATAGTCGTCAAAGCGGATGTAACGGGCCTGCAAATCTGCCTCGCCGGTCGCGGTCTGGGCAGCCACCAGCGCGCCCGAGCCGACGTTGACGATGACTTCGTCCGCATAAGGGAGCTGACGGCCGCCGGCGTCGATCCGGTGGAAAAAGGGGTTGCGCTTGAAGGTGAACCGCGTGCTCGGCGGGGCGGTGCTGTTGCACCAGGGATCAAGGCATGGCAGATCGGGATTTTCCGGGCGATACATGCGCCCCATCCGCTCGTGCAGCGCGCTCCAGCCTCGGACGCGGGCGGCCTTGACCTTTAGTTTGAGCTCCTCCGCTTCTGCATACTTGATGTGGAACTGCTTCAGGTAGTGGCTCGGTGCATAGATATAGAGTGGCCGGGCGCCAGCCAGGGCGGGAATGAAGGCTGGATTCGGTGCGTTCCACGTATAGCGCACGGTTAGCGGATCCAGCACCTCGAAGATCGGCGGCTGACCGTCGACCAGCATTTCCGCGGGCGGGCCGGTGAGCGACAGCTTCTCATTGTTGGCCATATCCTCCCAGAAATAGCGGAAGTCCTCGGCCGTGAAGGGATTACCGTCGGACCAGCGGTGCCCGGGCCTGATGCGCAGGGTGAAGATGCGGCCGTCGTGTACTTCAAGGTCCTCGAGAATATCGGGGACGAGGTCGAGGTTTTCGTCGTATCCGACAAGGCGCGCATAGCCGTAGACGACGACCATGCGCACGTCCTTCGGATCGCCCATGAGCATCCTGATCTGGCCACCATAGCGACCTGGCTTGCGCCCCATGCTCTCGAGATCGATGACGCGGGGCTTTTTCGGAACGCGCTCGCCCACCGGTGGCAATGATTTGGCCGCGACGGCGTCTTTCAGAGTCGGCGGCTCGATGAGATCGCGCGCAAAGGCCGGCGCATTCCCTGCGAATGCCAGTGCCGATGCCGACAGCAGGAAGCAATTGAAGCGTCTTCTGTCGATCCTGGCCGGACTTTCCCGATTCACTCTGCCGACAACATTCATACGCTCACCTCGGCCGCTTCCAGCTCTCCAGCGTCGGCATTCGGATTCGCCAATACGCGATGGCCATTGCCGAGGTCGATGTACTCGAGCCGCGTCCCCGCGCCATTCGACCGGAATTGCAGCGGCCAGCTTGTCTCATCCGACGCGCCACCGATGCTGAGCAACTTGAAATCGAGTGGCCGGTCGAGATCGGGGTAAGGTACCGCATTGAGCAGAGCCCGCGTATAAGGATGCACGGGCTTACGAAACAGCACATGACGCGGCGCAATTTCGACGAGTCTGCCGCGCGCCATCACCGCGATGCGATCTGCCATATAATCCACGACAGCGAGGTTGTGAGAAATGAAAAGGTAGGTCAGCCCCAGTTCCGACTTGAGATCCTTCAGCAGGTTCAGGATCTGCGCCTGAACGGAGACGTCCAACGCGGATACGGGTTCGTCCAGAATGAGCATGTCCGGATTGAGTGCCAGCGCCCGAGCGATTCCGATGCGCTGCCGCTGCCCGCCGGAAAAGCTGTGCGGATAGCGGTTCAGAAAACGGGGGTCGAGTCCGACGGCCTGCATCAGCTCCACGCAGCGCTCGACCTGCTCGCGCCCATTGCCGCGGCCATGGATCTGCAGCGGCTCCCGAATGATGTTGAGTACGGTCATGCGCGGTGAAAGCGAGCTGACCGGGTCCTGGAAGACCATCTGGATGCGTGGGCGAAACGCTTTGAGCGCAGCACCTTCGAGTTTCAGAAGATCGATCTTTTCACCGCCGGGCCCCGAATAGACAAGGCTGCCTGCATCCGGCGTGACGGCGCGCATGAGAATTTTGCTGAGCGTCGACTTCCCACAGCCGGACTCGCCAACGAGCCCCAGGCATTCGCCGCGCTTCACATCGAAACTGACGCCATCGACCGCTGCTATCTTCTCATGACCTGAACTGCCGAACCAGCTCTGCTTGCGAATTTCAAAGCTCTTCCTCAGGTCCCGAGCCTTGATCAGCGGATCGTCGCTGACCGCTGGCGGCGGGATCTGGGCTGCAGGAGGGGACGAAATCGGCGCGATTTTCTCCTTGCCGACGTCCCGCAATGAGATCAGCCGTTCGCCGGGGCTCATGTCGAAATGCGGCACGGCCCTGAGTAATGCCTTCAGGTACGGGTGGCTTGGGGTACGGAAGATCGCGTCTGCGGCACCTGCCTCCATGATTTCGCCGTGGTAAATGACGACGACTTCGTCTGCCATGTTGGCCACGACGCCGAGATCGTGTGTGATGAGCAGCATGCCCATGTCGAGCTTCTGCTGCAGCTCCTTCAGCAGACTCAGCACCTGGGCCTGAATGGTGACGTCGAGCGCTGTCGTCGGCTCGTCTGCGATCAGCAGCGCCGGCCGGCAGATGAGCGCCATGGCGATCATCGCCCGCTGGCGCAGCCCCCCCGAAAGCTCGAAGGGATACATATCGAAGGCGCGCTTCGGATCGGGAAAGCCGACCAGCCCCAGCATCTCCTCACTTCGGGCGCGCGCTTCCCGTTTCCCGACCGGAATGTGTGTGGTGAGGGCTTCGGATATCTGATTGCCGATGGTGTGAAGCGGCGCCAGCGAGGTCATCGGCTCCTGAAAGATCATCGACATGGCCGTGCCGCGCAACCCACGCATTTCCGGCCCGTCGGGATCGAGAGCTGCTACATCGACGGGTGGGGCCTTGCCGCCGGGATCAAGCAGAATGCGCCCATGCGTGACGGCGCCGGCCCGCGGCAGGATACCCATGACGGACTGCGCAATGACCGATTTGCCCGAGCCCGATTCCCCCACCAGCGCCACCACGCTGCCGCGCCGGACGCGGAAACTCACGCCCTTGACGACCTCGTGCCAGATGCCATGCAGCGAAAACGAGATCTTCAGGTCTTCGATACGCAGCAAATCACTCATCTGAAACGGCGATCATCTCGGGTGCCAGAGTCATCAACCGGTTCCGGGACGTGAACCCGGCATCCGCAGTGGCGAGCGCCCTTGGCATCGGCGCTCTCAGCCAGAGGAACGCACGAAATGCAGCGCCTGCTCGCAAAAGCCCGGAACAGAAATCGCGATCAGCGTTAAGTCCCGCGCGAGATTTACCATATCAAAGCCGCAAGGCCGTCTATGATCAAGCCCTTACAGCCTGTTCACATTACATCATCGGGACAGAATGGATAAGCCCCGCTGCGGATTTGGAAGCGCAGCGGGACCGTTTTGGCACGAGTTATACGGAGTTGAATAGTGCACGTTTGCCGCAAGTGCGGCAATGCTGCACTTATTGGCGAAACAGATATATCGGACTCGACCAGGCACGGTGGCCGTCCTCCTGCGTCACACGCACGAAAAGACGCGTATCACCGTTCCGGCGGAGCCTTATGGGTCTCCGAAGCTTCACTCTGGTTTCGTGCATGGCCTCCGGCAACCGGTAGAAACGCATGCGCCGTTCGAGGCCGCCCGCCTCTGCGATGAGCTCCGAAGCCCCGATTTCGGCGATCGGCAGATGACGCTTCACGTGGCGCGTATCGATCTCGAGCTGGCCTTGCGCCGCTTCGTCCAGCCAGAGATCAAGGCCGCCGAAGTTGCCGGTCGTCACGGCCTTCCAGGTTATCCGGGACTCATCCTGGGATTGGATCCCGCGGTCCAGGTTCCAGTTGTTGATCACCGCAGCACGGGCAACGCGGTTTCCGGTGATCTTCAGGCCACCGTCCCAAACCGTGGTGCGGGCACGGCCGCGGTACTCGGCGCCTTCCCAGATGACGCGGATGCGTGCCCCGAGATCCTCCGGCCGGTATGGGCGCACCGTCTCGATCAGGTCGAAGCCGTCGAAGATGTCGACTCGCTCGATCGGTGCAGACCCGATTGCCTCCACCTCGAGCACCGCCTCGTCTCCGGCAACGCTTGCGATATCGCCCATGATGAGGCGGTCGGCGGCGCGCGTCTCGGGGTTTTCGAAGACCGCCGGATCGCGCAGGTAGAGCTTTCCAGGCTGCGGCAGATGCGCCTCGACACTCAGCAGCATCCGGTTTCCGGTGGTGCCGTAGTGATGGCGCCGCCGCATGGCCTCGAAAATCGCGTCGCGGTCGAGCCTTGGCGCGAGAAAGCAGGTCAGACCTCCTGTCGCACCAAAGAAAGAGGCGCCCGGGAAATCGGCGCCCGGTCGGCCCTTGTGGCCGTCCGAATTACAGACCACGCCGACGCGATAATTCTTCTCGAAGGCATCGCGCAGGATCCACTCGAAGGTGCCCCAGGCGGAGTGGACCTCGACCGCCGTTTCTAGCCGCCCATCGTGCGCCTGCCTGATATCAGCATAGCGCCCGCCGACGTGGGCCAGAACGATGCAATCCTTGCCGGCGAGCTTCTCGAACAGGGCATTGGCGTGATGGGCGTCGCTGGGCTCGTCGATGATATCCGTGGCGTCGGCGATCTGCGCGTGAGAGGATCGATGGATGGTCTCGCCTTCGTGGCGGAAATGCACATTGCGATCGCCGCCCACGGCGGTGTTGGCCGACCACTCGTAGCCGGGAATGCACACGAAGCGCCCGGGCTCGTCGAAGCTGGCGGTCAAATCATTGAGCTCGCGCCAGAACGCCTGCGTGATCTGGAAATCGTTGCCCTGGTGGCTCATCACGTCCAGAAACGCCTTGTCGCGTCCGAAGACGAAGTAATCGCGGGCGGAGTTCGTCCCGAGCGTCTCGTTCGACTGGCCGTGGGTATCGCCCCAGAAGTGCACCAGGGGTGCCTGAGCTTCGGTGATGCGCAGCGGATTGGACCGGCACAGCTCGCGCCCCGTCTCGTCTTTCACCGTGATAACGAGGTCGCCCGGCTCGTTGACCCTCAGGGCCTCGGCCAGAGCGGCGAAGGAGCCGGACTCGCAAGTGATAGCCTCGGGCAGTCCTGAAACCGGCCGGCTCGGGACA
>JAWLCO010000175.1:0-6378 GCA_041687075.1 Hyphomicrobiaceae bacterium | reverse complement strand
ATCATCGACTGCGATTTGAGGAACTCAGTGGCAACCTCCTCGACGCTCTTCTTGTCGACGTCGACGCTGGCGTTCAGCTTCGCCATGGTAGCGTCGTCGAGCTTGGCGGAAAGCTCGTTGAGGATGTCGGCGAGCTTCGGGTTCTTGTCGAGCGTTTCCTTGCGGACCACGGGCGTCATCGCATAATTTGGGAAATAGCCTTTATCGTCGGCCAGAATGACGAAATCGAACGCCGGCACGCGGCCGTCTGTCGCGAAGACCAGGCCGACGTCCACCTGGGAGTCGCGCAAGGCCTGGTAAACAAGGCCGGTATCCATGCGCACGACATTCTCACGGCCAAATTCGAAGCCGTAGGTTTTTTGCAGCGGGCCCAGGCCGTCGGGCCGGGCGTAGAACTCGGCATTGCAGCCGAATTTCAGCACCTCGCCGCCCTTGATCTTTTCGGCAAGCTGGGACAGCGACTTGACGCCCTTGGCTTCGGCGTCCTTCCTGCGCAGAGCAAGTGCATAAGTATTGTTGGCTTTCGATGGATTGAGCCAGACGAGGCCCTTGGCTGCGTCGAGCTCTTTCACCTTGGCATAGGTGGCCGCGGCATCGAGCTTGTCCGTCACCTTATTGAAGGTGATGAGCGAAGTACCCGTGTATTCCCAATAGACATCGATCTGCCCGGCTTCTTGCGCCTGGCGCAGCGGCGCCGTGCCGAGCCCCGCCCGCTTATCGACCGTGAACCCTTTCGCCTTGAGCAGCTGGGACGTCATCTCGGCCATGATCTGCTGCTCGGTGAAGTTCTTGCCGCCGACGACCACCGTTTGTGCGGAGACGGGCGTTGCGACGAGCGCGAAAGCCGCGCAGGCGATAGCAAGTAATGAACGGTTGAACATGGCTGATAACCCTCCTTTTCGTTCACCTATCCGCGGCTTCAGCGCAGCGGATTGACTCCCTTTGGAACCGCCCAGAACTGGATCTGGCCGATGATGAAATCGACGAGGACCGCAAGCAGCGCCGTCGGGATCGCTCCCGCGAGCAGCATGCTCGTGTCCATCAGATCGATACCGGTGAAGATGAGCTCTCCCAATCCGCCGCCCCCGATCAGGAAGGCCAGCGGGACCGTTCCGATGTTGATGGCGAGCGCGGTGCGGATTCCGGCGAAAATGACGAAGATCGCGTTCGGCAACTCGATCCGCCACAGGATCTGGCCCGCCGTCATGCCCATGCCGCGCGCGGCCTCGATGAGGTGCTGCGGCACCGAGCGCAACCCCGCGACGGTGTTGAGCACGATGGGCAGCAGCGTCAGGACGAACAGCGCGAAAATGGCAGGTGGCGCACCAATTCCCAGAAACGACATCGAGATCGCGAGCAGCGCCAGAGTCGGAATCGTGGTGCCCAGGTTCACGACCTGAGTGACTGCGTTGGCGAATTTCTCGAACCGTGGCCGCGTCAGCACGACGCCGAGGGGAATGCCGACCGCAATGGCAATGCCGCCGGAAATGGCCACCAGGGCGAGGTGCTGGTGGATCAGGTACAGCACATCGCCGGAGTGGCTCAGCACGGAGGGCAGGAGACCGCTGGCCTGAACGTAGGCGCCGAGCACGAACACTGCCGTTACCAGCAGCAGGCGATAAGCACTGTGCAGACCGGTTGCTCCCATCTCAGCGATCCCTGTAGGTCTCACCGAGCACCTGCGTGATGCCCTTTTGCGTGATGTAGCCCTTGTAGAAGCCGTCGTCGTCGACACAGGCGAGCCATGTCACACCGAGGGTAAACATCTGCGAGACGGCCGTGCGCAGGTCGTCTCCAACCCGAACAACTCCGGGCAGCGGTTCATGGTGTTCGCCCACGTGGCCCTTGCGTCCGCGTGCCTTCTCCAGGCGCACGACGCCGCGCGCGCGGCCGCGGGGCCCGACCATGACGACGGAGATATGGCCGTGTTCTTCCATCAACCCGACGGCCGTTTCGAGAGTATCTTCAGCACGCACGCGCGGCGGTTCGCTCATCATCGCGTCCGTGACCCTGATGAGCCGCAGACGCTTCAGCGTCCGGTCGGTGCCGACGAACTCCGAGACGAACGCATCGATCGGATGGGCGAGAATATTGTCGGGCGTGTCGTACTGGATCAGGCGGCCGTCGCGGAAGATGGCGATCTTCGTCGCCATCTTCACCGCTTCATCGATGTCGTGGCTGACGAAGACGATGGTCTTCTTCAGCTCCGCCTGAAGCTTGATGAACTCGTCCTGGATGACCTCGCGGTTGATCGGATCGATCGCGCCGAAAGGCTCGTCCATCAGCAGCACGGGCGGATCGGCGGCAAGCGCACGCACAACACCTACCCGCTGTTGCTGTCCGCCGGAGAGCTGCTTGGGATAGCGCTTCAGGAAAGCGCCCGGGTCGAGATTGACCATCGCGAGCAGATCGGCGGCGCGCGCGCGGGATTTCGCGCGTGGCCAGCCCAGCAGGTCGGGGACGACGCAAATGTTGTCCTCGACCGTCATGTTGGGGAACAAACCGATCTGCTGGATGACGTAGCCGATCGAGCGGCGGAGCGTCACCTCGTCGACGGTCGCAGTGTCGGCGCCGTTGATGAAGATCTTGCCGGAACTCGGCGGGATGAGCCGGTTGATCATCTTCATCGTCGTCGTCTTGCCGCAGCCGGAGGGGCCGAGCAGGACGCACACGGCGCCTTCAGGCACCTCCATGTCGACGCGATCGACGGCGACCACAGGGCCGAAATGCTTCGTCACCTGGTCGAGACGGATCATCTCAGCACCAGCCCCGGAGACGTCAGGCGGCGCTGCGCGAAGAGGAGCGCATAGTCCGCCGCAATTGCAAGGATGCTGACCGCAAGCGCGCCTGTCAGCAATTGCCGGATATCGGTCTGTGAAATGCCGCGCGAAATGAACGTGCCGAGGCCGCCGGCGCCGATGTACGTCGCGATGGCGGCGATGGCGATATTCAGAACGACCGCGCTGCGCACGCCGTTGATGATGACCGGCAAGGCCAATGGAATCTCGACCCGGCGCAAACGCTGCAGCGTAGTCATGCCCATGCCGCGCGCCGCTTCGCGCAGGGCCGGATCGACATTCATGATCGCGGTATAGGTATTCCGGATAATCGGCAGCTGGGCGTAGAGGATGAGCGCGATCACCGCCGGCAGATAGCCGATGCCCTGGCCGATCACCGAAAGGATCGGGATGAGCACCCCGAAGAGCGCGATCGACGGAATTGTCATGATCACTGCTGCCACATAGAGCACGCGGTCGGCGGCCGCCCGGCTCTGGGTGATCAGGATCCCGATCGGGACGCCAGTGAGGATTGCGACGCCGACGGAGACGCCGACCAGTGAAACATGCTCGAGCATGCGCTGCCCGATCACAGGTAGATTCGCCATTATGAAGGCGAGTGTCTCCACGTCCTCCCCTCTCAGTTGCGTCTTTTTGTGCTGTATCGAATTCGAAGTGTCGTTCAGAACCGCTTTTGCCGAATGACGGATTTGCGACGTCGAACGTAGCGCATCCGACAGAGGAGCGAAACGCAGGCTTGCACCCCGCGCCCGGATTTTCGCCAGCCGCCGCTCAAGGCGGGCGCCGGCGCAACTGCGATGGCCGCACGCCCTGCAGGCGTTTGAACCACTGTGCAAAATGCGACGTCGATGTGAACCCGGCTGCGATCGCAACCTCGAGGATCGGGCGGTCGGAATAGAGCAGGAGCTCGCGCGCGTGGTCAATGCGGAGCGAGACATAATAGCGGGCAGGGGACACATCGAGGTAGCGCAGAAACAGCCGCTCGAGCTGCCGCGGGCTTTTGCCGGTGCGCCGCGCAATCTCTGCAATGGAAATCGTGTCTTCGACGTGACGCTGCATCAGGCTCACCGCGGTCCTCAGTGGCGGCGGAAGGCTGGCCATGCGCTCCTGGCGGCCGCCGCTCTGGCGGTCGCGCGCGTCTCTTATCCGGTCGTGGTGGAACTGGTTGGCGACGCGGCGGGCAAGATCGGCACCGTGTCGCTCGCTGATCAGATGAAGCATCAGATCCATCGCGGCGGTGCCGCCCGAGCAGGTCAGCCGGTCACGATCGATCTCGTAAAGCTTGTCCGTGCAGACGAGATCCGGAAATTCCTCCTGGAAAGCGGGGCGGTTCTCCCAGTGGATGGTGGAGCGGTAACCGTCGAGCAAACCTGCCCGCGCCAGCAGGTAAGTGCCGGTGGAGAGTGCTCCAACGGCAGTGCCCGCGCGAGCGGCCTTGCGCAGGATTGCAAGATAGCGGCGCTCGTCGAGGGACTTGATGCGGAGACCGCCGCAGACGAAGAGATGGTCCGCCCCCTTGATGGCTTCGTCGGCCGGTTCCGTCGGGAGCGGAATACCGTTGGACGCAGAGACGACGCGTCCGTCCAGACTGGCGAGCCGCCAGCTCCAGGCCTGCCGGTCGATCAGCCGATTGAGAGAGCGCAGCGGCTCGATCGCGGAAGCAAGGCTCATCATGGACATTCCGTCCACGAGGAGAAAGGTGACTATGCGCGTGCCGGCTGCCGGATCTCTCAACAACACGGGTTCCTCGCTACGCTCGAAGTGACGTCCAATGCGTGCCGAAGCTTTCAGGCCGGAATAGCACAAAAACGACGCCGCGCACTCTATAGCCGACGGAGAGCGTCGCAAATGTTATCCGCTGGGTCGGAAAGATGCGGGCTATCGGGTGGCACGGTGCCGGATCATGCGGCACTTGCCGGCCGAGAGAACTGCCATGATCGATCGCGAACGCATTGCCCAACTGCTGTCGGAACGCCGCGAAGGCTTCAGCCTGCCTCAGGCCTTCTACGTCGATCCGGCGATGCACGAAGCAGACCTGAAGGCGGTGTTCGAGACCGAATGGCTCTTCGCCTGCAATGCCTGCGAGATCAAGAATCCGGGCGATTACCTGACCCTGGACGTGGGCGACAACCCCATCGTCGTGCTGCGCGATCGCGATGGCGAGATCCGCGCCTTCCACAACGTCTGCCGTCACCGCGGCTCGCGCATCTGTGCCCACGAGAAAGGCCGCGCCAGCCGCCTGGTTTGCCCCTACCACCAGTGGGTTTACGAGCTCGACGGAAAACTTCTCAATGCCCGCCAGATGCCGCGGGACCTCGACCGCACCCGCTATGGCCTGAAACCAATCCACGTCGAGGTCGTCTGCGGGATGGTCTATATCTGTCTCGCCGAGACGCCGCCGGACCTGTCGCGTTTCCGCGAGGGTGTGACGCCCTACATCGCCCCGCACTGTCCGGACCGCACCAAGGTCGCCTTCGAGATGACGATCATCGAGGAGGCCAACTGGAAGCTGGTCATCGAGAACAACCGGGAATGCTATCACTGCGCCGCCAATCACCCGGAGCTCACCGTCACCCTGGTCGAATTTGCAATGCCGGATGATCCGCGCGGGTCAGCGAAATTCAAGGACCTGATGGCGCGCCAGGCTGCCAAATGGGACGCCCTCGGCCTGCCGCATCGCCCCGCCGACGGCGGTGACGAGTTCCGCTGCATCCGCCTGCCGTTCAACGAGGGCGCCGTCTCGTTCACCATGGACGGCAGGCCGGCGTGCAACAAGCTGCTCGGTGATTTCAGCGATCCCGACCTGGGATCGGTGCGAATGTTCCGCGTCCCGAATAACTGGAACCACTTTCTCGCCGACCACATCATCCATTTCCGCGTGCTGCCGCTTTCGCACGACAGGACGGCATTGCGTACGACCTGGCTCGTGCATGAAGATGCGATCGAAGGCATCGATTACGACGTCAAGCGGCTGACCGAGGTTTGGATCGCGACCAACGCGCAGGATGCGGAGCTTGCCGCGGCGAACCATCGTGGCATCCGCTCCCTGGCCTACGAGCCGGGCCCCTATGCGCCCTCGGAGTTCATGCTGATCACCTTCACCAACTGGTACGCTCGCCAGATGGAACGCTTCGCCGGCGCGCCCGGTCCAATGCGCATGGCGGCGGAATAGCACGGAGCCATCCTGAGCCGCTGAGGCTCGAAAGTCGGCTACGCGGCCGACGTGCGCCATCCCTGCAGCTCCCGCCAGTTCGGCTCCAGCTCGGCGAAGCGCGCCAGGCTGAACGACGAGATGTCGGCGAATGAGCAAGTGCCGTCGATCACCAGATCACGGATCGCGCGGCCGCTGGCGGGCGACAGCCCGAAACCGACGCTCGACAGCGTGGCGACCACGACGTTCTCGACAGAGCCCAGGCGATCGATCACAGGGCGGCCGTCCGGAGTATTCTCGATGACACCGGCCCAGGAGCGGATGATGCGTGCATGGGCCGCCTTGGGCAGAAGCTCCGCGAGCCGGCGCGCGATATGCCCCATCAGCGGCGTGCTCGGCTTGGCCGGCGTGGCATCGCCGCCGTCTTCC
>JAWLCO010000174.1:0-6476 GCA_041687075.1 Hyphomicrobiaceae bacterium | reverse complement strand
AGCTGAAACGGTAAGGCGCAGCGCGCGCGCCGATATGATCGGATGCTTCCGACGACCAAACATGCTCTCCCCCTGCCTCGTCCGAGGTCAATGTTCCCTGAAGCGCGAACATTGGCTGGCTGGCGGCGGAAGGGCACGCTGGCTTGCTGGATGTCGCGAGCGGGGCGCATGCGCGACCGAATTCACCGGCGCCCAACACCTTGCCCCCTCGAGGGGAAAGTTATGCAATATTGACTTCTGCAGTCAACATTGAACATGCTAAGGATCGAATGGTGTGGGGCGGGGTGATGCACCCTTGCCACGATGATCATGGCATCGGCAGCGGTCATGGGCGGCGCACGTCAAGTCAAGCAGAGAAGGACGCCATCAGCAAGCGAGGCGCGCGAGGTTCCCAAGGCCGTGCGCATGCGGGTGAGCGATCTGCTCGCCGATGCGCGCGAGGCTATTCTGGAGCACAACGGTCAGGAATACCGGCTGCGCATTACCGCCAGCGGCAAGCTGATACTGACGAAATAAACGAGAGGGATAGTATGAGCCGGCTCATCGCAGGCATCGCCACCATGGCGATCGCGGCCACAGGGCTCCACACGACGATCAGCCGGGCCGAGGAACTCAAGGACGCGGCGGGCCGGATCGTCAAGGCCGACGACGTATCCCGGCTGCTCAGCATCGGCGGGGATACGACAGAAATTCTCTATGCGCTCGGGCTAGGCGACAAGGTGGTTGCCGTCGATACGACCAGCCTGTTCCCGCCGGACGTCGCGAACAAGAAAAAGATCGGCTACATGCGGGCGCTGTCCACGGAAGGCGTGTTGTCGACCGGTGCCACACTGATCCTCGCCAATGCGAGTGCGGGACCGCCCGAAGTGGTGCAGGCCCTGAAAGCATCTTCCGTTCCCATGGTCATGCTTCCCGAGAACGACGGGCCGGAAAGCCTTATGCAAAAGGTACGGCTGGTCGGACGTGCGGTCGGGGCAGAGGCCAAAGCGGATCAACTGGCGGCCAGGCTGGAAGAGCAGTTCCGCGGACTTGCGGAGGCCCGTTCGAAAATCAACAAGCCGGTTCGCGCAATTGTCGTTCTCAGCGTCAATTCAGGGCGCGCCCTCGTTGGGGGCCGCGGCACGACCGCTGACGTCATGCTTGACCTTGCGGGTGCAGAAAACGCCGCGGCGAACCTCAACGGCTACAAGCCCGTCAGCGACGAGGCGCTGATCGAGATGGCACCTGAAGCCGTCATTGCCGCGCGCCGCACGCCCGATGAGGATGTCGCGGCCGAGGTCGCCGCGCTGTCCGGCCTCAAGGCGCTCGGCGCAGGAAACAAGGTGCCGATCATCACCGTGGATGCGGGTTATCTGCTTGGCTTCGGTCCGCGTGCGCCGGAAGCGGCCAACGAGCTGATGACGCAGCTCTATCCCGAACTGCCGCGGTAGGCGGCCCACATGGCGATCGGATCCTTGAGCCTGCCACGGGTGGCATCTGACGGCAGTGATCGTCACGCGCTGGGGCGGCGGCTCGTGCTTGCGGGGTGGAGCATGCTTGCGCTGGCAGCGCTGGTCTCGGTGAGTATCGGGCCGACGGGGCTCACGCTTTCATCTCTGCCGCGCGCGTTGTCAGCCGCGTTTTCAGGCAGTGAAACGCCGGCCGACGTGCACGCCCGCCTCGTTCTGCTCGAGGTGAGATTGCCGCGAATGATCCTCGCGGCGTTCGTCGGTGCGTCGCTGGCTGTGGCCGGGGCCATGATGCAGGGGCTGTTTCGCAACCCGCTCGCCGACCCGGCGCTCATCGGCGTGTCTTCGGGTGCTGCACTCGCGGCGGTTGCCACCATCGCCCTCGGCAGCACTTTCGCCGGCCCGTTGGTAGAGGCGCTTGGCGCGTGGGCGTTACCGGTCGCGGCCTTCTTCGGCGGCTTCGTCACGACCATGGCGCTGATGCTGATTGCGCGCCGGCACGGCACGACGGCGATCGCAACACTGCTTCTGGCGGGCATCGCACTCGGGGCGATCGCAGGTGCACTGACGGGATTGCTCGCGTACGTCTCGGACGATCGCGAGCTGCGAGACCTGACTCTGTGGTCCATGGGCTCGCTGGCGGGGGCAAGCTGGCAGAAGGTGCTCGGTATCGCGCCGTTCGCGTTGGTGCTGATCCTGACGATTCCGCGCCTCGTGCGGGCGCTCAATGGGTTGCTGCTCGGAGAGGCGGAAGCCTTTTATCTCGGCATCGAGGTCGAAAAAGCCAAGCTGCGGATCGTGACGCTGACTGCGGCGGCAGTCGGGGCCGCGGTGGCCGTGTCCGGAACCATCGGCTTCGTCGGCATCGTCGTGCCGCATCTCGTTCGGCTGATCGCCGGGCCAGACCATCGCATCGTTTTGCCGGCATCGGCATTGCTGGGCGCGGTGCTGGTTGTCGTGGCTGACGTTGCGGCGCGCATGATCGTTGCGCCGGCCGAGCTGCCGATCGGCATCATCATGGCGGTGATCGGCGCGCCCGTGTTCCTGCATCTCGTCATCCGGCGCGGGGGAGCGCTGTCGGCGCCATGATTCGTGCCCGGTCCGTCTCCTACGCCGTTGGCGGGCGCAATCTGGTCGACAGCATCGACCTGGATCTGGTGCCCGGGCGGTTCATCGTGATTGTCGGGCCGAACGGTGCCGGCAAGTCGACATTGCTTCGATTGCTGACAGGAGAGCTGCAGCCGACCTCCGGCCGCATTCTGATTGGCGAACGCGACATGAGCGTGCTGCCGGCGGATCATCTCGCCAGACGCCGCGCCGTCGTTGCGCAGCATACTGCGCTTGCCTTTCCGTTCACGGCGCTCGAGGTCGTGCTTCTGGGCATCACCGTGCCGGGGCTCGACCCCGGAAACAGCGAAGCTCACCGGCTTGCCCGCGATATGCTGGATCGGCTTGGGCTCGGAAAGTTGGCCGGACAAGCCTACACCACGCTCTCCGGCGGCGAGCGCCAGCGCGTGCACATGGCGCGTGCCCTGTGCCAACTCGAATGCGGTCGTGTGGCAACGGACGAAACGGCGTTGCTGGTCGACGAGCCGACGTCCAGCCTCGACATCGGCCACCAACTGCTCGTGCTCGACGAGCTGGTGCGCCAGAAACGAAACGGCCGCGCCGTGCTCGCAGTGCTCCACGATCTCAATCTGGCCGCGTCCTATGCCGACGAAATGCTGCTGCTCGCAGAGGGTCGGGTGCTGGCTTTCGGTCCGGCCACGAAGGTCATGCAGGATGCCCGCTTGTCGACAGCTTTCGGCTGTGACGTGCGGACGAACTGCATTCCGGCCAACGGGGCGCCGTTCCTGCTGCCGCAGTCCTGCGCCGCGGCGCCACATGGACCTTCAGTGGACGCGTATTCTTGACATATTGGGTATAGAAATGGCAATGCAGTGGGGTTACTGAACTGACTTGCCAGAAAATCAGAAACGCACATCAGCGGCGGGGGACCTTCATGCCGAAGCGCTGGCAACTGATCGTGAGCGCCGCTGCTGCGGCAGGTTTCATCGCGATGGCGCCGGCCCGTGCCGAGCTGGCAAGTGATCCACTCGGCATCGAGCTGAACACGATGGAGCCCATCGAGGGCAAATGCCGGCTGACGTTCGTCATGTCCAATCCGGCAAACTCGGCGGTGGACAGCCTGAAGGCCGATACGGCCGTATTCGGTACAGATGGGGTCGTCAAACGCCGGCTGGTGATCGAGTTCGGGCCGCTGAAGCCGCGCAAGACGAGTATCCGTGCTTTCGATCTGGATGAGACCTGCGACACGCTGGGCTCTCTGCTGGTGAACGACATCATCGCCTGCGCGCCGGACAGTCTGGGCGATTGTCTGGGGCGCCTCGAGTTGTCCTCACGGACCTCGGTCAAGCTGTTCAAGTAGGTCGGAGGGCGACGTGGAGCACTCGATGACACCGATCGGCCTGTTCATGCAGGCGGGGTCGGTTGGAAAGGCCGTCATTCTCATGCTGCTGGCGATGTCGATCTGGTGCTGGGTCTTGATCCTGGAGGGCTGGATCGCCGTGGCCCGGCTGCGTCGGGCCGTCCGCAGGCTGCGCATTGGTGCCGGGAACCGGATTTCGCCGCTGTTGCTCCCCATTATCCAGGCCGGCGAAGCGGCGCGCCGCATCCGCGTGCCCATGGAAACGGCCGGGGAGACACGGCAGCGGATCGGCGAGGCGATGCGGCATGCAGCCCAGGTGCTGCTGGGGCGCATGGACGGCGGCCTGCCGAGCCTTGCCGTCATTTCTTCAGTCGCGCCTTTCATCGGCCTGTTCGGCACCGTTTGGGGAATCATGACCAGCTTCGCCAGCATCGCCGATGCCAACGACACCAGCCTTGCCGTCGTAGCGCCGGGTATTGCCGAGGCACTTGCCGCCACGGCGATCGGGCTCGCCGCCGCGATTCCGGCATCGATCGGCTACAACCGGCTGACCAGCGCCATCGGCCGGGTGGCGCAATCGCTCGAGCACCTGATCGAGGATCAGGCCGTTACGCTGCTGGTGGAGCCCGTTGCGGCTGAGGATGTCCATAGAGATCGGGAGCCGCGTCATGGCCATGCCGTCGCGCACTAGTTCGTCGGGCAACTCGCTTTATCAGCCGATGCCCGACATCAACGTGACGCCGCTGGTCGACGTCATGCTGGTGCTGCTCATCGTGTTCATGATTACCGCGCCAATGCTGTCCGCCGGGCTGAAAGTCGACCTGCCGCAGGCAAAAGCAGCCGAGCCGCTCGATCCGAAGCAGCCGGTGGTCATCACCGTGACGAAAGAGGGCGAGCTGACCATCGGGGATCAGACCGTGGCACGGGAGGGCATCGCGGCGAAGGTGCGCGAGCTTCTTGGCGGCGAGGATCGCCACGTTCACGTACGCGGCGACCGCGAGGTGCCCTATGGCGAGATCGTCGCGGTGATGGACCACCTTGCTGCAAACGGTATCGTCAAGATCGCGTTGCTCGCGACCGGCAGAAGCAGTGATGCCGGCGCAACGCTCGAGCTGCCTGCATCTGCGGAACCCCGGGCGCCATGATGCAGTGGTGATGCGACGGGGTCTGAACACGTTCGATGCCTTCTCTGCTCCGCGGCTGGTGCCGATCGGCGTCCGGCCAATCGCTGCTCTGGCGGTGACGGCGGTATACGGGGCCATGCTGGTGCAGTTGCCCGCGCCCGCACCCGTTGCCGTCTCGTTGACACCTGCGGAGGTCATGATCCTTCCGCCGGGCGATCCCCGGCAGGAGCTCGCCGCTGCCGGCAGTCCGGAATCGGCTGCGGCGCAGGCGAGCGATGGACTGGAGTCGGCCTCTGTTGCCGAACCGGCCGAACTGCCACCGGCTGAGGAGCTGGCGCCTGTCAAACCACCCGCTGAACCGGTGAGGACTGTTGAAGCGGTCGAAGCGGCAGCCAGCCCCGCGCCGGCCTTGCAGGCTGAGCCGCCTCTCGAAGCGGTGGAAACCGCTGTTGCCATATCACCGCGGGAACTCGAGCCGACTGACCCGAACGATCTCGCACCAGCAACTGCCGTGCCGGCAAAGCGCGAAACCGTAACGACCAAGGAGGTCGAGAGACCCAAAGAAAAGCAAGAACGAGTGAAAGAGCAAAAGAAGGAACGAAAGAAAGAACCGGCGAAAAGAGCATCTGCCTCGAGTCCCGCCCGGCGGGGACAGGCCGGTTCCGGCGGCGGACAGCGGAATGCATCAGCGCAAAGTATCGCTGCTTATGCTTCGCATGTGCGGTCTGTTCTCGTGTCGCGGACGCAGCGGATCAGAAATCTCCGCTCCACCGGTCGCGTCGGGCTGACGTTCACGATCAACGCCGGCGGGCGGCTCGCCTCGATGTCACTCAGATCCTCAGGCAGTGCAGAGATCGACCGCGCCGTCCGAGCAGCGTTCCGCGGCGTATCGTTTCCGCCCCCGCCCAACGGGCGGTTTTCAGGCAACATCACGATTACGATCAGGTGAATTGCCGAGGACCCGCCCCAGCTTCGACAGCACCAGCCTCTCAGTCGGAGAAGGGCTTCATCTTTCGTTTGTGGGCCGCGAGCGCCGCGAGTTGCTCGTCACGCCAGCGCGTCTTGGCCGCATGCCTTTGCGGGTCGGGCGTGGGGCCCCAGGCCGCTGCTGCCTCGGCCGTTTTGTCATCGTCCCAGACAGACGGCTTCGGCTGATCGTCGGCGAGGCGGCGGAAGAAGGGGCTGTATCGCCGGCAGTAGTCGGGAATGCCGCCCGGCGCATTGAGCTCGATCGTCTCGAACGGCCCCATGAACGCCCAGCGCAGGCCAAGGCCGTTTCGGATCGTCTCGTCGAGGTCCTGCGGGGTGACTACGCCTTCCTCGACGAGCCGGAACGACTCGGCAAGCAGCGCCGTCTGCAGCCTGTTGAGCACGAACCCGTCGACTTCCCGCTTCACATGGATCGGTACCTGCCCCACACCACGATAGATCTCCCGTGCCCGTTGCATCACCTGCGGCGCGGTCCACGGCGCGCCA
>JAWLCO010000173.1:0-6485 GCA_041687075.1 Hyphomicrobiaceae bacterium | reverse complement strand
TTCGACTTGCGTGACCCCATTTCGGACAGCTCACTGGGTGAACGAACAGGAGCACCGCCGGATTGTGGCGCGGCGCTCTGGGCGGGCCACTGACCGGAGTGCGCGCATCACGACACCTGGATCGGCGGCCGCACAATGCATGCCGCGGCGAACCCGGGTAACGAGTTGCAATTCCGCGAAATCGTCGCTGAGATTCGCGGGCGCCCCGCTTCTCTCCTCCCCTTTGCGGGGAGGGGGCGGGGTGCGGGTACACAACTTGACACGTCTCGATCGTGCTCCACCCCACCCGCGCGGCTGCGCCGCGCCGCCCTACCATTGAGGGGAGGGCTTCAAGCAGCTCGACCTGAACGGACTCGTGCTGCAGCTTTCGCCGATCAGTGCGGCTGCACGAACGTCGCTTCGTAGCGCCCGTTCTCTTGCTCCGCGAACAGCTCGAGAATCTTGGGATGCCGCAGCGGGGCGCCGCTGTCGTCGAGCATCAGGTTCTGCTCGGAAACGTAGGCGACGTACTCCGTCTCGGCGTTCTCGGCGAGCAGGTGGTAGTAGGGCTGATCCTTGCGGGGGCGGATTTCCTCGGGGATCGACAGCCACCATTCCTCGGTGTTGTCGAACACGGGATCAACGTCGAAGATGACGCCACGGAACGGATAGAACCGATGGCGGACGACCTGGCCGATGGCGTACTTGGCCACGCGAACTTTGCTCATGGCGAATTGGGCACTGCAGTTCCCCGGACTGGCACCCGACTTCGGGTGTGCACTGGCACCAGCTCCCCCACTTCGTGCACCCGATGGAGAATAGCTCATAAACTCCCCCCTACTGTTGCGGCAAGCGCACAACTTGTCTCAAATCGCGTTGCAGGTTGTCTCAGATTGCGTAAGCGGACGCCAGATCGGGATCCTTTGCTGCGACGAGCCGCGCGAGATCGACGATCACCTTGGCCTGTTTCCAGGTGGCATCATCCTGCATCTTGCCGTCGATCATCACGGCGCCGGTGCCGTCCGGCATGGCGTCCAGAATGCGCTTTGCGAATGCAACTTCGTCCGGGTCGGGGCTGAAGACGCGCTTGGCGATGGCAATCTGCCTCGGATGCAGCGACCACGCGCCGACGCACCCCATGAGGAAGGCGTTGCGGAACTGGCTCTCGCAGGCGGCATCGTCCGAAAAGTCGCCGAAGGGGCCGTAGAACGGCTTGATGCCGTTGCGCACGCAGGCGTCGACCATGCGCGCCACGGTGTAATGCCACAGGTCCTGCTGGAAGAAGCCGCGATCGCCGCCGCCCGGCCCTGTGTCGGCGAGGACGCCGTAGCTCGGATGCCCGCCGCCGACGCGCGTCGTCTTCATGCCGCGTGAGGCGGCGAGGTCAGCTGGCCCGAGACTCATGCCATGCATGCGCGGGCTGGCGGCGGCGATCTCCTCGACGTTCGAGACGCCTTCGGCCGTCTCCAGAATGGCATGGATCAGGATCGGCCGCTCGATGCGGTGGCGAGCTTCGAGCTGGGCGAGGAGCTGGTCGAGATAATGGATATCCCACGGCCCCTCGACCTTGGGCAGCATCATGACGTCCAGCTTGGAGCCCACCGCCGAGACGATCTCGATGATGTCGTCGAGCGCCCAGGGCGAGTTGAGGGCATTGATCCGCACCCACAGCCCGGTCGTGCCGAAGTCGTGCTGCTCCGCCATTTCGATGAAGCCGCGCCGTGCCGCCTCTTTCTCGTCCGCGGCGATGGCGTCCTCGAGATTCCCCAGCAGCACGTCGACGCTGGCGATGGTCTCGCCCAGGCGGGCGCGGATCTTGGGGTTGTGCGGCGGCACGAAGTGGATCATGCGCTCGAGCCGGACCGGGAGCTGGCGCAGCGGCTCTGGCGCGCCGATGGCGAGTGGCGAGTAGAATTTCGCAGGCGTGCGGCTGGCTGGCATGAACAACTCCTCTCGCTCACTGTCGGCTCTCGCGGTGGCCGAAATCCGGGTACGACGGAGGCGCCGTTTGTCGCAACCCTCAGCTCCACCGGCGATTGGACCACATCCACTGCTCCGGTGCTTCCCGTATCCACATCTCGAACTGGATCTGCATCTCGGTCATGATGGCCCGGATGTCGTCGGCCTGATTGGCCGTGCGCGGCACCTTCAGCTCCTTGATCTGGACGCGGAAACGGCTTTCGGTGCCGACACGCAGGCAACGCGCCAGCCAGATGCGCGCGCCGATGCGCCGTGCGATCATGGCCCCGATCGCCTGTGTCTTCGCCGGCTTGCCGAAGAACGGCACGGGAATGCCGGTGCGGTCGTGCAGATCGCAGACGAGTCCGAGCCTGCCGCCGCGGCGGACGTAGTCCGTGATGATGCGCGCCGTGCGCTGGCTCTCGTCGTGGTCGCCCTCGACCCTTCCGCGCCCGAACAGGCCGCCGGGGTAGAGGTCCTTACGCTGCGACCTGAGGTACTGGTCGACGTAGGGGTTGTTGACCGAGCGATAAATGGCGGCCGGGTTGGCGCCGGCGACGACCAGCGGCCAGATGGCGAGCTCCCAGTTGCCCATGTGCAGCGAGATGCCGATAGCCGGCCCGAGCTTGTCCTTGTAGCGGGCGAAGAGTGGAAGGTTCTCGATCTCGATCCGCGAGGGGTCGCGCAGGATCCGGTCGATCTGCATCGTCTCGGCCATGACGCGGCCAAGGTTTTCCCAGTGCGCCAGCACGATCTCCCGGCGCTCTGCCTCGCTCTTTTCGGGGAAGGCGATGGCCACGTTGTCGAGCGCCCGCTCGTGCCGGACGCGGGATACCAGCGGCGCCAGCGTGCGCCACGCCTTGGCCGATGCCGCCACGGCCACGCTCAGCGGCATGGCCCGGACCAGCCCGACGATGATGCGGAGCAGCAGATATTCGGCGCGGAACTGGAGGTCGCGCAGCGCGGGCGGCAGCTGGACTGTCGACCGTCTTCTCTTATGGATCTTCGGCACCGGGCTCCCGCCTGCTGTCTTGACCGACGGGGTTGATGCCAAGCCACGGCCACACGCGCAAGGGGCACCGCGCCGCAAGTTGTCCGCAAGGCACGGGCGCGGGGCTTCCGCTCACACCCGGCGAAGGGGTAAGACGTTAGCGCCCATAGCGGCAGTGGACCAAGGAACAGGGCGCCCCGTGCTCCGCGTAACGGACAGCATCAGCATCCCGGAGGCGGAGATCGAGGAGCATTTCATTCGCGCCTCGGGGCCCGGCGGCCAGAACGTCAACAAGCTCTCGACGGCGGTGGAGCTGCGTTTCGACGTGGCGGCAAGCCCGAGCCTGCCGCCCCCGGTGCGTGCCAGGCTGCGGCGCCTGGCGGGACGGCGCATGACCAAGGAGGGTGTGCTCGTCATCCGCGCCGAGCGCCACCGCACCCAGGAGATGAACCGGGCAGATGCGCGTGAGCGGCTCATCGAGCTCGTACGGCGAGCGACGGTGCAGCCGAAGCGGCGCATCCCGACCCGGCCGACGAAAGCGTCGAAGGCGCGGCGTCTGGAAGGCAAGCTGCGGCGGGGAGAAGTCAAGCGGCAACGGAGTGTGAAGCCGAACATCGAGTAGGAAGCGTCACCGATCTTGCGGCGTCCTCCGGGCGCGCGGAGAGGTCAACGAGGATGTGCCATGGCCACCAGAACGCTCTCGACCACCTGCTGTATTGCCGGCGGTGGACCCGCAGGCCTGATGCTCGGGTTCCTTCTTGCCCGGGCAGGCGTTCCGGTCGTGGTGCTCGAGAAGCACGCCGATTTCCTGCGTGACTTCCGCGGCGACACCATCCATCCCTCGACGCTGGAGCTGATGGCGGAGCTTGGCCTCGCTGAAGCGGTGCTGAGGCTGCCTCATCAGAAGGTGCCGCGGGTCGGTGGGCAGTTCGGCGATGAGATGCTGACGTTTGCGGACTTCTCCCGGCTGCCCGTCCGGTATCCATTCATCGCGATGATGCCGCAATGGGATTTTCTGAGCTTCCTCGCAGAGCAGGGGCGGCGCTATCCGGGATTCTCGCTCCTGATGGAGGCGACGGCCGAGGACTTCCTTTATGATGCCGACAAAATCGTCGGGCTGAAACTTGAGACGCGCGACGGACCGCTCGAGGTGAGGGCGGATCTGGTCGTGGCAGCAGATGGCCGGCACTCCGTGCTTCGGGCGCACTCGGGCCTGGCGCTCGATGATCTCGGCGCGCCAATGGATGTGCTCTGGTTTCGCCTGTCGCGGGCGCCCGGTGACTCCTCCGAAACCATGGGCCGCTTTGAGCCGGGCCGCCTGCTGGTCCAGATCAACCGCGGCGACTACTGGCAGTGCGCGATGGTGATCCCCAAGGGCGGAGCGGACGCCGTGCGCGAGCGCGGATTCGACGCCTTCCGCCAGGATGTGAGCGCACTGCTGCCGTGGGCCGGCAATCGCATCGCCGACGATGTGCAGACCTGGGACGACGTCAAGCTGCTCAGCGTCCGAGTCGATCGGCTGCAGACGTGGTACAGGCCAGGGCTGCTGCTGATCGGCGACGCGGCACATGCCATGTCGCCCATCGGCGGCGTTGGCATCAATCTCGCCATTCAGGACGCTGTGGCAGCGGCCAATCTCCTGTGGCAGCCCTTGCGGGACAAGCAACTCGAAACACGGCACCTGGCGGCCGTGCAGAAGCGCCGGGAATGGCCGACCAGGGCCACGCAGCGGCTGCAGGTCATCATCCAGAACCGAGTGATCTCTCCTGCCTTGGCGGCCAAGGGCCCATTGCAGGCGCCTCTGCCTCTGCGCCTGGCTGCCCGGTTCCCGGTGCTGCGCGGGCTGACGGCCCGGGTCGTCGGGCTCGGGCTGCGTCCGGAGCACGTCCGCTCGCCTGAGATGCCCCCCGCCGGATAGGGAGTCCTATTGTTCCTTCTGGTCGGAACGCCACGAGGCTGCGTCCCGGCCAGGCTCTGACAGCTTCGCCTCGTCCCACAGGGCGTCCATTTCCTCGAGCGTGGAGTCCGCCGGTTTCTTGCCTCTGGCGGCAAGTGCCTCCTCGATGTAGCGGAAGCGGCGGATGAACTTGTCGTTGGCGGCGCGCAGGGCTGCCTCGGGATCGATCTTGAGGTGGCGGGCCACGTTGGCGACCACGAACAGCAAGTCGCCGAACTCCTCGCTGATTTCGTCCTCGTTGCCAGCCCCGATGGCGCCATCGAGCTCCGCGAGCTCTTCCTTGAGCTTGTCCAGAACAGGTCCCAGTCCCGGCCAATCGAAGCCCGCGGCGGCGGCCTTGTTCTGCAGCTTGACGGCGCGGGTCAGAGCCGGGAGGGGAAGGGGGACGCCGGCCAGGACGCTCTCGGAGGGCTTTGCCGCAGAGGCGGCGCCTTCGGCCCGCGCTTTCTCGGCTTTTTCAGCAGCCTTGGCCCGCTCCCAGAAGCCTTCTGCAACACCTGCCGAGCGCGTTGCTTCGTCCCCGAACACGTGAGGGTGACGGCGGATCATCTTGGCGGTGACGCCCTCGACCACATCCCCGAAGTCGAAAGCATCCTGCTCGTCGGCCATCTGCGCGTGATAGACGACCTGAAGCAGCAGATCGCCCAGCTCCTCGCGAAGATCGTTGAGGTTGCGCCGGGCGATGGCATCCGCCACTTCGTAGGCTTCCTCGAGGGTGTAGGGCACGATCGTCTCGAAGGTCTGCTCCAGATCCCATGGGCAGCCCGTGACCGGCGTGCGCAGCCTGCGCATGATCTCGAGCAGCGCCTCGATTTCGCGCGAGGGGGTCAGGGTTGAGCTCATGACGTCTCCCGGCAAGCTGGACAGGGCGCCATCCCTATCACAGCCGGATGCCGATTGCGGACCTGCATATGGCCTCATCTACAACAAAAACCCGGCCCACGAGGGGCCGGGTGCTGCGTTGGTTGGCGTCGGGAGGTTCAGCCGAGCCGCATGGCGCCGCGGCAGAACGTGTCGCCGATGCGGATCTGGCCCTGCTCCAGGGTGAGCAGGTGTGTGCAGGTCGCGCGGGTCTGGAAGTTCACACCACTCTGCTGAACGCCGCCACCGCGGCCCTGGCCGAAGCCCATGCCGCTACCACCTTGCTGGAACTGGCCGGACTGCCCGCCACTCAAGCCCTGCTGGCCCTGCTGCGGCCAATTCTGCTGGCCCTGCTGACCGAGTTGACCGAACTGCTGGCCTTGCTGGCCCCACTGTTGCTGAGACCCGCCGAGCTGCTGCTGCCCGGCCTGCGCGACGCGGGGTGAGGCCTCGCCGAACGTCCCCCGCTCCCGGATCGACGTCGTCACTTTCGCAGCCATTTGACCCGGAAGCATTTTGATATCCCGGACTCGAATGTTGATTTCGTAATTGCTGACGAAGCTGCGCCCGTGCAGCGCCGAGGCCGCATGGCCCAGCGCCTTGACGGCTGTCTCATCGCTGATCTTCGCGATGGTGGTGGCCACGTGATCGTCACCGAGATAGAGGTCGGACGCCGACGTGATGGTCGCGTCCTCGTCGAGATACCGGTCCACGTACTGCTGCAACTGGCCAGGATCC
>JAWLCO010000172.1:0-6593 GCA_041687075.1 Hyphomicrobiaceae bacterium | reverse complement strand
ACGCAGCGGCTCGACATCGAAGGTCTGCCGATCGTCACCTACTCCGCGCGCGCGCCGTCCATGACGCCGGAGGAACTGTCCTGGTTCGTGGATGATACGATCGCGCGCACGCTGCAGAGCGTTCAGGGCGTCTCGAAAGTGGAGCGTGTCGGCGGCGTCGAACGCGAGATCCGCGTGTCGCTCGATCCCGACCGGCTGCTGGCGCTTGGCGTCACTGCCGGTGACGTCAACCGCCAGCTCAGAGCCACTCAGGTCGACGTCGCCGGCGGTCGCGGCGAAATCGGCGGGCGCGAGCAAGCCATCCGCACCCTGGCCGGCAAGCAAACGGTCGAGGATCTGTCCAAGACGATGATTGCACTGCCGGGCGGCCGCGCCGTCCGCCTCGACGCCCTCGGCGACGTCACCGATTCCATAGAAGAGCCGCGCACGTTCGCGGACCTCAACGGCGAGCCTGTCGTCGCCTTCTCCATCACCCGCAGCAAGGGCGCAAGCGATGTGAGCGTCGCGGACGCCGTTGCCGATAAGATCGGGGAGCTGAAGCGCGCCTATCCGGATGTCGAGCTGAAGCAGATCGACTCCACCGTCGAATACACCATCGGTGTCTACGACTCGACGCTGAAGACGCTGCTCGAAGGCGCCGTTCTCGCGATCCTCGTCGTGCTCGTATTCCTGCGCGACCTGCGAGCCACGGTCATCGCCGCGCTGGCCCTGCCCCTCTCGGTCTTCCCGACATTCTTCGCGATGGAGGCGATCGGGTTCTCGCTCAACATGGTCAGCCTGCTCGCGATCACCATCGTGACGGGCATTCTGGTCGATGACGCCATCGTTGAGATCGAGAACATCGTCCGCCATATCCGGATGGGCAAATCCGCCTACAAGGCGGCGCTGGAGGCGGCCGACGAGATCGGCCTTGCCGTCATTGCGATCACCATGACGATCATCGCCGTGTTCGCGCCGGTGAGCTTCATGGGCGGCATCGCCGGACAGTACTTCAAGCAGTTCGGCCTGACGGTGGCATTCGCGGTATTCTTCTCGCTTCTCGTGGCACGGCTCATCACGCCGCTGCTCGCCGCCTACTTCATGCGCGCGAACGAGAACCATTCGGATCGCGAGGGCCTGCTGCTCCGCGGCTACACCCGGCTCGTCGCCTGGTCGGTGCGCCATCGTTTCGTGACCGTCGGAATTGGGCTCGTCGTCTTCGCCGGGTCGATTGCCAGCACGCAGCTCCTGCCGTCTGCCTTTCTGCCGCAGGAGGACAACGGCCGCGTGATGCTTGCAGTCGAGCTGCCCCCCGGCTCGAAGCTGAGTGATACGCAGCGCCTGACAGGCATGCTCACGGAGCGCATCCTGAGCCGGCCGGAGGTGACCAGCGTGTTCGTGAACGGTGGCCGCATCCTCGGCTCGGGTGACGAGGTTCGCAAGGCGACGTTCGTCATCCGGCTCGTTTCCAAAAACGAACGCGAGCTCTCTCAGGACGCCGTGAAACAGGCGATCGCGCGCGATCTCGAGCGCATACCCGACATCCGCTACTGGTTCCTGATCGAGAATGGCCAGCGCAGCTTCCAGATGGTGGTCACCGGCCGCGACGGCGAAGCGGTCAACAAGGTGGCTGCCGACATAACCAGCCAGATGAAGCGGCTGCCCATGCTGGCGCTCCCGGTCTCGACGGCCGAACTCGACCGGCCGGAGCTGCGGGTCGTTCCCGACAGCGAGCTGGCGAGCATGGTCGGGGTGACGACGGAGGCGATCGCCGAAGCTGTCCGCATCGCCACCATCGGCGATGTCGGGCCTGCGCTTGCGAAGTTTACGCTTGGCGACCGCCAGATCCCGATCCGCGTGCAACTCGAGGAGGACGCGCGCGCCAACCGGCAGATCCTGGAGTCGCTTCGTGTCGCCACCGCTTCCGGCGAGGCCGTTCCGCTCTCGTCCGTGGCGCGGTTCGAGATCGGCCAGGGCCCCACCTCGATCGACCGGTATGATCGCGCCCGCCGCGTCACCCTCGGCGCGGATCTCGTCGGCGATACACCGCTGGGCGAAGCGGTGGAGGCGGTCAGCAACCTGCCGGCGGCCCGCAATCTGCCCGCTGGCGTCGAGTTGAAACAGTTCGGTGATGCCGAGGTCATGGGCGAGGTGTTCGCGAGCTTCGGGCAAGCCATGGCCGCCGGCATCATGATGGTCTACGCCGTGCTGGTGCTGCTGTTCGGCCGGTTCCTGCAGCCGATTACGATCCTGTTCTCGCTGCCGCTATCGATCGGCGGCGCCATCCTCGCGCTGCTCTTCGCCCAGCAACCGATCAGTCTGCCGGTGGTGATCGGCATTCTCATGCTGATGGGCATCGTCACGAAGAACGCGATCATGCTGGTGGACTTCGCGCTCGAGTCCATGGAACGCGGCGTGCCGCGGCGAGATGCCATTGTCGATGCAGGCCGTAAGCGTGCGCGCCCGATCATCATGACGACGATAGCCATGTGCGGCGGTATGCTGCCATCGGCGCTGGCGCTCGACTCCGGCGGCGAGTTCCGCTCGCCCATGGCCATTGCCGTCATCGGCGGCCTGATCTCATCCACGCTGCTCTCCCTCGTGTTCGTGCCGGCCGTGTTCGTGCTGATGGACGAGATCGGAGATGCACTGTGGCGGATGTTTAGCCGCTTCATCGGCGAGCGCGACGAGGGCGAGGAGGAACAGACGCCGGCATCTCGCCCGGGCACATCGCACGATGCCAACCAGCAGGATCCGGCGCAAACCGCATTGCCTTTGGGCCAGCCGCGGCCGGAGGCCGCCGAATAACCTGCCTTTGCTGCACCGGCCTGACCCGCGCGGCGACCCTCCGGCTACAAGTGGCTGTCCGCTGATGCAGCTCCCCGCTTTCCCCTCGCGCGAAACGAAACCCGGCTGACCAGCGTTCGCACCAGTGAACAGCACTTACAGGCGAGTTCCACTCGCGCAGTGCGAAAGGAATAGGGAATGAAATTATTGGCAATCGCACCGATCGCCGGTGCATTGGTCTTGGCCATGCCTCCGGCAGAGGGGAATGCGGCCTCCTCCCTGGTGCCGCAGATCGAAGAGAACGGTTCGCTTCACCTTGTGCAGGGCCGCGAGCGCCGCGGCGGAGGCGGTCCGAGCGCTGGCGGTGGTCGCCGTGGCGGAGGCGGGCCCAGCTTCGGCGACCGTAGTCCCGGTATGCGCGGCGACTTCGGCCGTCGTAGCTCACCGCAATTCGACCGAGGTGGACCGAGAGCGCAAGGGCCGCGCTTCGATCGCGGCCCCGATCGCGGCTTCGGCGGAGCCCGCATCGACCGCGACCGGCGAGAAAGGGCCGATCGCGGACCGTCCCAACGCTTCGAACGCCGTGAACGGCGGCGCCGTGCTGAGCGGCATCGCGGCCGGCGTGGCGTGTGGCGCCCGGGCTACCGCTGGGGCGGTGTGTGGATCGGCCCCGGCCTTTATTACGCCGAGTGCGAATGGCTGAGGCGCCGGGCAGTCATCACCGACTCCCGATACTGGTGGCGGCGCTATAACCGCTGCGTCGACATCTACTATTCCTAAGGCCGATATCGTACTACCTTAGATAGCATCAGCCACTGGAACGCAGCCGGGCAGAGGTGCCCGGCTGCAGCACGCCGACCCGCATGCGGAGGTGTAGGACGACCATGACTGCCGACCATTCCGCAGATCAGCCGACCGAGGAAGAACGGCTTCAGCGCGCGCGAGAGCGCGTTGCCGAGATCAAGGGCTTCTACACGCACCTCGCCATCTTCGTTGCGGTGCTCGTGCTGCTGTTCGTCGTGGACGTCGCGACCGGTGAGGGTTGGTGGGTGCAGTGGGTGTTGCTCGGCTGGGGCATCGGCGTCCTCGCTCATGCCTTCGCCATCTACGGCAGCGCGCCGAAGTTCATCAGCCGGTGGGAAGAGCGAAAGGTCCGTCAGTATATGGACGAACGCTGAATCCCGCGATGCTGCCGGCGCCCGCCGATCATCGGCCGCGATATTTCGTCCGGCGTCGGACCAGTCCTGTGCTCTCCGGGCACGGACAGCGCCCTGCTTGCAACGGTTTAGCTCCGTCGAGCGACCATCGGATCGCTTTCATTTCCCCCAGCCGCCTCTCTGCTATAATATGGCCCAATTCAGACCTCTCTTATGCCTGACGGCAGCATCTCAACAATCAGACGGGAGACGGGTCCGTGCGTGGCTTGCTTGTGTGGGTTGCGGGAGCGATTGGGTTGGCGCCCTTCGTCGCCGGAACTGCCTGGTCGCAGACACTGCAACCATTTGATGTAGCGCAGGCCCGGGGGGCACCGACGGCTGCAGCTTCTGGCGAAGCGGCCATTGTCGCTCGCACCAATGCCTGGACGGTCACCATCGCAGGCGGCCTCCTCGAGGGGACCTTCATCCGCTTCGCTGCAGAGCTTGCAAAAGCTCTGGACGACGGGGATAACCTCCGCGTGCTTCCGATCGTGACCTACGGCGCGACCGAGAACCTCAGCGATCTGCTGTATCTCAAGGGCATCGACATGGCCATCACGCATGCCGATGTCTTCGATGAATTCAAGCGGAACCGGAGAGCCGCCAACCTCGATCGCCGCGTGAGCTACATCTCGCAAATGTACGTCGGCGAGCTACACGTTTTCGCCCGGCACGACATCAAGTCGCTTCAGGATCTGAACGGGAAGAAGGTCGGATTCCACACGAAGGGCGCAGGCCCGACGGTGACCGGCCCGATCCTGTTCGAGCGCCTCGGCATCACGGTCGAGCCAGTCTTCATCAATAACGCGATCGCCATCGAGAAGATGAAGGCGGGCGAGATTGCAGCTATCCTGCACACCGTCGGCAAGCCGAATAATCTGTTCGTGAATTTGGACTCCGACGTCGGACATTTTCTCCCGGTCGAGTACGGGGAAAAGTTCGCCGACTATTACGTGCCATCCACGCTGGGGCACGAAGACTACCCCAATCTGTTCCAACCGGGCGAAAAGGTCGACACAATTGGTATTCCGGTTGTGCTTGCGGTCTACAACTGGCCGGACGGGCATGACCGCCATCGCCGGGTCGAGCGCTTCATCCAGTCCTACTTCGAGCGTTTCGAGACGCTGCGAAATCCGCCCTATCACCCGAAGTGGAAAGAGATCAACCTGGCGGCGAAAGTGCCTGGCTGGAACCGCTACTTCGTAGCTGAGAAGATGCTCGAGGAGATGCAGCCACAAACGGTCGCAGCGGGCATCGATCCGAATTATGCCCGAAGCCAGGCTGCACGCGCCGCACCGAGCAATCGGGCCGAGCAGGAGCGGCTGTTCCAGGAGTTCCTGGAGTGGAGCAGGCAGCGAGCCAGGCGACAGGCCAGGCAGTAGAGCGCCGCCGCTCACCAATAACAACAAGAAGGCGCGGCCAGGGAGGGATGTCATCGGCCTCAAGGGGAGGGCTAGGAATGGCGTTGTTGGGAAATCCGCCCAAGGTCCAAGGCACGACCGGAAATTGGCTGAAGCGGCATGTCCTCGTTCTGGCGTTGACCGGGCTGGCAAGTCTTCCGGTCACTAGGGACCCCGTCAGTGCACAGACCCAGTCCGCCAAGCCGATCATCAACGTAGCCTCGGTGATCCTAGCGGAGCCTGCCATCGAGACGCCGTTCCCGATCCAGATCGGCCCGGCCGAGGCCATCCCCAAGCAGACATTCCTGCGGATCCGCGGCCTGCCGAACACGGCGACATTGTCGGAAGGCCATGCCATCGCGGCAGGGGCCTGGGCCATTCCGCTGTCCGGGCTCCCGCGACTGAAGATCGCCACTCCAGCCGGTGCATCGGGCAAAACCGATGTCACTATCTCATTGGTCGCGATCGATGGCCGCATCTTGAGCGAGGTGAAGGCCACCCTGCTCATTGCGCCAGCCTCCGCCATAACACCGGCAGCCAGCCAGACCGCGACTGATCAGGCGGGCGCGAACATCGCGGCCCTCAGTCCGCCGGGAAATGGCCTGGCGCCGGCACCGGCTCGCCTGCCACTGCAGCCGCCCGTGCCGCCTCCGCCCGACATCAGCTCTCAGGACCGTGAGCAGGCGCTCGCCTACATGCACCGGGGCGATGAGAGTCTGGCCAACGGCAACGTCACCGTCGCGCGCCTCTTCTATGAGAAAGCGGCGGAGCTTGAATGGGGTCCGGCCGCATTGGCGCTCGCCGGGACCTACGACCCCATCGAGCTTGCCCACTGGAACGTCCTGGGCGGCGTCGAGCCCGATGCCGAAGAAGCCCGCAAATGGTACGAGCGCGCACGCGAGCTCGGCACCGCCGAAGCCGTCGAGAGGCTGCAGCGGCTTGGGGCGCGATGAGGCTCGGCTTGCTCAAGAAGCAGCACCTCTGAGGGGTCTGATCAAACGGTGCTGCCGCCTCTCCCTCTCGGGCGGGAGTGATCCGCAGTTCGGGCTGGAATATGTACTGCGGCGTGGCTATTTCGAAACGTGAGGCCACGGCCTGCACTTGAGCGCAGGCTGCACTTTCCGCAGCGGGCATCCGGACCCGCGGAACTAAAGCCTTTCCGATTTGGGCTGATGCACGCCAAGCCAGCACCCAAGCTCCCTCTCCCCGGCGGGGAGAGGGTTGGGGTGAG
>JAWLCO010000171.1:0-6618 GCA_041687075.1 Hyphomicrobiaceae bacterium | reverse complement strand
CACAGGCAACGCCAGGACCACCGCCGTGATCAAGGGTCGTATACTATATTTCATGGGTCACTCCCGCATAATCCAGATCCACATCCTGCCTTCTGGGGCGGCGCTTGCGATGCCGACGTGTTAATCCTGTGCCAAACGGCAGCCCCCGTGACACAGGCGAACACGTGCCACGATGGCTCGCCCGGCGCCCCGTCCAGATGAAGGGGGAGCAAGGCAACGTTCAGCCTTCTCTTCCGGGCGGGACCGCGATTTCGCGAGGCGCCGTGCATGACGCGCGTCGACGGCCATTGAGGGCTGATGAATGGGGGATGGGGCGCTTCCCTCAGCCGATCTTTGCGCCCTAGAACGATGTCTGGTCGGCGGCGAAGTAGCCGTCCGAGACGCAGCTAGATCGTGTCACCCGCGGTGAGGGCCACCATCGTCTGCAACCAGAGCGCCGTCGCCTCTGACCTATGCGCCCCCTCTAATCTCACCGTATGAGCCGCGGATCTCGGTCAAGTCGCTCAGGACGAGCCGCCCGCTCATGCGGCCTGTAGACCTGATTTCAGGTGCAAGCCCGCGCCTGCTCCCGCAGCACCGCGTAATCGGCCAACCATTCAAGTATCATTTCACCCTCTGGCAGCGCCGCCACCTCGTCTGCCACGCGCGCCTGCTCAGCCGGGCTGTACTCCACCACCGGCGGGCAAGCGCTGGGCGGAGCATCAGAACCCACCCCCGCGCAGCCGCTCGAGAAGAACGTCCCGATCACGAGGCCGCTGCGCAGCTGCCTCCAGCATCTGGCGTTGAATAGCATCATTGCGCTCCAGCATATCCAGCCGCTCGGCGGCGCGGCCCGCGCGTTCGCCACTGCGGCGGAGATTGAACAGAAACAGGGCGACTGCGAGCGCGACGAAGGCAATGGCCACCGCCCGCCGCGCCCATGGCCGGGCGAGGATTGCGGCCAGGCCCGTGCCCCACATCACCGCCGCCCCTTGCGCCAGTCATCGAGCCGCGCCCAGACCGCGACACCGATCCCGCCCAATGCCAGCGCGATGAGCACCCACCGCAGCGTGTCGAGATAGGGCACCAGCGGCAGCACCGCGCCCTGCGTCTCGGCCAGCACTTCCTGCGCCACTTCGACACCGGCTCCACCGGCCGTCGCCACGCCCGCCGCCCCGGTACCTTTTAGCGTCCGGCTTTCGGCCAGCTTTTCACGCGCAGGCGGCGTCTCGGGCGCGAAGGGTGTCGCCCTCGGCGGGAACGGCGCGCCCCAGGACCGGGCCGGCCCCAGATCGACATGCATGAAGTTCGAGCGCGGATAAGTGCCAAATCCGAGGAACCCCACCTCGCGGGCCGCGCGCTCGAAACTATCCGGATCATGGTTCGCCATGGCGATGTCGAAGGCGGCGCCGTCCATGTGCTTCGAGTGGGTCGCGCCGCCCACAGCGCGGTTATGCTCGGGGCTGCGATAGCCGGAACGCACGATCAGCGGCTTGCCCAGTCGGTCGCGCAGCGCCTGCAGCTTGTCCAGCGTTGGCTCATTAACGAGCAACTTAGCCGATGGATCATTGATGACCGCAAGAGCCTCCTTGGCGCTTTTCGCGCGGATCCATCCCGATCCTCGGCTCGGCTCGGTGAGCGTGTCCGCGATGCAGAAAACCCAGTAGCGCATAGTGTGACCGTGAGCCGGTTTCCTTAACGAAAGATTACGCCTACAGAATTAAGCGATTGACCTGCAGCGTGGGCCCAGAACCTTCTGCACCTCCAACGCCGTCTTTGCCTTCTGGATCGCGCCCCGCGCCAACCCGACATGGGCGGCGTACTGGCGCTCGCTCATGCCCTGCATCGCCAGCCACGATTATCATTAAAGTCAGGTGCTTATGTCGTTGATAAGCCTTGCGGATAGAGCGAACGTCCATCCCACAAGGACGATTCAACTCACCAAGGAGCCACCACGATGACCACCCGCCTGAACCCGATCACCACCCCGCGCCACCAGCTCCGCGCCGAGAAGGCCCGCCGGAACAAGGAAGCCGCGCTGACCGCCTTCATCGGCAAGAAGGCGGAGATCGACGAGATGCTCGCCCGACTGCAGGCGCTCAGCGACGACCACTTCAACGCCCATCCGGACGAGGTGAACTGGGGCCATGTCGGCACCCTCGAGCACTACGCCAGCCTCCTGAAACGCATCACCGACAGCGCCTTCGGCGAGGGCGAATACGCCGAGTGATCTCCGGCCCAGCCGGAACTCCTGCCGCGCCGAGGCGCGGCTCGGGTCGTAGGAGGGTTGCGACGGTCGCGGCCCCGAACACGGAGACGACCCATGACCAAGCTTTCCGACAACCAGCTCGTGATCCTCAGCGCCGCTGCGCAGCGCGAGGACCGCAACATCCTTCCGCTTCCCGGCTCGCTCCGCGGCGGCGCCGCCACCAAGGTGGTCGGCGCGCTGCTCTCCCGCGGGCTGATCGTCGAGACCATCACCGACAGCCGGACCAAGGCCGACGCCGCGCTCAACCGCATCTGGCGCAACGACGAGGACGGCAACGCCATCCTGACCCGTAAAAGCCTGCCATCGTCGTACGGCAACATCCACATAGGCCGGATCGAGCTCCATTGCGACGCAGGTCCGCTTTGTGCTCTCGGCTGCGATCAGGGTGGTGCCCGACCCGCTGAAGGGCTCGTAGATCGCTTGGCCCGCGCTTGAGTTGTTCAGCATCGGACGCCGCATGCACTCCACCGGCTTTTGCGTGCCGTGGACCGTCTCGGCGTCCTGGTCCCGGTTCGGGATCGACCACAGCGTCGACTGCTTGCGGTCGCCCGACCAGTGTCCCTTGCCCCGGACGGCGTACCAGCATGGCTCGTGCTGCCAGTGGTAATGCCCGCGCGAGAGTACGTGCCGATCCTTGGCCCAGATGATCTGGCTGCGGATGTCGAAACCGCAGGCGGCGAGGCTCTCGGCCACCTTTGTTGCATGTAGCGCCCCGTGCCAGACATAGGCCACGTCACCCGGAAACAGCGCCCAGGCGGCGCGCCAGTCTGCGCGGTCGTCGTTGAGGACCTTGCCGGTGCGCTTCGTCTCCGACGCCCCGGCCCGGTTGCGCCAGGCCGGGTCGTAGGCCACGCCGTAGGGCGGGTCGGTGACCATGAGATGCGGCTCTATGCTGTTAAGCAAGTGGCTGACGGCCGTCTTGTCCGTCGCGTCGCCGCAGAGCAGCCGGTGCGACCCGAGCAGCCACAGATCGCCCGGTCGGGATACGGGATGTGCCGGCGGTTCCGGTGTCGCTTCCTCGCGCGGGTCGGTCTCCCCGAGCGACAGCAGCGCATCCAGCTCCTTGCCGTCGAACCCCAGCCCCTCCAGATCCACCCCGAGGTCGGACAGCTCCCCCAGTTCCAGCGCCAGCAGTTCCTTGTCCCAGCCGGCCTGCTCGGCGAGCCGGTTGTCGGCGAGAATGTAGGCTTGCTTCTGTGCTTCCGTCAGGTGCGCAAGCTCGATCACCGGGACACGTGCCAGTCCCAGCTTGCGCGCTGCCAGCACCCGTCCGTGGCCTGCGATGATTCCGTTGCCGCCATCCACCAGCACCGGGTTGTTGAACCCGAACTCGCGGATCGATCCCGCGATCTGCGACACCTGCGCTTCACTGTGCGTGCGCGCATTTTTGGCGTAGGGGATGAGATCAGACACCGGGCGCTGCTTGATGGAATGCGCGCCGGGCATTCCTGTCTCTTGGATTTCCGGAGGTTTCGTGCGCTGCATGATTGCCCCTTGCCCAATTTGACCGCCTTATACGCACTGTATCACGCCTGTTAAGGCATTGTCATCGTGACATTAATTCTCAAACGCCGCAGTTGGCCGCCAAAGCGTGCCAGTGCCATGAATCGGGAAACGCAGGAGAACCGCCGCCAAGCGCGAGAGTGGGACAGATGGGACAGATGAAAACCATTTCTGCCTCACGCGCGCGCGTGAGAGAAAAAGGATTCTGCTCTGTCCCATCTGTCCCACCAAGCCTCGGATTGACAGGTCATGCCCGGAACGGTTGAAGTCGACCGGGGAGGAACAACAAGACAATGGGCCACGTTCACCTCGGCGTTCTGCCGAAGACACGAAGATGGAACGAGGTTGTCGAGGCCCTCACATCCGGCGCGGCGGACGAGGTGGTCGTGGCTGCGAGCGCGCGGGCGGCCGAGAGAGACCTGCTGTCCGCGACAGATAACGCCGTCTTCGTCGAGGCCGTCAGACTGCTTCTCGCGATCCCGCACGCGGCACGCGCCGACGATTTCGGAGATGCGCTCAGGAAGCTTGACCTGGAGGTTGGCGACGGCCCCGAGCTTCTCGACCTGACCATGGCCGTCGATGAACGTCTGGCATCAATCCGAGCCGCGGCCGGCGGATCGAGCGACCTGGGCGAGATCGCGGCGCGAGCGCTTGTCACGACTTTCTCGGACATGGTCGGAGACCAGTTGCCCGGGCTTTTCGAAGCGACGCCGGGTGATGTTCAGGCGGCGACCCGAAAACTTTCCTGGTCGCGCGGAATATCCCAGCTGTCCCGCGCGTTCTACGCGCGGCTGGTCACGCATTCTCTCTCGTACTGGCTGGACCGGACGCTCGCACTGCATGTCGGACCCGAGGACCGCTTTGCAAACGCGACCGCCCGCAGCGCCTTTGATATCGCCCTGTCCCAACACGCACAGGAGGCAACCCGCATCATTCAGGAGTTCGCGGGCGGCTGGTACGGCAAAACCCTTCACGAAAAGGGCGGCATTTCCTCGAGGGATGCCAACGCATTCGGTGCAGTGTCCCTGAAGAAGATCATCGAGGAATTGCGAATGAGGCGCGGGAGCCATGACTGAGGCGCTCGTTCATTACGATCCCGGCAAGCCACCCCTCGAGGTTCGTTTCAGCGGCAAATATCCCAACTTCACCCTTGAAGCCGACAAGCTCAGAGCAAGGGCCTTGGCCGAGATTGATCCACTCTGCGACGATTTTCTGGAGATCGCGTCGACCGTCTTCGTGGCCGACAGCACGGTCAGCCGTGGAGGCGACGTTCGCACCGGGATGGGGCAGAACTGGCGGCGCAATTTTCGCTTCACGATTCCCTTACGTCAGCCGGACTTTTGGCAAAGACCGGATGTGGTCGAAGCCCTGACCGACGCCGTGACGTTCCTGACCGAGGACATCGTGCAGTTCGAGTTCGTCGAAGGTGAGTTCGCACAGTCACGGGAACCGTTTCTCGAGTTTGATCCCGCCGGGCCACAGTTCGAGGCGAACGAGGTCATCCTGTTCTCCGGCGGGCTCGACTCCTTTGCCGGTGCTCTCGAGGCTTTGGCGACGACCAGCCAAAAGGTCCTGCTTGTCAGCCATCGATCTGCACAGAAGGTCATCCCGCGGCAGGATGCGTTGGGGGAATACCTTACTCAGCGGTTCCCCGGTCGGGTGCAGCATCTGCATGTCAAGGCTCGGCACCGTGGCGCGGAAGGGCCTGCTGTTCGGTCCGGATGGCGCAGCGTTCTCACCAACGCACACCCGGAAAGGTGGGCGGCTGTACCGCTACTATGTCAGCCAAACCGTGCTGAAGCATGGGGCAGGATCATGTGCGGTGGGTCGCGTGCCGGCAGGCGATATAGAGGCCGCTGTCATCGACCAGCTGCGCGCCGTGTTCCGCCAGCCCGAGATTGTGGCGGGGACGTGGAAGGCGGCGCGCACCAACGTCGATGACATCACCGAAGCCGACGCACGCTCGGCACTGCAGCAGCTCGATCCGCTGTGGGACGAACTGTTCCCCGCCGAGCAGGCGCGCATCGTGGCGCTGCTGGTGGAGCGCGTCGACGTCGGCACGGACGGGCTGAACGTCCGGCTTCGCGTGGATGGCCTCGGCGGGCTCGCGCGAGAGATGCAGGCTGGCGGTATCGGAGAAGCAGCATGACACGCGGCACACCGATCCCCGAGACCGTCACGCTCCACGTCCCGTTCCGCGTGGTGAAGCGTGGCGGGCGTAAGGAGATGCAGCTTCCCGAAGGCGCCGCGCAGCCGTGCAGGACCGACAACACGCTGGTCAAGGCGCTGGCCCGCGCATTCCGGTGGAAGCGCATGCTGGAGTCGGGCGAGTTCACGACCATCGCCGAACTGGCCGACCGCGAGGGAATCGCGCCGTCCTACATGACCCGCGTCCTGCGCCTCACGCTGCTTGCGCCTGACATCGTCGAAGCGATCCTGGACGGAAAGCAGGGGCCGGAAGTGACGCTGGCGCGGGTGCTCGAGCCGTGTCCGTTGGTGTGGGAGGAGCAGAAACTCTGGCTATGACCCGCAGGCTGTTTCATCAGACGCGCTCGAAGCCTATATCTGCAGGATACACGAAAGGATTTGCGCAATGGCCGGAGGATGGGCCCGCGACGGTGCCGTAAACGAGCAGATCGATGCCTCGATTCAGGACGAACTGAAGCGGATGCAGGCGAGGCGATTGCCGGAGGGCGAAAGCCTGACCAACTGTGCCGAATGCGACGAACCGATACCGGAGGCGCGGAGACGCGCCCTGCCGGGCGTCAAGCTCTGTGTCGATTGCCAGAGTGAACGCGATGGCCGTCCCGCCACGCGTGGCGGCGTCAATAGACGCGCATCGAAAGACGCTCTGCTGAAGTAGAACC
>JAWLCO010000170.1:0-6633 GCA_041687075.1 Hyphomicrobiaceae bacterium | reverse complement strand
ACCCGGCCAGGCTCAGGAAGCCCCGTGTTGCCGAGGATTGGGGCTAAAGTGGGACTTGCGAGCTGCCCCGCGCCGGCTTGCGCACGCTGAGCGATGTCAGCCACCCGGAGTGCAACCTATCGCGCGTGCAAATGCCGCATAACCGGGCGCTTGAGACATTTGGGACCATTGTGTTCTGTGACGGGCTCGGTAGGTTGACGGCCGATAATGCAAGCCAAGTGCCTCCGCAGCGGCATTGCGGGACGGTGGGAGCGACGGAATGGGCAATTCGAGCTGGGGAATAAGAACGCTGTTTTCAATAGTGGCGTTCGCAGTCCTGGGAATGGCGACGGCGGCATGGGCAGGCACCGGTCAACCCTCGTCGGGGCAGATCGGCATGCAGGGCCCCGTGACCGAGGTCGCGCAGGGCATCAATGATTTCCATCATCTGGTGAACGTAATCATCATAGGAATTGCCATTTTTGTCGGCATTCTGCTGATGATCGCCCTTTTCCGTTTCAACGAAAAGGCCAATCCAAATCCGTCGCGAACGACCCACCACACGATGCTGGAAGTGGTGTGGACCGTGGTCCCGATTCTCATCCTGGTGGTGATCGCGATCCCGTCGTTCAAGCTGCTTTACCTGCAGTACAGCTATCCGAAGCCGGACCTGACGATCAAAGCCGTCGGCAACACCTGGTTCTGGGAGCACGAGTATCCCGACCAGGGAGGCTTCACGGTGACCTCCAACGTGCTGCGGGACGAGGATCTGCTGCGCGCCGAGCTCGGGAACGAGGAGTTCGACAGGCGTTACGGCAATCTCACCGGCACTGACCGGACCCGTCGGCTCTACGCGGATGCCGCGCCTCTTTGGACAAAAGCCGGTCAGCCGCGGCTGCTGGCCGTCGACAACGAGATCGCAGTGCCGGTCAACAAGGTCGTGCACGTGCTCGTGACGGCCAACGATGTCATTCACAACTGGACCGTTCCTTCCTTCGGCTCGAAGGTCGACGCCGTGCCGGGGCGCGTTACGGCAACCTGGTTCAGGGCGACGCAGCCGGGTGTCTACTATGGGCAGTGCTCTGAGCTCTGCGGCAAGGACCACGCCTTCATGCCGATCGCGGTCCGGGTCGTGAGCGAGGAGGCCTTCAATCAGTGGGTCGAGGCAGCGAAGGCGAGGGATTGGGATCGTGCGCGCGGCATCCTGCACGCGGCGACCGAGCGGCCTGATGGGGCCCAGGTCGCAGCGGCACCGGCCGGCACCGCCGAGAGCAAGACTGGGCAGAACTGAGCCGCCGGCGCATCGGCGTCGGCCGCGGCTCGATCAACGGAACTGGGACACCGAGGGAAAAGGTGACTGCAAATGGCTAGCACGGCTTCCGCAGCGCACGCTCACGACGATCATTCGCCGCGTGGCATCAAGCGTTGGCTGTTTTCGACCAACCACAAAGACATCGGTACGATGTACCTGCTCTTCGCCATGATGGCGGGGGTGATCGGTGGCGCGCTGTCCATCGGCATGCGCATGGAGCTGCAGGAGCCGGGGCTGCAGTACTTCGCCAATCCTCACATGTTCAACTCGTTCGTGACGGCGCACGGCATCATCATGGTGTTCTTCGTGGTGATGCCAGCCATGATCGGCGGGTTCGGCAACTGGTTCGTTCCGCTGCATATCGGGGCGCCGGACATGGCGTTTCCGCGTATGAACAACATTTCGTTCTGGCTGCTGCCGGCCGCGCTCGGGTTGTTCCTGATCTCGCTCTTTGTCGAGGGGCCTGCCGGTGACATCGGTGCGGGAACAGGCTGGACGCTTTATGCGCCGCTTTCCACCTCGGGGCATCCGGGGCCGTCCGTCGACTTCGGAATTCTGTCGTTCCACATCGCAGGTGTCTCGTCGATCCTCGGTGCCATCAATTTCATCACGACGATTTTCAACATGCGCGCGCCGGGCATGACGCTGCACAAGATGCCGTTGTTCGTCTGGTCGATTCTGGTGACGGCGTTCCTCCTGCTGCTGTCGCTGCCCGTGCTGGCGGGCGCGATTACGATGCTGCTGACGGACCGCAACTTCGGCACGACGTTTTTCGACGCGAGTGGCGGCGGTGATCCCGTGCTCTACCAGCACCTGTTCTGGTTCTTCGGGCACCCCGAGGTCTACATCATGATCCTGCCGGGCTTCGGCATGATCAGCCACATCGTCGCGACGTTCTCGCGGAAGCCGGTGTTCGGCTATCTCGGCATGGCCTATGCCATGGTCGCGATCGGTATCGTCGGCTTCATCGTGTGGGCGCACCACATGTACACGTCGGGCATCAGCGTCGACGCCCAGGCGTACTTCGTCTTCGCGACGATGGTCATCGCCGTGCCGACGGGCGTGAAGGTGTTCTCGTGGATCGCCACCATGTGGGGTGGCTCGATTACGCTGCGGACCCCAATGCTCTGGGCCATCGGCTTCATCATCCTGTTCACGATCGGCGGCGTGACGGGTGTGATGCTCGCCAACGCGGGTGTCGACCGCGCCCTGCACGACACCTACTACGTCGTCGCGCACTTCCACTACGTGCTGTCGCTCGGCGCCGTGTTCGCCATCTTCGCAGGCTGGTACTACTGGTTCCCGAAGATGACCGGCTACATGTACTCCGAGTTCTGGGCCAAGCTGCACTTCTGGCTGACCTTCATCGGCGCCAACATCCTGTTCTTCCCGCAGCACTTCCTGGGTCTGGCGGGCATGCCGCGGCGCTATGCCGACTACCCGGACGCCTTTGCCTACTGGAACTATGTGTCCTCGATGGGCTCCTACATCACGGCCCTCGGCACACTGGTGTTCTTCATCGGCATGGTGCTGGCGCTGCTGCGGCGGGAGCGTGCAGTCGAGAACCCGTGGGGCGTGGGTGCGACGACCCTGGAATGGACGCTGTCTTCACCGCCGCCATTCCACTCGTTCGAGACCCTGCCTCGCATTCGGGCGAGCGAGCATCACTGACAGCCGTTCCGGGAGGGTTTTCCCTCCCGGTCTCAACGCGAGACGCTCGATGGCAGCGCTCGCAGAACTTGACGTAACGTGCAGGCGGCCTCCCGCGGAGCCCGCCTGCAGCAACTGACGACAGGACTGGGCCGGCAGGCCTTTGCCAATGGTGGACAAGAGCATCAAGGCTGATTCGCAAGTCCTCGCCTCCGAGGCGGGCGGCACCGTCGGCGACTTCATCGCCTTGATGAAGCCGCGGGTGATGTCGCTGGTCGTGTTCACGGCGCTCGTCGGACTCGTGGTGGCGCCGGGAGAGCATCACCCGGTCCTGTCGGCGATCGCGCTCATCGCCATTGCCGTCGGCGCCGGCGCTTCGGGCGCCCTCAACATGTGGTACGATGCCGATATCGACGCGCGCATGGCGCGGACAGCAGCGCGGCCCATTCCCCGAGGGCATGTTACGAAAGAGGAAGCCCTCGCTTTCGGCGTGGTGCTCGCGATCTTTTCCGTGATGACGCTGGGGCTGGTGGTGAACTGGGTGGCCGGCGCGCTACTGGCGATCACCATCGGTTTCTACATCTTCATTTACACGATGTGGCTCAAGCGGCGCACCCCGCAGAATATCGTGATCGGCGGTGCGGCCGGCGCATTCCCGCCCATGATCGGCTGGGCGGCTGTCACGGGTACGGTCAGCGTCGAGAGCATCCTGCTGTTCCTGATCATCTTCTTCTGGACGCCGCCGCATTTCTGGGCGCTCGCACTCTACCGCTCACGGGATTACGAGCGGGTCGGCGTGCCCATGCTTCCGGTCGTTGCCGGCGGGGATGAGACGCGGCGTCAGATCCTGATCTACAGCGCACTCCTGGCGCCGCTCGGGGCCGCCCCCGGCTTCATCGGTCTGGGCGGAGTGGCTTATCTGGCCGCGTCGATCATTCTCGGCGCCATTCTCATGGCTCTTGCCGTCAAGGTTTACCGCGTGCGCGAGGGGCGCGAGGCGGATCGGGCAGCAAAGGAGCTGTTCGGGTTCTCGTTGCTTTACCTGTTCCTGCTGTTTGCCGTCCTCCTGGTCGAGCACCTCGTGCGGGCGCTGATTGCAGGATGAGGAGTGTCCGTGTGGCGGATGAACGCAATGACGAAGGCCTGGAGCGCGAATTGGAGCGGCGCCGGCGGCAGCGCTACCGCTCCATTGCCATCGCGCTCGCGCTCGGCGCACTCGTCCTGCTGTTCTACATCGCCACGATCGTTCGGCTCGGCGGCAACGTTCTGAACCGTCCGCTGTGAGTGCGAATCAGGGGCCTGAAGGAAGCAGTCTGGTCATGACGGAGCCGGCGAAGAGAGCAGGATCGGAGGCGCGGCACACCCGCATCGCGCTGATCTGTGCTGCCGTGGCGGCCGGCATGCTCGGTCTCGCCTACGCGGCAGTGCCGCTCTATACCCTGTTCTGCCAGGTTACGGGCTACGCGGGCACGACCCAGCGGGCAGAACGGCCGTCGGAAACCGTGCTCGACCGGGTTGTCACCGTCCGGTTCGACGCGAACGTGGCGCCCGGGCTGGGCTGGGCATTCCAGCCGGCGCAGCGTACGGTCGACGTAAAGATCGGCGAGAACACGCTTGCCTTCTATCGTGCGGAAAACACCTCCGGCCGGGCGATCACCGGAACGGCGACCTTCAACGTGACGCCGGAAGTCGCCGGCAGCTATTTCAACAAGATCGAGTGCTTCTGCTTCCAGGAGCAGCGGCTCGAGCCGGGCGAAGCCATCGACATGCCGGTGAGCTTCTTCGTTGACCCGGCTATCGTCGATGACGAGACCGCCGGGCACCTGACGCAGATCACGCTGTCCTACACCTTCCACCCCGTGAAAGAGACGGAGGCCGCCGCCCTTCCAGCGGGACAGGCGAGCGCGGACCGGAAGGGGTTGTGATTATGGGGATCCGCCAGGGTGAGCGCGTGAGAGAAACTGAGATACCGGGGGCGCGGACCACCTCGCGCCAGACGCGGGGATGGTATGCACAAGGACGACGGAGCTGAAAATGGCCGATAGTCACGCCAAGCATCACGACTACCACCTGGTTGACCCGAGCCCATGGCCGGTCCTTACCGCGGCCGCCGCCTTCGTTCTGGCCGTCGGCTTCATCATCTGGATGCGGTCCATGGGTGGCGGTCCGGGGCTGTTCGGACTTCAGGGCTCGACCGTCTTCTTCATCGGCGCGATCGCGCTGGCTGCTGTCGCGTATCTCTGGTGGCGCGACGTCGTACGTGAGGCGCATAGCGGCCACCACACGCCGGTGGTGCAGCTGCACCTGCGTTACGGCATGATCCTGTTCATCACGACGGAAGTGATGTTCTTCGCCGCCTGGTTCTGGGCCTATTTCGACGCTGCGCTTTTCCCGGGTGGCGTACACCCTCTGCCAGTTCTGATGCCTGACGGCACGGTTGCCCCCTCGGATTCGAGCCTCTTGGGCCTCGTGAACCGTAACGAGCTGACCGGCGGCCAGTGGCCCCCGGTTCCCTCGGACTCGTTCCAGAGCACGTTCGATCCTTGGGGTCTGCCGCTCGTCAACACCTTGATTCTGTTGCTGTCCGGCACGACCGTCACGTGGGCGCACCATGCCCTGCTCGAGAACGACCGCAAGGGCCTCGTCTGGGGCCTCGCGCTGACGGTTGCCCTCGGCGCCTTGTTCACGCTGCTGCAGGCGTACGAGTACGGCCATGCGGCATTCAACTACGCCGGGCACATCTACGGCGCGACATTCTTCATGGCCACCGGCTTCCATGGTGCGCACGTCATCATCGGCACCGTCTTCCTGTTCGTGTGCCTGATGCGGGCGCTGAAGGGCCACTTCACGCCCAAGCAGCACTTCGGCTTCGAGGCCGCTGCCTGGTACTGGCACTTCGTCGACGTCGTGTGGCTGTTCCTGTTCGCCTGCATCTACGTCTGGGGTGCCGGTACACCGGCTGCGCACTGAGAACATACGACAGCCAGTGCGGTGCAGGTCTCGGCGGGGCGGCAGTCAGCGGCCCCGCCGTTTTTGTTTGCCTGCCTTGAAGCCGCGCTGTGGCGAAAGCCCACGTTGCGCGAATAGGGCGGGTGCAGCACATCTGCCGCATGGCGCATGACGATCAACTGGGACCCGCCCTGCGGGCTGGCCTGCTGGGGCGCTGCCCCCGGTGCGGGGAGGGCTACCTGTTCGAGTCACCGCTGACGCTCAAGGTGCGCGAGCGCTGCGAGGTTTGCGGTTTGAGCAACGGCTTCGCCGACAGTGGGGACGGGCCGGCGGTATTCGTCATCATCATCCTGGGCTTCCTGATCATGGGGGCCGCCCTCATCGTCGAGTTCAAGCTGTCGCCGCCATTGTGGGTGCACATGGTCCTGTGGGGCCCGATTGCTCTTCTCCTCGGCTTCGGCCTCCTGCGGCCCATGAAGGCGACGCTGATTGCGCTGCAGTACCGGAACAGGGCGGAAGAGGGCCGTCTCGACCGAAACGGGCGCTGAGCAGATGCTCCACAGCCTCAGAGGAAAAGGACTGGCCCCCCTGACCATCGCCACGCTGGCCGGACTCGTCCTGCTGATCGGGCTCGGCAGCTGGCAGTGGGAGCGCAAGGCCTGGAAGGAAGAGCTGATCGCCACCATGGAGGCGCGGGCTTCTGCCGAGCCGCTGCCGCCGGAGCGCTGGGGTGAGCTCGCCTG
>JAWLCO010000169.1:0-6659 GCA_041687075.1 Hyphomicrobiaceae bacterium | reverse complement strand
GCGAGAGCCCGGCGCTCGAGTTGCCGAGCCGCCCGATCCGCGGAACCAACTGCCTGGCGCCACCATTAATCCGCCAAACGGATACGGACCAGCGCCTGCCGATGAAGCAGATTTCAGGTGTCATAACGGCCGTTCAAGAGGGCCGGTTCCGGCTCGCTTCGCACCGCGGGCAGAACAAGCTGTTCGTCCTGTCGCACAAGGCGCCGGTGGCCGCGCAGGACCTTGCTCCACTGCAGCGCGAGGAAATCGATGTGACCGTTCATTACGATGAGGCGCCCGACCTGATCGCAGGAGTCGTTTACGACATCACGCCGTTCAGGCCGGCCTGACGCAACGAGCCCCAAGGGCAGGAGCAGACTTCATGACCGTCAACCGCCGGACCATCGCACAGCGCGTCAAAGGCTTCCTCAGCGACTGGTCCCTGCCGCGCCAGATGGCTGGCCAGGACGCGACCTATGCCGCCCCGCGCAGCACCATGTCGGAACGGCTGACGCCCCGGCTTGCCCAGGCGGACAAGGTCGGCACCAGCATCTGCCCCTACTGCGCCGTCGGCTGCTCTCAGCTCGTCTACGTCAAGGACGGCCGGGCCATCCACGTCGAAGGCGATCCGCGCAGCCCCATCAACCAGGGCACGCTCTGCCCAAAGGGCGCGGCCACCATGGGCCTGCTCAACATGCCGGAGCGGCTGAGCAAGGTGCTTTACCGGGCGCCCTACGCATCCGCGTGGGAGGAGAAGCCTCTCGACTGGGCCATGGACCGCATCGCCGAACGGGTGAAACAGACGCGGGACGAAACCTTCGTCGAGCAGATGGCCGACGGCGAGACGGTAAATCACACGCTTGGGATCGCCTCGCTCGGCGGCGCCACCCTCGACAATGAGGAGAACTACCTCATCAAGAAGGTGTTCGGCGGCGGACTGGGGCTCGTCTACATCGAGAACCAGGCGCGCGTCTGACACTCCTCCTCGGTGCCCAGTCTGGGTGCCTCCTTCGGCCGCGGCGCGGCGACGCTCGCCCAGTGGGACCTGGCCAACTCCGACTGCATCCTCGTGATGGGGTCGAACATGGCCGAGAACCACCCGATCGCTTTCCGCTTCGTCATGGAAGCCAAGCAGCGCGGCGCGACCATCATGCACGCCGACCCGCGGTTCACGCGCACATCGGCGCTGGTCGACATCTATGCCCCCGTACGCGCCGGAACCGATATCGCCTTCCTGGGCGGCATCATCCGGTACGTGCTGGAGAACGACCTCTGGTTCGAGGAGTACGCGCTCGCGTACACGAACCTGTCGACCATCATCGACCCCGAGTTCCGCGATACGAGCGATCTCGACGGCATGTTTTCCGGCTGGGAGCCGGACAAGCAGCACTACGCGACAGGCTCCTGGCAGTACGAGGGCATGCTGATGCCCTCGTCCCTGACGGAGCACTATCTCGATACGGCGGAGTCGTTCGGCAAGGAGACGAAGATCCTGCACGAGCGGCCGCCGCCGCGCGACCCGGCGCTGCAGCACCCGAACTGCGTCTACCAGATCCTGCGCCGGCACTATGCCGCCTACACGCCGGAGATGGTGGAGCAGGTCACGGGCTGCCCGCGCGAGACCTTCCTCAAGGTGGCCGATGCATTGGCCCGGAACTCGGGCCGCGAGCGCACCAGTGCAATCTGCTACGCGGTCGGCTGGACTCACCACTCGACGGGCGTCCAGATCATTCGCGCCGCCGCCGTGTTGCAGGGGCTGCTCGGCAACATCGGCCGGCCGGGCGCCGGCATCCTGGCGCTGCGCGGGCATACCAGTATCCAGGGCAGCACCGATATCCCGACGCTCTACAACATGCTGCCGAGCTACATACCGCAGCCGCACGCGTTCCGGCCGCAGGGCTCACTGCAGGACTATCTGGAAATCGAGCAGGTGCCGACCGGCTGGTGGCACAATTTCCCGAAGTACTTCGTCAGCCTGCTCCGCGCCTGGTACCGTGATCATGGGACCAAGGACAACGACTGGGGCTACAACTGGCTGCCCAAGATCGTCGGCGATCATTCCCAGCTGCCGATGACGCTCGCCATGAAGGACCGGCTTATCCGCGGCCTGTTCCTCATGGCGCAGAACCCGGTCATCGGCGGCAGCAACTCCGAGCTGGTCGAGGAGGGCCTCGGCAATCTCGAGTGGCTCGTCGTGCGCGACATCGCCGAGATCGACTCGGCCTCCTTCTGGTACAAGGGCAATCTCATCAAGAGCGGAAAGCGGCGCCCGCAGGACATCGGCACGGAAGTTTTCCTGATGCCCGGCTCGCTCGCCGGCGAAAAGGCGGGCACTTTCACCAATACCCACCGCCTCGTGCAGTGGCATGACGCCGTCGTCACCGCCCCCGGCGATGCGCGCTCGGAGCTCTGGTTCGTCTACCATCTCGGCAAGCGGCTGAAGGCGCTTTACCGCGACAGCACCGCGGAGAAAGACAAGCCGATCCAGTCCATCAACCTCGACTACCCCGTGCAAGGAGATCGCCAGGAGCCCGACGCCGAAGCCGTGTTGCAGGAGATCAATGGCTACACGATCGCCGATCGTAATCAGCTCGGGGGCGTGAACGACATCCAGGCCGACGGGTCCACCGCCTGCGGGAGCTGGATCTATACAGGCGTCTATCCGCGTAACGATCACAACCAGGCGCGCTCGCGCTGCCCTGACGGTCCGGACGGGCCCGGCACGCATCTCGGCTGGGCCTTCGCCTGGCCGATGAACAGGCGCACGCTTTACAACCGTGCCTCGGCCGACCCGGCGGGCAAACCATGGTCGGAGCGAAAGAGGCTCGTCTGGTGGGACGAGGAGAAGAAACGCTGGATCGGCACGGATTCGATCGACTTCGAAGAGGAGAAGCGTCCCGATTACCAGCCCGACTGGGACTCCTGCCCCGGCGGCACCGACGCCATCGGCGGCGCCGATCCCTTCATCATGATGCCGGACGGCCGCAGCGCGCTGTTCGTCACCTCCGGCCTGAAGGAAGGTCCACTGCCGAGCCACTACGAGCCGCTCGAGTCGCCGGTGCCGAACCAGTTCTATGCCCAGCAATCGAGCCCGACGGCGAAAACGTGGGAACGCGACGGTAACCGGCTGCACGATGTCGGTGACCCCGAACATCCCTACGTGCTGACCACCTACCGCCTGACCGAGCACCACTCGGGCGGCACGCCGACGCGGTTCGTGCCGACCACCGCCGAGTTGCAGCCCGAAGGCTTCGCCGAGATCCCGCCGGAGCTGGCCGCAGAGCTGGGCATTCAGAACCGGGACTGGGTCGTGCTGTCGACCAAGCGCGGATCGGTCGAAACGCGGGCGCTCGTCACCAACCGGCTGAGGCCGTTCACCATCGCCGGGCGGCGCATCTACCAGATCGGCATGCCCTGGCACTTCGGCTGGGCGGGCTATGCCACGGGCGACATCGCCAACGTGCTTACCGCCGTGGTCGGCGACCCCAACACCAGCATGCACGAGAACAAGGCGCTCACCTGCAGCCTGCGCAAGGGGCGCCTCCGCCAGGAGGCCCACGCATGAACGTCCACTCGCGCGCGCTCGAGGAAACGCGGTCGATCTTCGATCGTGCGCTCCGGGACGAGTCCGAGCTGACGGCCGGCGCCACCATCGCACCGGGGCGGCAGTACGGCTTCTTCACCGATACGACGCTGTGCATCGGCTGCAAGGCCTGCGAGGTGGCCTGCAAGGAGTGGAACCTGCTGCCCTCGGAGAGCGCCGGGCTCACGGGCATGAGCTACGACAATACCCGTGACCTTTCGGCCTACACATGGCGGCACGTCGAGTTCATCGAGAAGATTGCGGACGGCAATGGCCGGGCCACCGACATGGCGCCGTTCCAGAGCAACTGGCTGATGATGAGCGATGTCTGCAAGCACTGCGGCAACGCTCCCTGCCTGGAGGCCTGCCCCACCGGCTCGATCTTCCGCACCGAGTTCGATACGGTCGTCGTGCAGCAGGACATCTGCAACGGCTGCGGTTACTGCGTGCCCGCCTGCCCGTTCGCCGTTATCGACGTCGACCCCTACGACGGCAAGGCGCACAAGTGCACCCTTTGCTACGACCGGCTCAAAGGCGGCCTTGAGCCGGCCTGCTCCAAGGCGTGCCCGACGGACTCGATCCAGTTCGGCGAATACTCCGATCTCGTCGAGCGGGCCCGGCAGCGTGTGGCCGATCTCCACGACCGCGGGGTCGAAACCGCCTATCTCTACGGCGCTCCCGGCACGGCCGGTGCCACCGGCGACCTCGACCGGCTCAATGCCTTCTTCCTGCTGATCGACAGGCCCGAGGTTTACAACCTGCCCGAAGCCCCGGACCGGCCCTCCAATCGCGTGCGCCCCTCCCTCGTTTCGGGGCTTGCCACCGTCTCGAGCCTTGCATTCGCCGCCGCACTGATCTTTGCCCGACGATAGGAGCCGCCATGACGGAGGTCACCGCAGACCGCCAGACGACGTCACTGACCTTGCCACCGCGCGGTGCCGGCCGGCTCCAGCCGGCGACAGGCCATCTGCCCCCTGCCCCGCCGCCCGGCGTCGACATCACCTACTACGGAACGCCCTCGCTGAAGGCCAGTCCGTGGAAGTGGCACGTTGGCGCCTACCTCTTCGTGGCCGGAGTTTCGGGGGCTGCGCAGGTCCTGTCATTGGTGGCGGGAATGGTCCGCGGCCGGAAAGCCCGAAGCGTCGTCCGAAACGGGCGCTATATGGGGCTGGCCGGCTCGCTCATTGGTGCGCCGCTGCTGATTGCCGACCTGCATACGCCGGACCGCTGGTACAACATGCTGCGGATCTTCCGCAGCACGTCGCCGATGTCGATCGGGAGCTACCTTCTGACCGCCTTCGGCGCCTTCAGCGGCGTGTCGGCGCTCGGGCAGTTCGTGAGCGATATGGGCTGGCGCAAGCGGGCTGCCCGGAGGGTTGCTTGGGCAGCACACGTGCCGGCTGCTGCTGCCGGAGCAGGAATGTCGGTCTACACGGCCAGCCTGCTCTCGGCGACGAGCTCTCCGCTCTGGGCTGCAGCGACCCGGTTGCTCGCGATCCGCTTCGGCAGCTCGGCAATCGCATCAGGTGCTGCTGCGCTGTCGCTTGCCGAACGCGCCCGGGGCGACAGAGACGGCAATGCCCGCCGGCTCGATGCTGTCGCCTTCCTCGCCACCATCAGCAGTCTCGTGGCCACGATGGCTGCCAACCGCCGGTATCGTGCATATGGGGTCGACTCGCCTCTTCGCGACGAGCCGGCCATTGCCGCAAAGAACAAGCTGGGTGCCTCCGCCGTCGGGCAGGCCCTGCCGCTCGCCTGCTACGGGGCTGCAGCGGTCTCGAAGCGCGATCGGCCGGACCTGTCCGCAGTGGCATCGCTGGCGGTCATCGCGGGGAGCTACTTCCTGCGTTCCGGCATCATCCATGCCGGCATGGCCTCCTCCGAGCGGCCGGCCGATGCCTTGCGGTTCGCGCGCCGCCCCTCCGTGGCACGCGGCAACGGGTCTGCCAGAATAGAGCATTGGATAGCCCGCCATGACTGATCAATTCGAGGAGCTGGGTCGCGAGGCTCTGGCAGCATTCGAGGAGCTGGCCGAGAATCCCGATGCACGCGTGCACGAAAAGATGGCCGGCGCGGTGCGCTGCCTCATCAGGATGCGCGACGGATTGATCGAGGAGCAGCGCAGGAACGGAGGCGATGGCACCGCCAGCACCAGGCTTGTCCGCGTCAACGGGATCCTCAGCATAGCCGTCGGCGCCGCCTATCCCATGGTCGGGATCAGGCCGGAGCGGCTGGACCTGACCCGCGATGCGCTGCGGAACCTTCTCGGCTCGGAGCGTAGCTAATAATGGACCCGGAAGAGCTGCAAGCGCGCGAACCGCCGGCGATGGCCCAGGAGGCGACAGGCTCCGCTGTCCAAAGCGCCGACTACGACACACCGAAGCTCATCGTGCTCGGCCTCGCGGCCGGCGCCTACATCGGCCTCGGCGGGATGCTTTCAACCGTCGTTGCCGCCGGAGCCGAGGGTGTGCTGCCGTATGGCCTGACGCAGCTCCTGGCCGGGCTGACCTTCACCCTCGGCCTCCTGCTGGTGCTGATCGGCGGCGCGGAGCTCTTCACCGGCAACACCCTGATGGTGATCGCCTTGCCGCACCGGCAGCTGATACCGGGAAAGATGCTCTACGCCTGGGTGGTGGTCTATCTTGCGAACTTCGCCGGATCGATCCTGGCCGCGGCGCTCGTCTTTGGTGCCGATATCCACACCGGCGGCGATGGCGCGGTAGGCCTGCGGGCGCTGACGATCGCCAGCAACAAGACCGACCTTTCGTTCGTCACCGCGTTCTTCAGCGGCATCCTGGCGAACATGCTCGTCTGCCTGGCGGTGTGGCTCTACTACAGCGCACGAACAACCACCGACATGGTCTTCGCCATCGTGCCGCCGATTGCCGCCTTCGTGGCAGTTGATTCCGAACATTCGGTTGCGAACATGTATCTCATCCCGTTCGGCATGATGGTTCGCAACTTCGGCGACGCGGAGTTCTGGTCGAAGGCCGGCGCCAGCGCGATCGACTATCCCGGAGTCGACCTGGCCGGCTTCATGGGAAATCTCGTACCGGCCACGCTCGGCAATATCGTCGGCGGGGCGCTGATCGCCGGA
>JAWLCO010000168.1:0-6701 GCA_041687075.1 Hyphomicrobiaceae bacterium | reverse complement strand
ACCGGGTCTGCTCGACAGCAGCAGAACGCCCTGCACCGTGCGGGCACGCTGGATGGGGGCCGCTACGGAGACGATCTGCTCCCCGTTCTCGTTGAGCAGTAGCATCGGAGTGGTGGTGCCGGTCATCGCCATGCGGACTTCGGGATAGAAGTTGCCGTTGGCATTGCCGATCTCCTTGTAGACCGGCAGGTCGGCGTTCAGCAGCCATTTCGTGAGCCGCGTCCAGAAGTTCTTCGTGTCAGGGCGGGATTTCGGCTCCGGCGGCTTGGCGATCAGGCCGCGGGACAGAAGCTGTGACGAATCGGCAATCAGCGTGCCGTCGCGGCTGTAGATGCGCGCGCGGTTGTTGGTCGGCTGCACGAGGCGGCGCAGGATGGGGGTGACCCGCTCGGGCCGGATCGAGAGTTGCAGGGCGGCGAAGCCGTCATCGCGGAACGGAATCAGCGCGTTCTCGGCTTCCGGCAGCTTGTCCGGATCGAGAATGATCCGCTCTGTCTCGACGGTCGCATTGGCCGCGATGGCGGCAGCGATGATTTCGCTCTGGCTGCGCAGGCTCTCCCGCTTGGCATCGATCAGCCAGACGTTGTGCTTGCTGAGATAGAGAATGCCGCCGACAAGGATCAGCAGGCCAAGCAGGTTGGAGACGAAAATGCGCCGGAGCAGGCTGCCCGTGACCAGCCGCAGCGCGCGGCTATGCACCAGGCGAACGCCGGCGGCCAGAAGCAGCTCCCTGGCTGGCCTCGCAGCGCGATGCACGCGCAGGAAGCCCTCCCTCGCAGCCCGCCACGGACCGGTAATCGGTCCGGACCGCTCCAGTTCAATTGCCATGAACCCCCCGGGGCTCAGACCTCCTTAAAGCGATAGCCTACACCATAAAGCGTCTCGATCACGTCAAAATTCTCGTCGACCTGTTTGAATTTCTTACGCAATCTCTTGATGTGGCTATCGATGGTCCGGTCATCCACGTAGACTTGATCATCGTAGGCAGCGTCCATCAGCGCATCGCGCGTCTTGACCACGCCTGGCCGGGCCGCCAGCGCCTGAAGTATGAGAAACTCCGTAACCGTGAGCGTCACCGGCTTGTCGTCCCAGTGGCAGGTGTGACGCTCCGGATCGAGCCGCAGCTTGCCGCGCTCGAGCACACGTGCCGCCTCTGCCTGCGCGCTGGTGCCGTCTTTCGGCTGGAAGCGCCGCAGAACGGCCTTCACACGCTCGACCACCAGCCGCTGCGAAAAAGGCTTCGAGATGTAATCGTCGGCGCCCATCTTGAGGCCGAACAGCTCATCGATCTCCTCGTCCTTGGAGGTCAGGAAGATGACGGGCATGTCCGATTGCTGGCGCACACGCCGAAGGAGCTCCATGCCGTCCATGCGCGGCATCTTGATATCGAAGATGCCGAGATCGGCAGGATCCTCGGTCAAGGCCTCGAGCGCAGAAGCGCCGTCGTTGTACGTCCGCACCTTGTAGCCCTCCGCTTCGAGGGCCATCCTGAGCGAGGTAAGAATATTTCGCTCGTCGTCGACGAGAGCAATCGTGCTCTTTTCTTTCATGGTCTCTTGCCCTGGACGGTCGTCGCTGATGGCGGGCTCTATGTCCCGTTCTTGTGCGAAATGTGGCGCGCTCTCAGGTGCGGCCGCTTGTTAGCTTAATGCTGAATAGGCCGGCAGGCCCATATAGGCAAGGTTGTCGCCAACAACAATCTGGGGTTGTGTATTGCCTATGCAGGATCCGAAGTCGCCTCATAATGAGAGTGCCGCGGCCGAAACCGAGGTGCGACATCTTCTGCGCCGTGCGCGAAAAGCGACCCTTGCCACCCTCGACCGCAATTCTGGATATCCATACGCGTCATTGGTTGCGATGGCAACTGAACCTGATGGCGCACCCCTTCTGCTGCTCTCACGGCTGGCGCTGCACACGCAGAATATCGAAGCCGATCCGCGCGCGAGCCTGCTGATCGAGGCTGGCATCGGGCACGGCGATCCGCTCGCCGGGGGCCGGGTGACAGTGACGGGCCGGGTGCAACCGGCAGCGAGCAGCACGGCCCGACGGCGGTTTCTTGCCGTACACCCTGCCGCGGCCGGGTACGCGGGTTTCGCCGACTTCAGCCTCTTCGTGCTTCACCTCGAGCGCGCGCATTTCGTCGGCGGTTTCGGACGGATTTTCTCGCTTGATCGCAATGACGTCCTTGTCGACGCCAGCGGGGCAGGGGACCTCATCTCGGCCGAGCCGGAGTTGCTGGAAAAGGTCAATCGCGATGAGGTCGTGCACATCGCCCGGCTGGGCGAGCGCCTATCCGGCGGAAGGGCGGGTCGCTGGCAGGTCACCGGCCTCGATCCCGCAGGCTGCGACCTCGCCCTCGCTGATGAGCGGCTGCGCTGCGACTTCACGGAACCGGCCACCACTGCCGAGAAGGCTCTGCGCGCGATGCGTCAGCTCTTTCAGCAGGCGTGATTAGGGAAGGCTGGTTGATTTCAGCAAGCAACCAGCAGCTTTCCCGTGCGGCCAATTCGGCGCACTTGCCCGTCGCAATGTATACGACAGACCTTCACGGGTTGCTGAGATTGTGTCCAATCTGGGTGGCCAAGTTGACGCGGCTTGAGGCCAAGCTAGGGCATAGCTCGTTGTGTCACCGGTTGCACAACGGCATATGCCTCACTTTTGTGCAGAGCGACGTCTATCGTAACTCTCGGATATTGGAGGGCAGCCCGTGGCCCCTCCAGCGGACGGTTGAAGGAAGATGATGAAGGCAGACCTGTTTCCCCTGTCGGGCGCGCGAACGGTGCATCACAACAACTCCAGCGTCGAGCTGATCGAGTTGGCTATGACGCGGAGCGAAGGTCGGTTCGCTTCGACCGGCGCGCTGGTCGTGGAAACGGGTGCGCACACGGGCCGCTCGGCGCAAGACAAGTTCACGGTCCGCGATGAGCTCACCAGTGGTGCCGTCTGGTGGGACAACAACAAGGCGATGTCACGCGACAGCTTCGATGTCCTGCATCGGGACTTTCTGGAGCATGCGAAGGGGCGAGACCTCTTCGTGCAGGACCTGTTCGCAGGCGCCGAGCCGGCAAGCCAGCTCAACGTGCGTGTGGTGTGCGAGTTCGCCTGGCACGCGCTGTTCATCCGCTATCTGCTGAGGAGGCCGGAATCAGGCCAGCTTGCGGGCTTTGAGCCCGGCTTCACGGTGGTGTGCCTGCCGAGCTTCCGCGCTGATCCCGAGCGCCACGGCTGCCGCTCGGAGACGGTCATCGCCTGCGATTTCACCCGCCGCCTGGTGCTGATCGGCGGAACGTCCTACGCGGGCGAGATGAAGAAGTCCGTGTTCTCGTTCCTGAATTTCCTTCTGCCCGAGCGGGGCATCATGCCGATGCACTGCTCGGCCAACGTGGGCGCGAATGGGGATTCGGCCGTGTTCTTCGGCCTCTCGGGCACGGGCAAAACGACACTGTCGGCCGATCCCAAACGCACGCTGCTCGGCGATGACGAGCACGGCTGGTCGGGCGAGGGCATTTTTAACTTCGAAGGTGGCTGCTACGCAAAGACGATCCGCCTCTCGGCCGAAGCCGAGCCCGAGATTTGGGCCGCATCCAATCGCTTCGGGTCGCTGCTCGAGAACGTCGTCTTGAAATCGACCCGCGAACCGGACTTCGACGACGGCAGCCTCACCGAGAACACCCGCTCGGCCTACCCGCTGGAGTTTATCCGCAACTCGAGCCCGACCGGCCGGGCCGGGCACCCGAAGAACATCATCATGCTGGCTGCTGATGCCTTCGGCGTGCTGCCGCCGATCGCCAAGCTGACGCCGAGCCAGGCCGAGTATCACTTCCTCTCCGGCTACACGGCGAAGGTCGCGGGCACCGAGAAGGGAATGGGCGCCGAGCCGCAGGCGACCTTCTCCACCTGCTTCGGTGCGCCGTTCATGCCGCGGCACCCCAGTGTCTACGGCAACATGCTGCGCGAGCTGATCGCCAAGCACGGCGTCGACTGCTGGCTGGTCAACACGGGTTGGACGGGCGGGAAGTACGGTGTCGGCCACAGAATGCCCATTCAGGTCACCCGCGCGCTGCTCAATGCGGCACTCTCGGGCACCCTGAAAGAGCAGTCCATGCGGACCGACCCGACCTTTGGCTTCCAGGTGCCGACCGCGCTGCCGGGCATTGACGAGAAGATCCTCAACCCGCGCGAGACGTGGTCCGATCCGGTAGCTTACGATGCGCAGGCCAAGGCTCTCGTAGACATGTTCAACAAGAACTTCAGCAAGTTCGAGAGCCACGTCGACGCCGACGTGAAGGCGGCTGCTCCAGTTCTGCGGGAAGCGGCAGAATAGGAGCCGCCGCCGACTCGAGGTGCATTCGAGACCCCGGCGAACACGTCTCACCTGTCATTCAAGGATGCGCCGCAGCATGAACCGGTGCGGCGCTGATTCGGAATCTTCCGGCGGCTCACCAAGTCGCGGGTTCCGTATCTGCGGAGTACCGCTTGCAGAGGGTGGACGGCCAAAGGGCGTGTGCACCCGTCGTCAGTCTGCGTTGCCGGTCGCTTCGGCAGCAGCCGGAGTGACGCTCGCAGCAGATCTCTTGCGAGCCCGCGGCGTGCGCACGCGCCGCGACCGCAGCTTGTCGAGCTCCTTTGCCAGGGTCTCGAATTGGGCCCGGTCGGCGGGCTCGAGCACCGAAAGATACGGCTTCCACAGTGCCCGCCATGCGCGCCGGCGCGCGGCCGAGCTGATCACCAGCGGTGGTGCCGGGCGCAGCATCTGACTGCCGAGCCAGGCATAGGCGGCGCGCCAGATCTGCGGATGTGCGCGCCTGTTGCGCGGTGCCCTGAGCTGCACGATCGTCGGCAGGTTGGGCTCGATGGGATGCGCACCGATCTCGATGTCGGCCACGGGCACGCCGTTCTGGCGGATGCTGAAAACGTAGCTGGTGCCCGACTCGAGCTTCTCAGAGAAGGAATCGAGACAGTTGTCCATGGCATCGCTCTCGGCGATGAAGTCCTCGATCGTCTGCAGCTCGACGAAGTCGTATCCCAGTGCAGAGCCGTCGACGAGCCACGGCTCCCGTTCGAGCGCGCTGAGCGTCAAAGCAAGGCGTACGCGCTTGCGCCAGGCGGTGAGCTCGTCGAAGGCGCGGCGCGGGCTCATGGTGGGTGTCCAGGGCCGGCGCAGAAGCCGCGCTCCCAGCGTATCGGGCTGTCCGGCGAACCAGGCCCAGGCTGCGACGTAGATCAGGGCCGGATCGGTCAGCAGCGGGGCATGGAAACGGTCGTGCCGTGCCACCCAGAGGGCAAAGTCCGCCCCGCAGGTGCGGTAAGCCAGAAAGACGCGGTCCAGCCACTTGGCCGAGATCGCCGAACCTTCGGGTAGAACATTGACGACACGTGCCGAAAACGTGGGATCGTTGGGAATGCTTTCCAGCCGCTTGTTGAAGGCCTGCGGCGGCAGCTTGCGCATCCACCACGGCAGGCCGAGAGCATTGGCCGCCTCGCGCAGGCGCGAGCCAGCCAGCAAATGGGCCATCGCAGCGCGACGCGCCTCGACGGTCCCGTAGTCCGTTGCAAGCGCGAACAGCAGGCCGGGGAATGTCTCGGCAAGCTCTTCGAAGCAGGCCGCGCGGCTCGCGATCTCGGCGATCTTGCGCCGGCAGGAGAAGTGAAACGACTGCAGGAGGTGCGAGCGGTGGGCCCCGGAATCGGCGATCACGACAGCGGTGCGCTTTACATTCTTCCGGCTCGTCGTTCGGCGGGTGCTTTGCATGAAATTCGTCCTCCTGCACGGCCTTCTTAGCCGCGCAAGATGGCGGAAGGCAGGAGAGAAACCGTGCTTTTTGCCGGCGGCTTTACGACCCTTAAGCGGCTTGATGCGGCAAATCAAAGGCAGCATCAGCAACTCGATCGCGCAATCTGCCGGGCACGATCGGCCTCATTTGCGGCGGGCCCGATGCGGGGAAGTGAATCAGGCAGAAAATTCAGGGCTCTACGCGCGTGAGACCGCACTACTGAAGCGCAGTCAGCGCATCCGAGAAACCGGCGAGAGAAATAGGGATGCCGATCCCGGCCTCCTCGGTCTGGAAGATGATGAAAATCGCCGTCTTGCCCTTCTTGAGCTGCTCGACGAGCTGGTCTTCGGCGACAACCTGCGCGTAGCAGGCGAAGGCGTGACAGCGCAGGAACGGCGCATGGCCGACATCCTCGCCGTCGATCTTGAGCCCGAGGCCCGGCGGCAGCAGCACGCCGACAGGCGCGAACACGCGCAGCACGCGGGTCCCGTTCGAGAACTTCTGGAAATAGACGGTCAGGCCGACGTTGTTACGGTCTTCGGCGGTAACGCTCTGCACCAGTGCGCACGTCTCGTTCTTCGCGCCGGGCGGCGGCGGCTTGCACACGACCTGCCAGTCGCCATGCTGCGCCTTCACGGTTCCGTCAGGCGCCTGAGCGATCGCAGGCGTGGCTGGCGCAGCAAAAGATCCCAGAAGAACGAGTGTAGAAACGGCAGCAACGCCAGCGCGGTACAGCGTGCCCGCAAGGCGCGAAGCCCGTGTCGCGACGGCCAAGTTCACCCGCACCCTTCGTTGCTCCAGTACAGCGCATTTGTAAAAGCCCGACAAACCCGGCCAGGCTCAGGAAGCCCCGTGTTGCCGAGGATTGGGGCTAAAGTGGGACTTGCGAGCTGCCCCGCGCCGGCTTGCGCACGCTGAGCGATGTCA
>JAWLCO010000167.1:0-6786 GCA_041687075.1 Hyphomicrobiaceae bacterium | reverse complement strand
ATGCGCTCGCCTCCCGACATGCACTATCCTGCATGTTACACGAGAATCGGTGGAGGGCTACCGTTGCCGGATGATCATGGTGCGTGGGAGTTTGGTGGGGGTACAACAGATCAGGGGGAAGCCCAGCCATGCCGCGCAAGGTCACGATCGAGCTGCTCGACCAGATTCAGGACGGGTCAACCGGCACGACGTGGACGCCCTCCCGTCCCATTTCACCGACGACTGCGAGTGGCTGATGGCTCGCGGCCCGAACGCCCCGGCAGGCCGCCGCCGCGTGGGCAAAGCCGAGGTCGGCGAGGTTCTGCGCACCCGCTACGCGCAGGTCCCCGACATGCGCTGGAGGAGATCCGCCACTGGATCGTGGACGACACGAAGGCGAGTTCGGAATGAGTCGTTTGCGGCACACCGATCGGCGGCCAGCCATACGAGTACCTCGGCTGCGACCCGTGGGAGTTCCGGGTCGGGTTATTGGAAGTTTTCTGGGTAGTTAAACATTCAATCGGCGGCTTCCACGGCAGCACCACCAACATTAAGCGCTCGATGCAGCATCGGATGAAGCCTAATCTGGGTCTTCTCCGAAAGGAGAGATTCTGGAATTATTGGAGTATCTCTGTGTGCGTAAATCAGCTTGTCCGTTGGCTTCAGCTTAACTCCCACCGCGCCAACCCTATATAGAATAGATACTGCCTGTCTCGCGAAATCCAAAATGGCATTTACTTGCTGCGTGTTCGCAACCGTCTCTGCTGATTTGTACAACGGATCCACTTTCAAACTTTCATCACCCCAAATCTTCACCACGAGGTCTTCGATAACTTGACGAGTGGCTATTTTCCCCAGCTCCACTTTTGCGCCGTTGCTCGCGATAAAATGCAGCAATATAGGGAGCGTTGGAAATGCGCTCCTCCACTCATCTACAAGCGCTTGATGCCGAACCCTCGAATACTCGCGCTCCGCCTCCTTTATATGTTTCGCCGAAACCTCCTGGCTCCCAACAGCAAATCGCAAGCAAAGATTGCAGAATGCCAAAACGTCACGAGGTCGGTTCAGCGTCCGCTCACAAATGTAGTCAAACGGGTCAGCGCCCTCAACTTTTCGACAAAAGAGCTCCGAAAAACCCAGATCACGCCCAGCATACTTCCTCTTCACCAGGGTCGATATTCGCTTTGATATGAAAAGCCTAAGTTCCTCCTTCCGCCATTCGAGAGGCACCACATAATCGTCGTATTTTTCTCGTTGGAACCCAAGGTCGCTTGTCTCCATAACAACTCGCTCGAGGACATCAGTCCTAAGAGCAACGACCAGTTTAAGGCTTCTGATTTTTCGGAAAGAACGGAGAGACTCAATTAGCGCTCTAATTAGTCTAAAGCGCAGTTGATCGTCGACCCATTTTTCGTCTAATTTGTCCAGCAGCAAATAATATTTTGCTCCCGAGTCTTTGGGAGTGTCATCAGCTAGCAATTCGATCAACTTAGCTAAATCGGCGAGCTGATCAGGCGTTATGATTTTTCTGCATCGAGCTATGATTTCAGCTCGTTTCTCCCGACTTACGCCCCGATCATAATTAACTTTTGATTTCAACTTCTTATAGTCTGCCTCAAACTCCGCAAGCAGTTTTCTGTTAAATTTTTCCGTAATTTCTTTGATGTTTTCATCCAGCGTTAGCCATAACTTTCCATCATACTCGCGCAAGTATCGCAAAGCCGCTTGCCTTCTAGGATTCCAACCGAAGGAGTCTGCGATTCTGCTAAAGACATAAGACCATTTGGCTGCATCGATCACGTCATATCTAATTCGAATAAATTCTATGCACAATATGTGCTTCCAGAGAATTTGAAATAGGAGATCCAGGTCGGCCCCCACGGCGTGGAGAAACCGGATAATATCGGAATTTGACACATAATTCAACGACACCTCGAATGGATCAATTTCCGTTGCTCTTGCGTTGTTCCGGCCAACCCACCTAATGATGGCTGTTTTGCCTGCGCCGGTGCGACCAGCTAGAATCATCTTTGGCGAGTCGAGGTCGGCCAAGAGCCTGTGAGTGTCGAGCTCAACGAAGCAGTCAAACAGGAACTCATCATCAGCTTCGGCTGAGTTCTGGCCAAGGCTCAATCCGGACTTGAAAATAATTGGGTTCGCGGCTTTTTTCTTCATCGGAATGCTAGTCAGGAGGGAGACTTCTTGCGGCAGATTGTAGCATACGAAATTGCTAATCTCGGGGCCACCCCCTCAACTCCGTCTTCAACACCTTCCCGTAGTTATTCTTCGGCAACGCCTCCACGAACCGATACGCCTTCGGCCGCTTGAAGCGCGCGATGTTGTCGAGGCACAGCGCATCCAGAGCCTCCGCCGTCGCCTTGCCGCCCTCCCGCGCGACGACGAAGGCGACGACCTCCTCGCCCCACTCGGCATGCGGGCGGCCGATGACGGCGCATTCGAGCACGTCGGGGTGGGTCAGAAGGACTTCCTCGATCTCGCGCGGGTAGATGTTGGTGCCGCCGGAGATGATGAGGTCCTTGGAGCGGTCTTTCAGCGTTAGAAAGCCTGCATCGTCCACGCTGCCGAGGTCGCCCGTCCACAGCCAGCCGTCGCGTAGCGATTTCGCGTTGGCTTCGGGGTTGTTCCAGTAGCCCTGCATGACGCAGTCGCTGCGGGTGATGACCTCGCCGATTTCGCCGGGCGGCAGGTCGTGCCCGTCCGGGTCGACGATGCGGAAAGCGACGCCGGTGCGCGCCACGCCGGTGCTGGACAGGCGCGCCTCGTAGTCGGGATGGGCGGCATCGGCATGCATGGCTTTCGTCAGGCCGGTGATGGTCATCGGGCTCTCGCCCTGGCCGTAGACCTGGAAGAACTTCGGTCCGAACAGCTCGATGGCGCGCTTCAGGTCGGCCAGATACATGGGCGCGCCGCCGTAGACGATCGTCTTCAGCCCGCTGGTGTCAGCGCTGCCGACGCGCGGATGATTGATGAGCCGCACGATCATGGTCGGAGCCGCCCACAGGCTGACATTCCGGAACGCGGTGAACGCCGCCAGCACGCGCTCCGGATCGAAGGCCCCTCCGAGCACGACGTTGTGCGAGCCGTGCGCCACATGGGCGAGGCCGTAGAGGCCGGCGCCGTGGGACAGTGGCGCGGCGTGAACCATCGTGTCCTGTGGTCCGATGAAGTCGATGTCCGCCGTGTAGGTGTGGATCATGAAGAGCAGGTTGCGGTGGGTCAGCACCGCGCCCTTGGGCCGCCCGGTGGTGCCGCTCGTGTAGAAGAGCCATGCCTCGTCCTCCGGCCCGCCCGGCACGCGCGTGACCGGCTCTCCCTCGAGCAGCGCCGCATGATCGCGCGAGCCGGTGGCGATGATCGTCGGCCAGGACTCGCCCGATTGTGCCGTCATGCGGTCGGCCAGCTCGGGCGTCGCGATCACGAGGCGGGCTTCGCTGTCGGCCAGAATCCAGGCGAGCTCTTTCGGGTGCAGCTTGGCGTTGATCGGCACGGCGGCAAGCCCCGCACGCCAGATGCCGTAGAGAACGGGCAAGAACTCCCCGCAATTCTCCATGACGATGCCGACGCGCTCACCCGGTTTCAGCCCGTGCCGTCCGAGCAGCGCGCCGGCTATGGCCGCCGCCTGGTGCTCGAACCGGGCGTAGGTGAGGTTTTCGTGGCCGGAGGTGATGGCGGGCCGGTCAGGCACGTACCGCGCCACGGTCTGGAGCGTCAGCGAAAGGTTCATCGCGAGTTCATCTGCTCCGCACATGAGTGGGCACCCGGACGAGGCTAGTGGGACGTGGTCCAGCATGCAATCCGCTGGCGGACAACACGCTGCGGGATAAGTGCTGCACGCAAGCTGACCGTCAGTCTAGAGTGCGGGGCTCGCTGGGGGAGGGTGGAATGAAATGGATCGCGGTCGCCATTGGCGCCTTCTATGTCTTTGCCGGAGTCGTCGTGCTCAGGCGCATGGCGATGGACAGCCTGCTCGATGTCGTGCTGCAGGCGATTACGCTCGAGAAGACTAGCGCGAAAGAGAGGTTGCGATCGCGCGTGCTGACCCTGGGCGGATGCCTGACGTTCGCCAGCGGCCTCGCGCTGATGACGCTCAGCCCGTGGGCAACCGTGTTTTTTGCTGCGAATGCGATCGTTCAGGGCGGCTATCTGCTCTGGGCGCGAAAGGCCCTGCCCTCCGAGTCGGTTGAGGAGCAGCAAGGCCGGAACCAGACTCAGAATGCGTATGTGATCTACCTTGCGGCATTCGCCTTTGTAGTGCACGCGCAGGCGCAGGGCGTGCTCTCGTACTGGCCCTGGCCCGTCGATCTCGGCCGCTTCTCGTGGCTCGTCGAGCCGCTGGTGATAAGCGCGGTAACTGCAGCGCTGTGGGCGAACTGGTTCGTGCGGATGCCTCGCAGTGCCAAGTCCGGCGCCTGGAGCAGCAGTGAGGGAGCTGGCGAGGTCGGGCCTGCGGACGAGTTTTTCAAGCTTCTCCCTGACCGTCTCCGCCTCGCGCCGGAATACGGATGTTGGCCGACGTGGGACGACGAAACGGGCGATAACGTCGACCCTGCCGCACTCGGGTTTTCCGATGCGCTGCTCGCGCGCCTGCGGCAATGGGATGACGTATGGCAGGAGACGTTCAAGCCGGATGATCCTGGTGGTTCAGGGTTCGGCGATGGCGATGCCGGCCAGCGCTGGCAGCAGGAAGGGCAGGAGATTGCTGCCCAATTGGCGGAGGAGTGGTCCGGAGAACTCGTTGTGAAGCTCTAGCCGACTGCTGTCCCCTCCCTATCTCTATGCGAAAAGCGCCGCACGATCGCTCCAGCGCCGTTCCCGTTGCAATGGTGCGTGGCGGCGGGGAACGGGAGCGGTGTGTTGCGGCTTTCCATTCCGCCAGCGTTCCACATGGATATGGTTGGATGAGCTAAGAGATCATGCAGCAGCAGACCAAACGAGAACCTCATTTCGACCCGCCGGGCCGGGGGCGAATTTATGACAGCATCATCGAAACGATCGGCAACACGCCGCTTGTGCGGGCGCCGCGACTCAGTGCCGAGGAGGGCGTGGCGGCCGACCTCGTGCTGAAGCTCGAGTTCTTCAATCCGCTTGCGAGCGTGAAGGACCGCATCGGCGTCGCCATGATCCTCGACTTGGAGAAGCAGGGGAAGATCGGGCCGGACACCACACTCGTCGAGCCGACTTCCGGCAATACCGGTATCGCACTCGCCTTCGCCGCGGCGGCGCGGGGTTACCGGCTGATCCTGACGATGCCGGAATCCATGTCGATCGAGCGGCAAAAGATGCTGGCATACCTCGGTGCCGAGGTGGAGCTGACGCCGCGGGAAAAGGGCATGAATGGCGCCATCGCGCGCGCCGAGGAGTTGCTGAAAGAAAATCCGAACTCGGTCATGCCAAGCCAGTTCACCAACCCGGCAAACCCTGAGATCCACCGGCGGACCACCGCAGAAGAAATCTGGCGCGACACGAACGGCGAGGTGGACGTGATCGTGTCCGGCATCGGCACGGGCGGCACGTTCACGGGCTGCGCTCAGGTGCTGAAGCCGAGGCGCCCTGAGCTGCGGATGGTCGCCGTCGAGCCGGCGCTCAGTCCCGTGCTGTCGGGCGGCACGCACAGCCCGCACCCGCTGCAGGGGATCGGCGCCGGTTTCATCCCCGAGGTCATGGACACGTCGCTCATCGACGAGATCATCACGGTCGAAAACCAGCCGGCCATCGACATGGCACGCAAGGTCGCGCGCCTCGATGGCATCGCTGTCGGCCTGTCCTCCGGGGCAGCCATCTGGGCCGCGGTTCAGATCGGCAAACGGCCGGAGATGGCCGGCAAGCGCGTCGTGACGATCGTGCCGTCGTTCGCGGAGAGGTATCTGTCGACGGTGTTGTTTGAGGAATTGTGACCGCAACGGTGAACGGGTCAAACCTTTCGCAGCTCACTGTGGGACTTGAGCACGCGGTCTCCGTCGTCCTGCTCGATAAGGTAGGCCGGCTCCCCGACGCTGGCTCTTCGCGTGATGCGTTTACCCTTGATAGTGCGCGTCACGTTCTCGCGAAAAATCTCGCTGATGCGACCCCGACCGGTGCCGGGTCCCCAGTTCCATTCGACGCAATTGCCTTGGCGGAAAGCTCTCGTCATGGCCGCACGAACATGAGTTGTTCGAATTGAACCGTCAGCTCTAAGGAGTGTTCCGCAGATTAGACGGCCTCGCGCCTTCCGTCGCGAGCACCAGCCCCGAACCGCTTCTCGATATATTCCTCGACGATCGCCTTGAACTCCTCCGCGATCTGCGGTCCCCGGAGGGTTACGGCCTTCTTGCCGTCGATGAACACCGGTGCGGCGGGCTGCTCGCCGGTGCCTGGGAGTGAGATGCCGATGTCGGCGTGCTTCGACTCGCCGGGGCCGTTCACGATGCAGCCCATGACGGCGAGATTGAGGGCCTCGACGCCCGGATATCTCTCCCGCCACTCCGGCATGCGCTCGCGGATCATCTCCTGCACGTCGCGCGCCAGCTCCTGGAACACCGTCGAGGTCGTGCGTCCGCAGCCGGGGCAGGCGGCAACCGTCGGCACGAACGTGCGCAGCCCCATCGTCTGCAGCAGCTCCTGCGCGGCGCGCACTTCCAGCGTGCGGTCGCCGCCGGGCTCCGGTGTCAGCGAATAGCGGATCGTGTCGCCGATGCCCTTCTGCAGCAGAATGCCCATGGCCGCCGACGAGGCGACGATGCCCTTGGAGCCCATGCCCGCTTCGGTGAGGCCGAGGTGCAGCGCGTAGGAGCAGCGCTTGGCCAGCAT
>JAWLCO010000166.1:0-6799 GCA_041687075.1 Hyphomicrobiaceae bacterium | reverse complement strand
GCCCAGCCGAGGAAAGCGTCGTCGACGTGCGCGTGGTACTTCGAGAGTCGTTGGCGCAGGTCGGTCGTTTCGTATTTCCTCCGGATTTGGGCGATGCTTTGGACCGTAACATCCTCGACCATCACGTGAGGCGCCATAAGCGCCAGCCCTGTCACCGGCCTGTTTGCCAGTGCCGCATGCAACAAGGCGATCGAAGCGCCGTCGGAGTGGCCGACGAGGAGTGGATTGTCGAGACCAAGCTGGTCGAGCAGGTGCGGCAGCGTTCGAAGCGCCTCGTAGTGCATGAAGTCAGGGGTCCGCTTCGCCGTCAGCGGGCCTGACTGGCCATACCCGAGTCGAGAATAGACGAGCGTCCGCGCACCGAGCCGCCTGGCCAGGATGTCCGGGAAGTCCCGCCACAACGCCACGCAGCCCAAGCCCTCGTGCAGCAGCACGACCGGCGGCTCCTGCGTGCTCCCCGGGATCAGGCGATACTCGATCTGCTGGCCGTCTATGGTCGCAAACAGCATGACGGGAGAATTGCCCGGGTTGGGTTGGGATCAGACGCCCAGGTGCCGGTGCATCAGTTCCGGGTCGCCTTTAAGCGTTGCGGGCGATCCCTCGAAGGCGACCTCGCCCTTGACGATGATGATGACGCGATCGGCAAGGCTGGTGACGGCCTCCACCGTCTTGTCGACGATCAGTGTCGCGATGCCCGCCTCGCGGATCAATGCGATCGTGCGCCAGATTTCGTCCCGGATGATCGGCGCCAGGCCTTCGGTTGCCTCGTCGAGGATCAACAGGCGCGGGTTGGTGAGCAAAGCGCGGCCGATGGCGAGCATCTGCTGTTCACCGCCGGAAAGCTGATCGCCGCGGTTGGTTATGCGTTGGGCCAGCCGCGGGAACAGCTCGAGCACGCGCTCCTGCGTCCACGTCCGGCTGCCGTTGAGGTCGTCGCGCTCAGCGATGGCGAGGTTCTCGGCAACGGTCAGCGAAGCGAAGATGCCGCGGCCTTCAGGCACGTAAGCGATGCCGGATTGCGCGCGGCGGAACGTCGGTGCCCCGGTCGCATCGCGGCCATCGACGAGCACCCGTCCGTGGCGCGGCGCAACGAGGCCCATCAGCGTGCGGATAAGGGTGGTCTTGCCCATGCCGTTCCGGCCCATCAGGCCGATCGTCTCCCCGGCGCGCACGTCCAGCGACACGCCGCGCAGGATGTGGCTCGAACCGTAATAGGTGTGGAGATCGCGGCCGGTCAGAATTGGCATCGTGGGATCGGCGGCCATTGGCATCACGCATGGCCTCCGAGATAAGCGCGCTGCACTTGCGCGTTGGCGCGCACCTCGGCCGGCTGGCCTTCAGCAAGCACAGTGCCGTCGACCATGACGGTCATCCGGTCCGCGACGGCGAACACGAAATCCATGTCGTGCTCGATGAGCAGCACGGCGTGCTCCCGCGCGAGATCCTTGAGCAGATGCGTGAAGCGCTCGCTCTCCTCCGGCCCCATGCCGGCCAGCGGCTCGTCGAGCAGCAGCACGCGCGGCCGGGTCGCGAGCGTCATGGCGATCTCGAGCTGGCGCTGCTCCCCGTGGGAGAGAAGGCCGCTCGGGCGATGGGCAGCGTCGGCCAGCCCGACGCGGTCGAGGGCTTCGTGCGCCACTTCGATGAGGGCCTTCTCGCGCGCGGCAGGCCGGAAGAGGCGCGTCGCCGGCAGTCCGGCCACTCCTTGCGCCGCGAGACGGACGTTTTCCAGTACCGTCAGCGAGCCGAGCAGATTCGTACGCTGGAACGAGCGGCCGATGCCGAGCCGCGTCATGCGCCACGCTGGCTCGCCGGCGACTTCGCGGCCGTCGAGGTGAATGCTGCCTGCTGTCGGCGCCAGATGACCGGACAGCAGGTTCACCAGTGTCGACTTGCCCGCGCCGTTGGGGCCGATGACGGCGTGCAGCTCGCCCCGGTGCAGGCGGATGGTGACATCGCGTACGGCCGCCAGCCCGCCGAAGTTGCGGCTGAGCGCCTTCGTCGCCAGCAGCGCGTCGGATGTCGAGGGAGCCTCAGCCATGGGGCAGGCTCTCAGCGGCGGGTTGGGATGGGGCCTCTTTAGCTGTCGTCGGCATGGAGCGCCGCCATTCGCGCGGCAGCCGCAGTCCGCTCAATCCTTTCGGCAGGACCAGTACGACGAACAGGATGACCAGACCTTCCACCAGCAGCTTGCGCTCGGTGAGCATCTGCGCCACCTCGCCCAGGCCGGTGAAGGCCAGAGCGCCGAGGATCGGTCCGTGCAGCGTATGCAGGCCCCCCATCAAGAGCATCAGGAGCGCTTCGGCCGAGCGGTGCCACCCCACGAGCTCGGGGTTCACAAAGCCGCGGTGCATGGCCCACATGTGCCCGGCGACGCCCGCCAGCATGCCCGCAATCACGAACGCAGCGAGCTTGTAGCGATACGTATTGAAGCCGATGGCCTGCATCCGGTGCTCGTTGACGCGGATGCCTTCCAGCACGCGGCCGAACAGCGATCGCAGCAGGAAGGCGAGCCCCAGGTACATCAGCACCATCTGCACGAGGCCGACGTAATAGATCGCAACCGGCCGCTGGCGCCGGGTAAGCGGCAGCTCGAAGCCGAACAGCGACAGCATCGGCCGTGTGAGGAATGCGCCGTCCGCGCCGCCACCGATCTTGGTGTCGTGGAACAGGAAGAACATCATCTGCCCGAATGCGAGCGTCACCATCAGGAAGAAGAACCCGCGCGTCCTGAGTGACAGGGCGCCGACAACAAGCGCGGCGAGCCCGGCCACGAGCACCGCGGCGGGCAGTGTCAGGAAGATGGACAGCCCCTCATAGTCCGGCGTGATGAGATAAACGGTGTAGGCGGCAAGCCCGTAGAACGCACCATGCCCGAGGCTGACGAGGCCGGTGCAGCCGACGAGCAATTGCAGGCTGAGCGCCAGCATCGCGGCGATCAGCGCATATGTGCCGAGCTCAATATAGTAGGGAGACGGTGCCAGAAACGGGACCGCGGCAAGCACGAGTGCGCCGAGCCCAAGGCCCATCCAGCCGTATTTCGTTTCAGGCAACATCGGCTCTCACGCAACGTCCTACGCTCATGACGACCGCGGCCCGAACAGGCCGGACGGGCGCCACAGCAGCACGGCCGCCATCAGCACATAGACCGAAAGCCCGGCGACCACAGGCAGGTAAGCCTTGCCCAGCGTATCGACGAGGCCGATCAGCAGGGCGGACCAGAAGGCGCCCGAAACCGACCCGAGCCCGCCGATCACGACCACCACGAACGATATGATGAGAAAGCCATCGCCCATGTTCGGGTAAACCGAGTAAAGCGGCGCAGCCAGCACACCGGCCGTCAGCGCCAGCGCGGTGCCGATGGCAAATACGGTCAGGTGGATACGCCGCGCGTCGATGCCGAGAACGTCGACCATTTCCGGTTTTTCCGCAGCCGCGCGGATCGTGGCGCCAAGGCGGGTCCGCTCGATCCAGATGAACATCAGGAGCGCAACCAGCAGGCAGATGCCGATAACAGCGAAGCGATACGCCGAGTAGCTGAAGCCTTCCGTGATGGGGATCGAGAAGTCGAGCGCGGGCGGGATCGGCACGGAATAGAAATCGTTGCCGACGAGCAGCGACCGGCCTTCCTCGAACAGCAGAATGAGGGCGAAGGTCAGCAGCACCTGGTCGAGATGCTCCCGGTGATAGAAATACCGGAACAGAAAGCGCTCCAGCAGCAGCCCGAGCACGATCCCGCCTGCTATGCCCGCGGGCAGCGCGATCCACAGCGAGCCGGTGGCACTCGTCACCACGAACGCCGTGTACGCGCCCACCATGAACAGCGAGCCGTGGGCCAGGTTGATGATGCCCATAACCCCGAACACCAGCGTCAGGCCGCTGGCGATCAGGAACAGCAGTAGCCCGTACTGCACACCGTTGAGGAGCTGGGCAAAAAGGCCGGCAATTTCCATGAGTGAATAGCGAATGGCGAATAGCGAGTAGCGAATAGGGATATCTCGTGAGGTCGTGAGATCGCCAAATCGTGAAATCGTGCTGGCTCACGACTTCACGATCCCACGCCTGCCCTATTCGCTATTCGCCATTTCGCTATTCGCCCCTATCCCTACGCCATTTTGCAGCCGGTGCCGGGATCAGCGAGTTGCTCGGCCGCGATGCCGACCACCTTGTTCTCGCTGCCAGTCACCTTCCGCAGATAGATGTTGTGAATGACCTCGTGCGACGGTGACATGGAGATCGGGCCGCGCGGGCTGTCGATCTTGGCGCTTTCCATGGCTTTGTGCAGGTTGTCCTCGTCCTCGATGTCGCCCTTCACCGCCTCCATGCCGATGGCGAGAAGCTGGGCAGCGTCATAGCCTTGCACGGCATAGACGTCCACATCGCGGCCCGCTTTCTCTGCGAAAGCCTTACGGAACGCGGCATTCTTTGGATTGTCGAGCCCGTCGCCGTAATGCAGGGCCGTTTCGACACCCTCGGCGGCCTCACCCTGCGCCTGCAGGGTGCCTTCGGTGAGGAAGCCCGAGCCGCAGAGCGGCACCTTGATGCCGGCAGCGGCATACTCCTTCACGAACTGCACGGCTCCGCCCCCCGCGAAGAACGCGCCGACGACCTCCACGTCGAGACCCGGAATCTGCGCCAGGAGCGGCTGGAAGTTCGTCTGCGGAAACGGCAGCTTCAGGATATCGATCATCTGGCCGCCATGCTTTTCCAGACCGTCCTTGAAGCCCTGGCCGGATTCGGCACCCGCCGCATAGTCCCAGGTCACCCAGACGCCCTTCTTGACGCCGCGCTCGCCCATGGCGAGGCCCATGCCGTAGGCCGGCTGCCAGTTGGTGAAGGACGTGCGATAGACGTTCCGTGCGCACAGCTCGCGCGTGACCGCGACGTTGCCAGCGTTCGGGATGATCGTCAGCGTGCCGGTCTCGCGGACAACGCGATGGATGCCCATCTGCACGCCGGAGTGCACCGTGCCGATCACCACGTCGACCTGATCGCGCTTGACGAGGCGATCGGCGTTCTGCGGGGCGAGCTCCGGCTTCGATTCGTCGTCGAGCTTGATGATCTCGACCTCACGTCCGCCGAGCTTGCCGCCCTTCTCCGCGATCAGCATCTCGACGGCGGTGGTGATGTTCTCGCCGAGCTTCGCGTAGGTCCCCGAATAGGGCAGCATGAGGCCGACCTTCAGTGGCCGCGCCTGGGCGATGGCCCAGCCTGTCGGCACCGCCGATGCAGCCGCCAGCGCAGCGGCGCCCTTCAGAACTCCCCGGCGTGAGACGCCGCTCAGCTTCTCTGTGGCCATGACTTCCTCCCTTGCTACCCCCGGACTTGTCCCATGCGCCGGGAAACGACAGACCTTCATATCCTACAGGAATTCTCGCGCGGAAGGGCCACGACTTGCCAGCCGCGCCCCACACTTCTGGCTCGCATACGAAGCGGTTCCGCGCAAGATGGTTGCGGGCACGTCTTCGGATTCGGGGTTCAATATGTTTCGACGTGATAGCGCCCGCTGGCGCGCATGGCGGGTTTGATTTCGGACCAGTCGAGGCCGCGGCTGCGGCAGACGTCGGCCAGCGCCTCGTCGACACCCGTCTCCATGCCCTTGAGCCCACAGATGAAGACGTGCGTCTCCTGCGCCGCGATCAGGTCGCCGATGCGCTCGGCCTCCGCGCGCATACGGTCCTGCACGTACTCCTTCGCCTGGCCGGGCACGCGCGAGTAGACGAGGTGCTGCTCGAGCAGGCTCGGCGGCACTTTCTGAAGCGGTCCGAAGTAGGGCAGCTCTTCCGGCGTGCGCGCGCCGAAGAACATGACGAGCCGGCCGGACGCCCCCGGCATGGCCCGCCGCCGGCGCTCGGTGAAGGCGCGGAATGGCGCTGAGCCGGTGCCCGTGCAGATCATGATAATGTTGGCGGCCGGATCGTTGGGCATCAGGAACGTGGCGCCGAACGGGCCGGTGATCTCGACCGTGTCGCCCTTCTTCAGATCACAGACGTAGTTGGAGCCGATGCCGCCCGGCACACGCTTCACGGTTAGCGCGATGTTGTTGCCGTTCGGCTTTTCGCCGTCGCGGGAGGAGGCGACGGTATAAAGGCGAATGTCGTGTGGCCGCCCGTCCGGCCGCTCACCCGGTACGACAACGCCTACGGACTGCCCTTCGAGCACGGGGAACACCACGTCCCCGAACTGCAGGACGATGTGGCGGACGTCGCTCTCCGCGTCGGCGGCGGTAATGCGGTAATTGCCCTGCACGGTGGCCACGGCCGGTTTGGCCCGCGTGTAGAGATTCACCGTCGGCTTGCCGGCCGATGCGGGCGCCACCGGCTTGCCCCCGCTGCCCATGTGCGCCGCTGCGAGCAGGGCCGCCACTTCGGCCTCGATCGCTTCCATGGCTTCAGCTGCCGCATCCTCGAACTCCTCCTGGGCCGGCAGCTCCGCGAAGCCGAACTGATCGACGAGGTCGTAAGGCGCGCGCACAACCCGCCAATTGTCGATGGCGCCCGTCGGGCAGGGGCCGATGCAGTCCATGCAGTAGTTGCACTTTTCGGCATCGACCACGTAGTTCGTATCATCGTGCGTGACGGCGCCGATCGTGCAGGTCTCCTCGCACGTGCCGCAGCGGATGCAGATCTCCGGGTCGATGAGATGCTGCTTCTTCAGCTCACCCCCGGTCTCTGCAACCTTGTCAATGGCCGCCTCGCCCATGCGCTCGCCTCCCGACATGCACTATCCTGCATGTTACACGAGAATCGGTGGAGGGCTACCGTTGCCGGATGATCATGGTGCGTGGGAGTTTGGTGGG